>NCEH01000017.1 GCA_002304505.1 Rhizobiales bacterium 32-66-11 | reverse complement strand
CCGCCGGGCATGATGCGCACGAAGGCGCTTTGGGGAAGCGCCTCCTCGAACCCCGGCAGCAGCAGGCCGTGGGGCGTCGCGCCCACCGCGAAGCCGCAGGATTTCAGCGACAGCAGCCGCGCCGCGCGGCCGCGCTTCTTCAGCGCCGCGAACAGCCGGCGGGTGTGCCAATCCGCCCGCTCGGCAAAGATCGCGATGCGGGGATCGAATGCCGCCGCCATGGATAATCAGCCGGCAAACGAGCGGGCGATCAGCGCCGGATCGATCGCCCCAGCCGAAAAGCTCACGCTATGGTCCACGGCCGTGACCAGCACCTGCGCCGGGGAAAACAGCAGCGGGTCGATGCGGTAGAAATCGCACTCATAGGCGGCGAACACCTCGGCGAACGGCCGGCCGTGGTCGCGGGAGGTGAGGCTCGGCAGGTTCTGCGCGAGGTCGCGCGCCTCGTCCGCCGGGCCGCTTACGTGAAGCTGCACCTCGCCGCCATAGAGGGTCGCATCATTGGTGCGGCCCATGGCGACGATGAAATCCGGCGCCGATGGCGGCACCGGCGCGCTGCCGCGCCCGTCGAGGATGCGATCCAGCGGGAAATGCAGGGCATGGGCCTTGTGAAGCGCCACCTCCAGCACCCGCGCCGCGATCTGCACTCCGCCCGCAAGGCTGCTGGTGGGCGTGAGAATGAGGGTGATGTTTTCCCCCGCGACCGCGGTGGCGGCGCGGATCTGCTCGATCACCTCGGCCGGCGGCATCTGGCCGGTTTCCAGCACCAGGGCGATGTCTTCGCCCTGTTCGCGCAAGCCGAGCTCGGCAAACAGCGGCTCCTTCGCCGCCGTGGCGCGGCCGGGGCCGGAGCCGAGGGCGAAGAAATCGCCGGCCGAAAGCTGCCAGCCGGCGTATTGGCTGCCGAGGCAGGCGAGCACCGGGTCACACGTGCCCACCGTGACGAGCGTGGTCCAGGGCGCGAAGCGGTCGCTGGTCTGGAACGCCACCTGCCCGAGCCCGCCGAGGCAGATTTCGGCGATCCGCCGTCCCGCCTCCAGCCCGCCGCGCGCGGCGATGCCGGCATCGACGATCCGCGCGCCGTGCGGTCCGGTGGAGACCGCAAGGCGCAGCGCATCGGCATCATGGATCAGCGCGTCCACCAGAGCGGCGGCGCGGCGCGAAAGATCGGGCCGGCTCATGCCTCGCTCGCCACCTGCTGGCTCTGCGGCAGGCCGAGGTGCTTGCGCATTTCGGCCAACCCGTCGCGCACCTGCTCCACGGCGGCCGACATGTCGCGCGCCGTGCGCTTCACCGTGCAGATCGGGGCGCCGGCGGGAATGACGGTGCCGGCGGCGGTGCGGTCGCACACTTGGTTCGGCCAGGCGCCGGCGGGAATCATCACGTCACGTTCGGCATAGAGAATGCCGGCGGCGGTGGCGCCCTTGGACTGCGGCAGGGCCTTGGGCAGCTTGCCGCCGCACGCCGCCAGATGCAGCGCCAGCAAGGGTGGCATGGGATCGACGTCGAAAATGTCGATGCTCGCGCCGATCCGGGGATTGATCTCCACCAGCCACCAGCGGTCCGCCTCCACCAGCACGTCCACCGAGATCAGGCCCACGAGGCCGCACACGGTGGCGATGCGCAGCGCACCGGCGAGGATCGCCGCCGCATGCTTGGCGGGCAGAGGCACCGGCCCGACCGCGCCGCCATAGCGGAACGGATGGTCGGTATCTGAGTGCGACCATTGCCAGCTCGTGCCGACCGGGAGCGCTTCCTTTCCATTGGAAAGTATCAGCAGCGAATAAGCGGTGCCGCTGACTTCGCGTTGCAGATAATGGCCGGGCGCGGGCGGGCCGGTCTCCTCCGGCGCGCGGCGGCGGATGTGGCTGCCGCCGGCGCCACCAATCTTCTTTTCCAGCAGCGGCGCGCCGGCCAGCGCGCCGTCCGGCGCGTCCAGCGTCACCGGCGGAAAGGCGATGCCGAGATGGCCGCACAGGGCCGCGAGCGCCAGCGGATCCTTCAGCACGCGCACCGTCTCGGCCATGTTGCCGAGGATGGGATTGCGCTCGGCGATGCGGGTCATCAGCGGCGTATCGTCCTCGAACCCACCGCCCAGCACCACCGGCAGGCCGGGGGGCGAGAGGTTCGCGAGCGCCTGGATGAGATCGTCGCCGTCGAAGGAAAAGCCGTTCTTCTTGTGCACGCGCACGCAGCGCGCGGCATTGGCGCAGGTGTCGAGATCGGCGAACAGGTCGAGGGAAAGCGCCGCGAAACCGGCGCGCGCGGCGCTCGCCGCCAGGGGACGCGCGGACAGGGCGATGACGGCGAGATCCATAAGCTCAACCCGCAATTTGCAACGCCGCGGCCATCTGCCTGGCCAGCGCGAAGGCCTCGTCGAGGCCGATGAAGAGGGCCGTGTCGGTTTCGTGCAGGCGCCGGAGCAACGCATGCTGGACCCGGTATTTCAGATTCCCGATGGCGAGGGCTCCGATGCCGACACCATGAGGCAATGCGACGCCCTTGTCATGGGGGCCGATGCCGGCAATGCCGGCTGGCGGCACGGCATTCACGTCGGCGGCGACTTTCAGCTCCCGCGCCGACGCAAGGTGAGCGGGCGAGAGAATTTCTACCCCCGCCCGGCCGGCGGCGAGAATCAGGTCGGCTTCCTCCACCAGGGCATGCTTTTCCGCGTCCGTGCGGGCCGCGACCGCGGAGAGGGCGACACCGAAGCGCTCGTGGAAATCGTCCGCCTTGGTGGCAACGCTGGCGATATCGCGATGGCCCACCAGGACCACCTGCGCACCCGCCTTCGCCGCCAGCACGGCCGCGATGCCGCCCACCACGCCGGTGGCGCCATAGACCTGCACCCGCATGCCCGCAAGGCCCGGCGTGCCGGCCTCCTGCTCCGCGAGCGCCACCATGGCGGCGGCGGTGGTGAAGGCGCCGGCGGGATCGGCGAAGATCGAAATCTCGAACGGGGGAAACAGCGCCGCGCGCGCCGCATCGGCCATGTCGAGCGCGAGGCCCGCATCCTTGCCGCCGATGAACAGGCCGGTGCGCGGCGCGGCTTCCGGCGCGCGGGAGAACATCATGTCCTGCGTCAGGTCGCGGACCTGATCCAGCGTCACGTTGGAATAGGGCATCAGATGCCCATAGCCCGCGTCCACCGCCATGTTCACATCGAACGGGCTCACGTGGGGCAGGGGCGAAATCATATGCAGAATGGGGGCGGCGGTGGCCATGGCCGTCTTGCTCCGTCCGGGGAAACAGGAAAGCGGGTGGCTGCGCTCGATGCGCCGAACGGCTTAGGGCAAATCCTGCCCCGGCAGATCGACGATCGTGGCGCCGCGGTTGTTTCCCCGCACGCATGCGAACGAAAGGTTCGCGCGGTCAGCATAGCGAGTGCGCAGCGCCTGCAAAAGCGCTTCCCCGCGCGCCGCGCTCCCCACAATGGCGAAGCCGGTCGGCCCCCAGGACGTCTGGCCGACCCCGGGAATCCCGTTTTCTTCAATAAAGGCAAGGGCGTGGGCGACATCCGCGCTGGTATGGCGCCCGCCGCCCTGCGCCGCGGCATAATGATCCCCCAGATGTTTCTGCACGGCGCCGATGGCGCTGCCGAAAGCGATCACATCGCCTTCCGCAAGGGCGGGCAGCGCCTGCATCAGCACCAGATGGCACAGATGGGCGGCAAGCGATTGGGCGAACGGCGGCAGCGTCTCCATGGCGCGCGTCTCGGCCTCGCCGGAGAGACCGCTTTTCGCGGCGTCGTACACCAGCAGGATGCGCCACGCCTCGGGCACCGGCAGGCGGGCGAGAACGGGCGGCGCGGCGCCCACGTCCGGGGCGTTGGGCAGCATCGGCTTGCCGCCATCGAGAATCACGCCGCCGGTCTCGAAGGCGCCGATGCCGATGGCTGAGCGGCGTCCGCGCTGCAGCAGGCGGGCCGCGTCGCGCGCAGTCAGTGGTCGGGCGGCGAGGCGGGCCACGCCCATCGCCACCGCCAGCGCCAATTGGGTGCCGGAGCCGAGGCCGCCATGGGCCGGAAGCGCGGCCTCCACCGTGATGACCAGCGGCAGGTCGATGGCGAGGGCGGCGCGCACCAGGTCGCGCGCCCGCGCGGCGCGCGTGGCATCGGGACCGGCCACGGCGTCCTGCGCCGTCGTCGCGATGCGCACGCGGGTTTCCGGGGCCTCCAGCGTCAGGCCGAGACTGCCGAAGCGCCGGCCGAGCGCGCCGCCGAGGTCGAGAAAGCCGAGATGCAGCCGCGCCGGCGCGTGAATGCGCACGCCGGCGCGGGGGACGGCGCGACCGGGGGTCACCGGGCGAGTTCTGCCTTGAGCTTCGCCGCCTGTTCGGCGAGCACCGCATTGTCTTCCCGGAAGGAGACCGGCGGCTTCAGCGCGACGCCGTCGTGGCGGGGGATCACGTGCACATGCAGGTGGAACACCTCCTGCCCGCCGGCCGCCTCGTTGAACTGCTGCACCGTGATGCCATCGGCCGCGAACACGCGCATGGCGGCCCGCGCCACCTTCTGGGCGATCTGCGCCACATAAGCGAGATCGTCGGGCGCGATGTCGAGGATGTTGCGGGCCCGCGCCTTGGGAATCACCAGCGCATGGCCGGGGGCGCGGGGCATGATGTCGAGGAAGACGAGCGCGCGGTCGTCTTCATAGACCTTATGGGCCGGCAGTTCGCCGCGCAGGATCTTGGCGAAGATGTTGGCGGGATCGTAGGCGGGCGTCTCGCTCATGAATGCCTCCGGTGCCGGATGTGGTGCGCCCGCATCGCAAGGGATGCGTCCGGGGTCAAGCCCAAACGGGCGGTCACCGCCTGCCGGCGATCCGCGCCCGTGCCGGTTCAGTCCTGAGCCCCTTGTTCATTCCTGGGTCTGGCTCTGGCTCTGTCCGTGGTGCGAGGAGTGGGTCACCGCATTGGCCCTGGCCTCCTCGCTGGCATTGATGCCGGTGCCGCGCACCGGGGCGACGCCGAGCGAATCCAGCGCCACCGCCACCCGCACATGCTCTTCCGTGGCGCAGACCTTGCGCCCGCAGTCGAACGCCACCCAGCCGAGCTTGGGCACATGCACTTCCGCCCATTCGCGCGCCGTGCCGGGCGCGTCATCCTGCGTCGCATAGCCGGAAATATGCCGGGCCGGGATGCGCAGATGGCGCGCGGCGGAGGTGAACACATGGGCGATCTCTCCCGATGTGCCCTCACCTTCCGCCAGCACCGCGGCAGCCGCGCGGGCCACCGCCGCGCTTTCCACGGGGACTTCCTCGACCGCCTCATGGATCAGCCCCATCAGGGCGTGGGCCTGGGCCAGCGGGCCGTCCGCATCCACCGCCTCGGCCGCCATGGCCTCGATCTGCGCGTCGGGCATGGTGAAATCGGTCTGCCGCAGGAACAGGGAGGGGGGAAAGCGCTCCACCGTGCCGCGCACCACGCCGGTCATGTCGCGGGTTTCCACATCGCCCTCGGCGAGCAGGGTGATGTGCTCCAGCGGCCCCTCGACCGAGAACGTGTGGCACAGGTTTCCGAACGCATCCTCATGGGGATAGAGCCGGCAATCGGGCTGCACATCCAGCGGCCAGCGCACGATGTGCTGGCCTTCGTGATTGCGGGGGGTGAGCTTGATGGTGGCCGTGGCGATCCGCAGCCCCGGCTCCAGTTTGTGGATGATCTGATGGTAAATGCGAACCCGCATTGTTCTGCCCTCGCCTCATCCATTCCTGATCGGCAAAGCCGGCCGTCAGACGAGATATTGTTCGGTGATCTCTGCGGCCAGCTTGTTGTTGTCGGTGATGAATTCGCTGATGAACTCATGCAGGCCGCTCTGGAAGATATCCTCGATGGTCCGGTTTGACAGCCGCGCCTGGGTGGTTCTCGCAAGCCGCTGGGCGGGACCCTGCCGGCCATAGGCGCCGGCGATGTCGTCCAGGCAGCGCGAGAGATTGTCGTAGCAGCTGGCGAGCGAACGCGGCATGGCGCGGTTGAGGATCAGAAGATCCGCCACCAGCCACGGCTTCACGCTGTCGCGATAGACCCAGTGGAACGCGGTGAGCGCAGACACCGAGCGCAGGATCGAGGCCCATTGGAAATAGTCCAGCGGCCCGCCCACATGCTCCTGCTCCGGCAGCAGCACGTGATACTTCACGTCCAGGATGCGGGCGGTGTTGTCGGCGCGCTCCACATGGGCGCCGGCGCGGGTGAACCAATAGGCGTCGTTGCGCAGCATGGTGCGGAAGGTGGCGCCGTCGAAGCGCAGCGAGGTTTCCTTCACGAACGCCAGGAAGCGCGCCAGTTCCTCGCGGCTGAGCGCCTTGTCGGGGAAGGAGCGCAGCTCGATCCAGGACGAATTGATGACGTCCCACATTTCCGAGGTCAGCGCGGTGCGCACCGAGCGCGCGTTGGTGCGCGCCACCTCGAAGCAGTTGCGGATGGAGCTCGGATTGTCGAGGTCGAAGGCGAGGAAGGAGACCACATGGTCCTCGTTCGCCTCCTCCAGCGGGCCGTGCCGGGCGACGAATTCCTCGGCGCAGCCGGCGGTGAGCACGGCGGAGCCCCATTCATTGGTCGGGGCTTCGGTGGGCACGGGGGTGTAGGACAGGCGCTGGGCGACATCGAGGATACGCGCGAGACAATCGGCGCGCTCCACATAGCGCGACAGCCAATAGAGGTTTTCGGCGGTGCGGGAGAGCATGGTCAGCCCATCTGGCAGAAGGATGAGAAGGGTGCCGCGGGTGCGGCACCGCGAGACATGGCGAAGCCGCGGTTCAGGCGTCGAGAACCCAGGTGTCCTTGGTGCCGCCGCCCTGGCTGGAATTCACCACCAGCGATCCCTCCTTCATGGCGACGCGGGTGAGCCCGCCCGGCACGATCCGCACCTTGTCGCTGCCGGTCAGGATGAACGGCCGCAGGTCCACGTGGCGGGGCGCGATGCCTTTTTCCACCAGCGTCGGGCAGGTGGACAGGGCAAGGGTGGGCTGGGCGATGAAATTGGCCGGGTCATGCTTCAGCTTGGCGCGGAAAATCTCGATCTGCGCCTTGTCGGCCATGGGGCCGACCAGCATGCCGTAGCCGCCGGAACCGTGCACTTCCTTCACCACCAGCTCGCTCAGATGATCGAGCACATAGGAAAGATGCTCCGGCTCGCGGCAGCGCCAGGTGGGCACGTTCGGCAGCAGGGGTTCTTCGCCAAGATAGAAGCGGATGATGTCCGGCATATAGCTGTAGACGGCCTTGTCGTCCGCAACCCCGGTGCCGACCGCATTGGTCAGCGTGACGTTGCCGGAGAGATAGGCGCTCATCAGCCCGGGCACGCCGAGCACGCTGTCGGGCCGGAAGGCGAGGGGGTCGATGAAATCGTCGTCGAGGCGGCGATAGATCACGTCCACGCGCTTGGGGCCCTCGGTGGTGCGCATGAACACCACATTGTCCTTCACGAACAGGTCGCGGCCCTCGACCAGGTCGACGCCCAGCTTGTCGGCCAGGAAGGAGTGTTCGTAATAAGCGGAATTATAGATGCCGGGGGTCAGGATCGCGACATTGGGCTCGCTGCCGCCGCGCGGGGCGAGCGAGCGCAGGGTGGCGAGCAGGTCGTCGGCATATTTCTCCACCGGCGCCACCCGATGCTGCGCGAACAGCTCGGGGAACAGGCGCAGCATGATTTCCCGATTCTCCAGCATGTAGGAGACGCCGGACGGGGTGCGGGCATTGTCCTCCAGCACGTAGAAGGTGTCCGGATCGGTGCGCACGATGTCGATGCCGGCAATGTGAACATAGACATTGTGCGGCACGCGCTGGCCGTTCATCTCCGGCCGGAAGGCGGGATTTTGATAGACCAGATCCTCCGGCACGATGCCGGCCTTGAGCACTTCGCGCTTGCCGTAGACGTCGCTGATATACATGTTCAGCGCCTTCACGCGCTGCTCCAGCCCCTTGGAGAGCCGGCCCCATTCCTCATTGGTGATGATGCGGGGAACGATGTCGAACGGGATCAGCCGCTCTTGCGCATTCTGCTCGCCATAGACGGCAAACGTGATTCCGATGCGCCGGAAAATAAACTCCGCCTCCTTCCGGCGCTGGTCCAGAATCTCATGGGGAACCTTGCTCAACCACCGATTGAGCGAATCGTAAGCTTGACGGACCGTGCCGTCTTCACAGGACATCTCGTCGAACGCGCGCCGCATTGGGACTGCCACTCCGCTTGATTGAATCCTATGTACAAACATCGTGCCAAGGAAGAGATAATGGCAGCAAGTCCAACCTTCGCCTCTGCGGCTGAATGGCAGTGACTAAGTTTTAGGCAAAAACCCGCCGATTGTCATCGGGCGGGGCAAGGGAAGGCGACATGAGCGAAGCACTCGGCGCGCAAATTGTCAGCGCGGCTCTCCTGGTGATCGGCGATGAAATCCTCTCCGGCCGGACCAAGGACAAGAATATCGGCAATATCGCCGAGCGACTCACCGAGGCGGGGGTCGATCTGCGGGAAGTGCGGGTGGTCTCCGACGTGGAGGACGACATCGTCGCCGCGCTGAACGCCCTGCGCGCGCGTTATACTTATGTCTTCACCACCGGCGGCATCGGGCCCACCCACGACGACATCACCGCCGACGCGGTGGCCAAGGCGTTCGGCGTCCCGATCGACGTGGATCCGCGCGCCCGCGCCATGCTGCTGGAATATATCGCCGAAAAGGACCTCAACGAAGCGCGCCTGCGCATGGCGCGCATTCCCGCCGGCGCCGAGCTGGTGGTCAATTCGGTGTCCAAGGCGCCCGGCTTCAACATCGGCAATGTCTATGTGATGGCCGGCGTGCCGCGCATCATGCAGGCGATGCTGGAGGAGATCATCCCGACCTTGCGCTCCAACGCACCCATGCTGTCGCAGACCGTGCGGGCCGATGCGCGTGAGGGCGATATCGCCGCGCCCCTGAAGGCGATCGCGGAACACTATCCCGAGGCGACCATCGGCTCCTATCCGTTCTTCGACGAGAGCGGGCCCAACACCAATATCGTCGTGCGCTCGCGCGACCCGCAGGTGGTGGAAGCGGCGCGCGATGCGGTGGCGCGCATGGTGGCGGATCTGGCGCGCGCCCGCGCCTGAGGGTTATGGTGCGCCGCACAGTTCATTTGCGTCCGCGCTTGCGCACGGGCGGATGAGCCATCATTTCGTTGACGAGCGCCCCACCCCGTTCGCGCCAGCCCCGTTCGCGTCCCGCCGTCCCGCCCGTCCACCGGCCAGCGCTTGCGGCTGGAATCGGCATGAAGCGTGCGCGGGGGCGAGGTTCCGGCGGGGTTCGTGCGATCCCTTTCGCCTTCGCCGCCCGGCGAGCATGGAGCGATGCTGAATGACTGCCCTCAAGTTCGGCCACGGCCAGCCCTTCACCCGCCTGGAAGATCCCGCTCTGCTCACCGGCGCCGGCCGCTATGTGGGAGATATCGCGGCCCGCACCGCGGCGTTGCAGGGTTACGTTCTGCGCTCGCCGTACGCCCATGCGCGCTTTTCCTTCGGCGATCTCGACGCGGTGCGCGCCATGCCGGGCGTGCATTTGGTGCTGACCGCCGATGATTTCGCGGGCTGTGGCGGCTTGCCCATCGCGGCGAGCGTCGCGGTGGTGGGGGAAGCCCATATGTGGAAGCCCCATCATCCGGTGCTGGCAGAAGGGCTGGTGCGCCATGTGGGCGAGCCGGTGGCCTTCATCGTCGCCGAGACGCTCGACGCCGCGCGCGATGCCGCCGAAGCGCTGGAGATCGACTGGGAGCCGCTCGACGCCGTTGCCGACATGGAGGCCGCGATCGCCGACGGCGCGCCGCTTCTGTTCGCGGAGCGCGCGCACAATATCGCCTTCACCAGCGAGCTGGGCGACAAGGCGGCGGTGGATGCCGCCTTTGCCAAGGCGCACCGTGTGGTGAAGGTGCGGCTCGTGAACAACCGGCTCGTCACCAATTACATGGAAACGCGCGGCGTGCTGGCCGAGGTGGAAGAGGGCGGCCGCGTGCGCCTCACCCTCGGCAGCCAGGGCAGCCATATTCTGCGCGACGCCATCGCCGACAAGATCCTGCACTGGCCGCGCGAGGAGCTGCACGTGGTGACGCCGGACGTGGGCGGCGGCTTCGGCACCAAGATGTTTCCGTTCGGCGAATATCCCCTCGCCGCGCTGGCGGCCCGCCGGCTGAACCGCGCGGTGGCCTGGATCGGCGACCGCAGCGAGCATTTCCAGGGCGACAGCCACGGCCGCGACAACATCACCTTTGCCGAGCTGGCCATGGACAAGGACGGCCGGTTCCTGGCGCTGCGGGTGGATACGCTGGCCAATCTCGGCGCCTATATCGCTTATTATGGCGCCTATATTCCGGTGGGCGGGGCGAGCATGCTGCCCGGCCTCTACACCATTCCCGTGTTTCACGTGCGGGTGCGGGGCATCTATACCCATACCGTGCCGGTGGACGCCTATCGCGGCGCCGGCCGTCCCGAGGCGGCCTATGTGATCGAGCGCCTGGTGGATGCTGCCGCGCGCGAAGCCGGCATGGCGCCGGAAGAGCTGCGGCGGCTCAATTTCATCCCGCCCTCCGCCATGCCCTACCAGACCTGTTCCGGCCGGCTCTATGATAGCGGCGAGTTCGACGGCCACATGACGCGGGCGCTGGAGGTGGCGGACAAGGCGGGCTTTGCCGCGCGGGAGATGCAGGCGCAGGCGCGCGGCAAGCTGCGCGGCTTCGGCTTTGCCACTTATATCGAGGCCTGCGGCGGCGGCTCCCCGGAGCCGGCCTATCTGCGGCTGGAGGGCGACGGCACCATTTCGCTCCGCATCGGCACCCAGTCGAGCGGGCAGGGCCACAAGACCGCCTATGCCCATCTCGCCGCCGCCCATCTGAAAGTGCCCCTGGAGCAGATCGTGGTGCACCAGGGCGATACGGACGCCACCAAGACCGGCGGCGGCACGGGCGGTTCGCGCTCCATTCCCGTCGGCGGTGCGGCGGTGGCCGGGGCCGCGCGCCGGCTCGCGCGGAACCTGCGGGAGCTGGGCGCCGAGGCGCTGGAAGCCGATGTGGGGGATATCGAGCTGGAAGCCGGCGGCGTGGAAGTCGCCGGCACGGACCGGCGCCTGTCGCTGGCCGAACTGGCGGTGCATCCCGCCGCCACGCCCGAGCTGCTGAACGCCCAGGATGCCTTCGCCCCGCCGGAAGCCACCTATCCCAATGGCACCCACGCCTGCGAGGTGGAGATCGACCCCGACACCGGTGCGGTGGAGCTGGTGTCTTATGTGATCGTCGATGATTTCGGCGCCGTCATCACCCCGGCTCTGCTGGAAGGGCAGGTGCATGGCGGGGTCGCGCAGGGCGTCGGCCAGGCGCTGCTGGAGCGCACCGTCTACGATGCCGAGGGCCAGCTTCTGACCGCGAGCTTCATGGACTATGCCCTGCCGCGCGCGGAAGACCTGCCGCCGATCCATTTCGAAACCCGCAACGTGCCCTGCGCCACCAATCCTCTGGGCGTGAAGGGTGCGGGCGAGGCGGGGGCCATCGGCTCCTGCCCGGCGGTGATGAATGCGGTGGTGGATGCCTTGTGGCGCCGCTACGCAATCGCCCAGATGGACATGCCGGCCACCCCGGCCGCCGTGTTCGCCGCGATCGAGGCCGCGCGGGCCGACTGACGCCCCGGCGCCGGTCTTGGATGCGGCAGCATGCCGCGTGCCGGCAGGGCAGGGACGGCGGGTGTAAACGCGAGCGTGACCACGCGCCCCCTGGCGGCGTGGTTGGAATTCTTCTTAGCTCCGCGCCTGAGGTTTCTCTCAAATGCGGAGCTATCCATGCGTCTTGCCATTCTGGCCACGGTCCTTCTTCCCCTTGCGGCAACCGTCGTGGTTGCGCAGACCGATCCCATCAAGCTCCGCAAGGATCTGATGAAGCAGATCGGCGATCAAACGGACATCGGCGCGAAGATGCTGAAGGGCGAGGCGCCCTACGATGCCGCCAAGGCCGCCGCGATTTTCAAGACGTTCTCCGAGAATGGCGCCAAGTTCGGCGCGCTGTTCCCCGCCGGCTCCGATACCGGCGACACCAAGGCGACCGCCGCCATCTGGAGCGATCGTGCCGGCTTCGACGCCGCATTGGCGCATTTCAACAAGGCGGTGGCCGACAATGTCGCCAATGTCGGGACCGAGAGCGGATTCAAGACCGCGTTCGCTGCGGTGGCGGAGGATTGCCGCGCCTGCCACCGCACCTATAAGGCGCGCTGAGCCCGTCGCGCCGCGCTTCGGCGACGGTGCTGCGTTTCACCAGCAGGCCACTCAGACCAAGGCCACTCAGACCAAGGCCGCTCAGACCAAGGCCGCTCAGACCAAGGCCGCCAGCGCCCATGCGGCGCCGGCGGCCAGCACGAACACCAGGGCCGCCCGGGCGAGGGATGCGCGGCGCGGCGCGGGAATGCTGGCCGGCAGGCGCTTCCAGCCCAGCACCATGGGCCGCACCAGATCGTGCCGCTTCACCAGCGCATAGGCCAGGATCGCCGCGACATGCAGCACCACGGCGGCGAGGATGAGGTTGAAATTGAATTCATGCAGGCCGCTCAGCCGGTCGCTGACGGCGGGCGAGACATATTTCGCCAGCGGCCCTTCGGAAAACAGGCCATCGTTGGAAAACAGGCCGGTTGCCACCTGAAGCGCGATCAGCGCCAGCATCGCCAGCACCATAAGCCCGCCGGCGGCATTGTGCCCGACCTCGGTATCGGGCTCGCGCCGCCTGAAATGCGAGAGGTGCTTCAGCGCGGCCCGGGGGCTTTGCAGGAACCGCGCGAAGCGCGCGGTGTCGCTGCCGATCACGCCCCAGGCGAGGCGAAACAGCAGCAGGGCGATGATCGCGTAGCCGCACAGAAAGTGCAGGTCGATCTTGCCCAGATTGGCGGTGACGTACGCCCCCGCGATCAAGACCGCCAGGGACCAGTGGAACACACGCGTGGGCAGATCCCACACCACAACCTTGCGCATCGGCGCGGCGCCGGTGCCGGCCGCCCGCTCTCCAGCTGATCGCACGTTCATGACCCCGTCCCATTCTCGTTCGGGCATGGCACCCGTTCCGCGCTGATGCCTGTGCCGACGCGGCAAGTCCATCAGGCATAAGGTCCTTCGCGGGCGGGCGGCGCCAAGGTCACGCTGTTGTTAACATCTTGCCCGGCGCTGGGGGAAATGCTCGCGCCGCCGGCATGTGGATCGGGCATGACTCTTTTACTGGTGTCCACGCTATATGGCGGTCTCGCCATGGCGGTGCGTCCGTCGGGCGCAGCGCGCCAGACAAGACTTATAATGAACGCCATCGCCGGTATCCTCTTTCAATTGGGCGCCACCCTCGCCTTCGCGATCATGTCCGCGCTCGTGCGCGCCGTGGCCGACGACGTGCCGAGCGGCGAAATCGTGTTCGCCCGCAGCTTCGTGGGCCTGGTGCCCGTGGTGACGTGGCTGGCGTGGCGCGGGGAATTGCGCTCGTCGCTGGCGACGCGCGCGCCCTTCGGCCATGTGGTGCGGGGCACGGTGGGCGTCGCGTCCATGTGGGCGGGATTCGCCGCGCTCGCCTTCATCCCGCTCGCCGAGGCGGTGGCCATCACTTATGTAACGCCGCTGGTGGCGGTGGTGCTCGCCGCGCTGCTGCTGCGCGAGCGCGTGCCGAATTATCGCTGGTGCGCGGTGGCGGTGGGGTTCCTCGGCATTCTGGTCATGCTCTGGCCGGCGTTTTCGCCCAGCGATTTGCGCACCGAGGGCGTGGTGATCGGCGTCGGCTTCGCGCTGGCCGGCGCGGTGGGGGCGGGCTTTGCGGTGACGCAGGTGCGCCGCCTGACCCAGACCGAGACCACCGGTGCCATCGTGTTCTATTTCTCGTCGGTCGCGAGCCTCGCCGGGCTTGCCACCGCGCCGTTCGGCTGGACCCTGCCGAGCTGGCGCGAGGGTTTGGCCTTGGCCGGCATCGGCATCACCGGCGGCCTCGGTCAGATTTTCCTGACCGCCGCGAACCGCCACGCCCCGGCTTCCGTGGTGGCGCCGTTCAATTATGCGACGCTGCTGTGGGCGGTGATGTTCGGTGCGCTCTTCTTCCATGAATGGCCCCATCCGCTCATGTTCTGCGGCGCCGCGCTGGTGGTGGCCGCGGGTGCGGGCCTGGCGTGGCGGGAACACCGGCGCGCGCCGCGCACCGCGCCTTAAGCATCGCGAGCAAGGGCCGCGCCGAAGACGCGCGGCCTATGAGGCAGGAGACGACTGGCCCATGAAGGCAAGACCATGAGCCCCGCCCCTCAAGACTCTGCCCCTCAAGACCCCGCCCCTCGAGACTCCGCCCCTCGAGACTCCGTTTCCGACGACCTGCTCTCGCAGATGGACGCGGTTCCGCCGCCGCGTGTGCCGGAGCTGTTCTTCGGCTTCCTGCGCATCGCCCTGTCCGGCTTCGGCGGCGCGCTGCCGTTCGCGCGGCGCGAACTGGTGGAGCAGCGCCGCTGGCTGGGCGCGCGCGAGTTCAACGAACTGCTCTCCATCTGCCAACTCATGCCGGGGCCGAACATCGTGAACATGTCGTTCTGCGTCGGCGCGCGATTTGGCGGATTTGCGGGCGCGGCGGCGGCCTTCGGCGGCCTCATCATCGCCCCCTGCATCATCGGCGTCACGCTGGCGACGCTTTATGTGCATTACGGCCAGCTGCCCGCTGTCTCGGGCATGCTGCGCGGCATTTCGGCGGCGGCGGTGGGGCTGTTCGTGGCGCTCGGGCTGAAAATGGGGTTCGTCGAGCGGCGCAATCCCATCGCCCTTGTGTTCGCCGCTCTCGCCTTCGGCGGCGCCGGGCTGATGGGCTTTCCGCTGCTGCTGGTGATCCTGGTGCTGGCGCCGTTCTCCATCCTCGCCGCGTGGCGGTGGTCGCGATGAGCGGGCGCGATCCTCTGGGCGATCTCGTCGTCCATATGTTCGTCATCTCGTTCCTGGCCATCGGCGGCGCGAACGCGGTGATTCCCGAGCTGCATCGCATGGCGGTGGAGGCCAATGGCTGGATGAGCGGCGATACGTTCGCGGACCTGTTCGCCATCGCCCAGGTGACGCCGGGTCCCAACGTGCTGCTGGTGACCCTGATCGGCTGGTATGTGGCGGGCATTCCCGGCGCGGTCGCCTCGACGCTGGTCATGTGCGTTCCGGCGGGGGCGGCGGCCTATGGCATGTCGCGCCTGTCAAATCGCTTCCGCGACGCGCCGCTGCGCATCGCCATCCAGCGCGGGCTGGCGGCGCTGACCATCGGCATCGTGCTGGCGAGCGCGTACATCCTCATGCGCCTCGCCGACACCCATTGGCTCGCCTATGGGCTCACCGCCTTCGCCGCCGTTGGCGCGCTGACCACGCGGCTCAATCCGATCTGGCTGATCGCGGTGGGCGGCGCGCTGGGCCTCGCCGGGCTGGTGTAGGATAAAAGCGAAATTCGGCGCAGAGCAGGGTTTGCCGGCGCTTTGGCGGGTCGCCGAAATTCACCGGCGAACCTTCGCCCGAAATCGCGGTTTCGTCCGCCGCGGAGCTTCGGAGAAGCGCCAGTAAACCGCTGTTCGTCCGCGCTAAGCCGTTGTTTCACGTGAAACATTTTTCGGGATCTGCGGCGGCGAAGCCTCAGAATGCTTTGAACGTGATGAGGGTGCGGGTGTCCTGGATGCCCTCCAGCTTCTGCACCTTCTCGTTCACGAAATGGCCGATGTCGGTGTCCTTGGGCACATAGAATTTCACCAGCAGGTCGAAATCCCCGGCGGTGGAATAGATTTCCGAGGCGATCTCCGCATCCGCCAAAGCGTTGGCCACCTCATAGGATTTCCCAAGCTGGCATTTGATCTGGACGAAGAAGACGATCACGGAAACTCTCCTTGGCGCGGCCCGTCGGGGCGGCGCCAAGGTGGCGAAAAGGGCGCGTCCTTGCAAGGGGATCGACCGCTCCGGATGGGTCGGGCACGAGGGGCGGGCTTGATGGGGGGGCAGGGGTTCTCTACATCTAAGCCATCTCGTCGGGGTGTCCCGCATCATGCGGGGCTGAGAGGCCTGTCCAACCCGCGAACCTGATCCGGATCATGCCGGCGAAGGAAACCGAGATCGCGCGAGGGCGGCCGTTCCAGGTCGCCCGTCCCGTCGCATCTTCCGGCTTCCCGCGCCATCCTCGCTGCCCGTCGGAGCTGCCGCGTGCCACAGAGCCTCATCCCCATCGCCGTAACCATTGCCGGCTCGGATTCCAGCGGCGGCGCCGGCATCCAGGCGGACCTGAAGACCTTCTCCGCCCTCGGCGTCTATGGCGCCAGCGTGCTGACAGCGCTGACCGCGCAGAACACGATGGGCGTCACCGCCATCCACGATGTGCCGCCCGACTTCATCGGCGCGCAGATCGACGCCGTGTTCAGCGACCTGAAGGTGGCGGCGGTGAAGATCGGCATGCTCTCGCGCCCGGCGGCGATCCAGGCGGTGGCGGAGGGGTTGGCGCGGCACCAGGCCCGCACCATCGTGCTGGACCCGGTGATGGTCGCCGCCTCCGGCGCCCGTCTGCTGGAGGATGCCGCCATCGTCACCTTGAAGGACGTGCTGCTGCCGCGCGCCACCCTCATCACCCCCAACCTGCCCGAGGCCGCGGCCTTGCTGGATCTTGACCCGGCGCGGGATGAGGCGGAGATGCTGGCGCAGGGCCAGGCGCTGCTGGCGCTGGGCTGTGGCGCGGTGCTCATGAAGGGCGGCCATGGCGAGGGACCGGAGAGCATCGACCTGCTGGTGAGCCGCGACGGGGTGCTGCGCCTGTCCGCGCCGCGCCATGCCACGCGCAACACCCACGGCACCGGCTGCACGCTGTCGTCCGCCATCGCCGCGGGCCTTGCCAAAGGCGCGGATCTGGAAGGCGCGGTGCGGGCCGCGAAGGCCTATATCACCGGGGCCATCGCCGCCGCCGATGCGCTGGACGTGGGCCATGGCCATGGCCCCGTGCATCACTTTCATGCCCTTTGGACCAATTGAGCAAAATGCACTGAAACCCGCTTGCACGCTCGGCTTTTCGCAGTATCGTCCGGTGCGGCGAACGATCGTTCGGCAAAAGGGATGAGGCATGGCGCAGCAGCGGGAGAAGGGCACCGAGCGGGGTCCGGAGGATGGCGCCCAGGCGATGACCGGCCAGCTTGGCAAAACCATTCAGCGCTTGCGCAAGGCCTATAATCTCTCGCTGTCCGAACTCTCCGAGCAGTCCGGCGTCGCGAAATCCATCATCAGCCAGATCGAGCGCAACGAGACCAATCCCACCCTCGCGACCGTCTGGCGGCTCTCCCATGCGCTGGACATGACGGTGGAACGCGTGCTGGCCGCCTCCGACGAGGCGCCCTTCATCGAGAAGCTGACCCGCGCCGAAACGCCCATCCTGGTGTCGCAGGACGGCTTGTGCCGGCTCTCCATCATCGGCTGGATCAAGACGGTGGAGTGGCTCCAATATTACGAATTCTTCGCCGAGCCCGGCGGCGAGCTGGACTCCGACGGCCATCAGGTCGGCTCCATCGAATGCCTCACCGTGACGGCGGGCACGCTGACGATCGAGGTGGGCGGCGTGACCGAGACCGCGAAAGCCGGCGAGACGGTGCGCTATCGCTGCGACCGCCGGCACGTCATCCGCAATCTCGGCCCGGAGCCGGCCTCAGCGTTCATGGTCTGCCTGCTGAAGGCCGCCGTGCTCGACTGAGGGCCGGGCGTCCCGCCCCTCAATAGACGTCGCGGCAATAGCGGCGCTGCGCGGCGAGTTGTTCCAGCGCCTCGGTTCCGATCCGTTCGCTGAGCACCTGGTCCACCGCCGGGGCCATGCCCTGGAGGCTGCCGCACACATAGATGGAGGCCCCGTCCTCGATCCAGCGCACCACCTCGGCACCCGCCTCCTTCAGGCGATGTTGGACGTAGACGGGCTCCGCCTGGTCGCGGGAGAAGGCGAGATCCAGCCGCGCCAGCGCGCCTGCGCTCTGCCATGCGGTGATTTCGTCGCGGAAATAGAAATCGTGCTGCTGGCTGCGCTCGCCGAAGATCAGCCAATTGGCGTCGTGACCCGCGCGCACGCGGCGCTTGAGATGGGCCCGCAGGCCGGCAAGGCCGGTGCCGTTGCCGATGAGGATGAGCGGCCGGCCATTGTCCGGGCCATGGAAGGCGGGATTGGAGCGAATGCGCAGCGCGATCCGCGCCCCTTCCGCCGCATGGCGGGTGAGCCAACCGGAACCGAGGCCATAGCCGCCTTCCGGCGTGCGGGTCTGGCGCACCAGCAATTCCAGCCGCCCGTCCTCGGGGATGGAGGCGATGGAATATTCGCGGTGGGGCAGGGGCTTGAGGCGGTCGGCGAGCGCTTGCGCGCTGGTGGCGGGATGATCCTGCGCGTCCGGTTGCAGGCTGCGCGCCAGCAATTCGCGCAAAACCAGCGTCTGCCCGCCATGGACGACGGGCGCATCGCCGTCGAGCTTGAGGGCCTCGAGCGTGCGCCGCACGGTTTCAGGATCGAGGCGCGGGCCGATTTCGGCGATGTCCCCGGCGGCCCAGCTGGCGGTCTTTCCGTCCCGTTCCAGCGCGAGGTGGAAGGTGGGCAGTCCCGCGCTGCCGGCATTGAGCAGGCGGCGGCTGACGAGGCGCCAATCCTCATAAGTGGGCTGGCTCCAGTCGGGCAGGGTGGTGCGGCCCGACAAGGTGCCAAGATGCTGCTGCCAGTGGCGCAGCGCGCCCGCATCCTCCATGTCCACTTCGACGCGGTCGAACAGCGGCGTCGCGCCATGGGTGCGCAGCCACGCATCGAGGTCCGCGCCAAACCCGCAGAAGCGCGAGAATGACCGGTCGCCGAGCGCCAGAACGCCGTAATCGAGATTCGCCAGTTCGTCGTGTGCGTTCCGCGCGCCCATGCGCCGGGCGAAGGCGCGGGCGGCGTCCGGCGGCTCGCCCTCGCCGAAGGTGGAGACCACGAACAGCGCGCGCTTCGCCTTCGCCAAGGCCTCGGGCGCAAGGCCCGCCAGGGAGGCCACCATGACCGGCAGGCCGGCGGCCTGGAGCGCATTCGCGCTCTGCCAGGCGAGACGCTCCGCGGTGCCGGTCTGGCTGGCATAGGCCACCAGCACTGGCGCAGCTTCGCTTAGGGGCGCCGTCCCAAACGGCGCGGCGGCGGCGCGGGCCTCGCGCTTCTTCTTGCGGCGGTCGAGATAGAGCATCCAGCCGGTGACGGCGAACAGCGGCATCAGCAGGCTCGCGATCATCATCAGCAGCGTGCCGGCAAAGCCGAAAAAGCTGCCGGAATGCAAGGGGAAGATGCTGCCCATGAGCTTCTGTCCGGCCGGCAGGTCGTCATAGCGGCGATGCTCGCGCACCTGCCCCGCGGCATCCAGCACCAGGGTATTGTTCGCCCGCTCATGGGCCGGGTTCACGGGCTGGTAGGTGATGGTGAGGGTCTGCGCATTGCCTTGGGGGAGACGCACGGTGGCGATGCTGTAGCCGCCGGATTCGCGTTGGAACGCCGGCCAGAGCGCGGCAAGATCCAGCGGCGCCGCGTTGCGCGCCTCGCGCCCTTCGCGCGGTCCGCGCTCGCCGGGCATGGCCGGGGCGGCGCCGGGCGGCACGACGGCCTGCGGTCCTCCAGCTGGAGGCGCTCCGGCCGGGCGGGGACCCTGCTGTGCCGGGCGGGGCGTGCCGGTAAGGTCGAACAGCGCGCCGCGATACCAGTCGTAGGACCAATACAGGCCGGTCAGGGAGGCCAGCAGATAGAAGGGCAGCACCCAGGTGCCGATGACCGAATGCAATTCCCACAGGAAGCTGCGGCCCTTCCTGCCGAAATCCAGCCGTAGCCAGTTGCGCCAGTCCAGCGCCCGGCGCGGCCAGCGCAGATAGAGGCCCGAGAGCGACAGCACGATCAGGCCGATGGTGGAGGCGCCGACGATCTGCTTGCCCACATCGCCGGCCGCCAGCCAGCGATGCACCTGCATCACGAAACGAAAGAACGCCTGTCCCTGCACATCGCCCAGCAGCGTGCCGTCATAGGGGCTAACATAGCGGTTTTCGCCGCGCGGCCCGCCGGGCCCCCCTCCAGCCGCACCGGCCGGCTGGGGCGGCGGGGCGAAGGTGACGCGCGCGGCCCGGGTCGGGTCCGCCGAGACCATTAAAGCGGTGGGCGTCTTGCCCGGCGCATTGGCGCGGATGCGTGCCAGCAATTGGTCCGGCGCGAGCGGGCCGGCGGGCGCGGCCTGCACGGTGATGATTCCGGGATTGAGCGCGGCGAGGATCTCATTCTCGAATGAGAGCATGGCCCCGGTGACGCCCACAACCGCCAGAACGACGCCGGCGGTGACGCCGAGGAACCAATGAATCTGAAACCAGACGGACTTCAACATGCTCAATATCCTGGAGCCGCTCTGGCTTTAGCGGCAGTAAAAATCCAGGCTTTGGCATATCAACCGCATTGATGTTCCTCAATATGCGCGCAAATGAATGGAATGATTATAAATCCAGAGTGAAAGCCGGACTTGGCTGGTCTCTCACGCCAGGATTTATTACAAATCGGCAATGAAACCTCCGGCGCGTCGGAAACGGCGCCGGAGGTTTTGCGCGCGGGCGGAAGGATCGAGTGGCCAGATCAGAACGAGATGGCGAGGCGCCCGTTAAGCGCATTGTCCATGCCCTGGTCGGAGAATTGCCCGCCATAGCTGATGCCGAGCACCATGTTCGCGGTGGCGCGGAAATCGAGCCCCGCATTCACCAGCGCCGCATTGCGCCCAATGGGGGCGCCGCTCACGGTGAACGGCGCGCCGCCGCCCGCAAAAGCGAGGCCGATGTCGGGATTGATGTCGCCGAAGGCATATTGCCAGGCGAGCCCGCCGCGTGCGGTCAGCGTGCCGGTGCCGAGGGCCATGCTCTGGCTGACGCGCAGGCCGAGCGTGGTGAAGCTGTTGTCCTGCGTCAGGCCGCCGGAGGTGAGCGCCGCCGCGCCGCCGGATTCGGTGAAGCCGTCCATGTCCAGATGCACATAGGCCAGGCCCGCGAACGGCTCGAATTGAGTCGCGCCAACGGCAAACCCCCGTGCGATCTCGCCGAACACCTGCGTGGTGCCGGCCTTGCTGTCGGAAGAAAGGCCGTTCAGGAAGCCGGGGAAAAGCACCGTGCGGCTGGTGGAAAGATCGTGCCAGCCATAGGCGGCGCCGAGCCGCAGGTCGATGTCGCTGAAGCGGGTGCTGGCATAGGCGGCGAAGTCGTAATTATCGCTGGTGCCGGAGGAGGCCAGGGCATCCGCATCATAGGTGGATTGACTGTAGCCGCCGGCGATGCCGAGGCGCCAGGCTTCGCCCACCGGCGTATCGATGCCGGCGATGACGCCGCCGATGGAGCGCGAGAGGCCGGCGGTATTGGCGCTGGCGTCGGTGCTGCCCCAGGCGCCATAACCCTGGAGCCATGCGGTGGCCGCAAGGCCGGGCGCGAGCTGCGTTGTCTGCGGCCCCGCCTGCATCGCGCCGCCGGAGGCTTGCCGCTGGCGGCCGCGGATCGCCTCGCGCAGATAGAGGGATTGCTGCTGCAACACCGTCGCTGCGGAGGCGTAGATCTGGCCCGACAGGGCGTCGAAGGCGGCCGGGGCGGTCGTGCCATTGAGGCCGACGATGGCCTGCAGCACGCTGTTGGAAGCGGGCAGCGCGCCGAGTGCGACACCCACGGCGCGCTCATTGGGCGTGCGGCCGGCGGTGGCGAGGGCGGTGGCATCGGCCACCACGTTCAGGCTGAGCGCGTTGCCGGAGAGCGTGGTCGTCAGGTCCAGGAACGGATAGGCGGTGCCGAACGGGTCGTTGACGCTGGCGAAGGCGCCGGTGATCCCCGCACCGGAGGTCAGCAGCGTGTAGGCGCCGAGCTGCGGCGTCGCCCCGACACCGGCGATGATGTTCAGCGCGGCGCCGGAAATGGTGATCGGCCCGGTGGCGGTGATCAGGTCGCTCTGGCCCGGCGCGCCGATCTCCGCCTGATAGGTGGAGCCGGCGGAGAAGCTGACGGCGCCATTGACCGTGAGGGTGCCGATGGAATTGCCCGGCGCCACGATGCCCGCATTGGCCAGGGCGCCGTTGAGCACGCCGGTGCCCTTGAAGGTTCCGGTGTTGGCGACGTCGCCCTTGATGGTGCCGTTGTTGGTCAGCACCCCGCTGTTGGTGATCGCACCCGTGACCGTGCCGCCGGCGAGATTGGCCATGGTGCCGGCATTGATCACGGCGCTGTCGAGGGCGCCGCCATTGATCAAGGTGCCGCTGCTGGACAGCGGCGCATTCACCGAGGTGAAGGTTCCGGAATTGAGCAATTGTGCGTTCGCCGCGACGCTATAGCCGCCCGCGCTCACGAAATTCGCGCCCGCCAGAATGGAGAGATCGCCGATGATGGAGCCGGTGACGGCGAGCGTGCCGCCGCCCACCACGGTGCCGCCGGTATAGGTGTCGGTGCCCGCGAGCACGAGCGTGCCGGTGCCGAGCTTGGTGAGCCCGCCCGGGCCGGAGATATCGTTGCTCCACACGTCGATGGCGTTATAGCCGCCGGCCGCCGCATTCATGGTGACGGTGACGTTCTGGTTGAAGGCGCCATAGCCGCTCGCGGCGGAATACAAATCAAGCCGCGCCCAGCCGCTCTGGTGGTCGTCCAGCGGCGCGCCGGACGGAAGCTCAGTGCTCGCCAGCACATCGCGCAGCTGCTGTTGCGACAGATAGGGAAAGCGGGTGGAGATCAGCAATTCGGCATTTACCGGCACGATCGGTGCTTCGGTGGTGGACCCCACCGAGGGCAGGTCATAGGTGATGGAGGAGATATATTGCTGCCGGGCCTGGCTGAAGGCAGCGGCGCTGGGGAAGGTCCCTGCCGCGATGCAGCCCGCCACGTTTCCGGCGCAACCGGCATAGGGCACCGCGAGCGCGCTGCCGAGCTGCACATGCAGCTCGGCCGAGGCGGCGGTCGCGACCTCGAGGAAATTGGTGGAATAGTCGGGATTGTTGGAGAGCAACTGCACCAGATTATACATCGCCGCAATGCGCCCGCCGATCACGTCGGTGGGGTAATGCACGCCCAGGATGTTTCGGCTGAGCCCGAACTCCTGCCCGGCCACCAGCAGGGCCTGATATTGCTCCGGCATCATCCAGGCATAGGTCAGCGCGGTGCTGTTTCCGGCGGAGGAATGGCCGCTGGGAAAGGCGGGGGAGGGGGTATTGTCGATCCATTGCTGGGCCTGCGAGGCCGGGCCGGTGAGCGAATAGGCGTCCGCCTGGCCCGCGGTCCAGGGATTTGCCGCAATGCTCGATGAGGTCAGGAACGGGCGCGGGTTTCCGACGCTGCCGGGCTCGTTATATTGATAGGCGATGCCGTAAATATTGGTGGCAGCATACGCATTCTTCATTGCGGTGACTTGGAGCGTGTCGTTCAGTACCACGTTCAGCAGGTTGACCACATTGGCGGGCAAGAGGTTATTGTTTGCGTTCTGCACCATGGTGGGCCCGAGCGGGGTCGTCACCATGTTCCAAACGTTCGCCGATACGCCGTTGGGCACGAAGGCATTTATGGCATTCAGCACCGCGAGATTCTTCTGGTCGTAAGTCGAGCTGAAGTAGATCTCGGTTTCCTTCGCCATCACCGCTTGCAGGAAAGCCTGCCCCTCGGCCGTGTTGAGCAGGGTGGAGAAGGCGGAAAGCGCACCCACCTGGCCGCTGCTCTGCGCGGCGATGCAGCTTGGGGTGAGGCACGCATTCTGCGCGGTGGCGGGGGTGACGGCTGCGAGCGAAAGGCCGGTCGCCACAGCGCCGGCCATGAGGGCGCCGGTGAGCGCCGTCCCGCGTGTCAGCCGATGGCCCGGCCGCGATATCCCGGCAGCCTGTGCACCGGCGTTTTTGCGATCGTCCGCCCCCGTCAAGAAATTGAGCATGGCCACTCTCCCCAACCCGCGGGGAAGGTGCAGCTTTTCACATTCGCGCACAAGCGAACGGTATTATATAGGTGACTACAGGTTTCCGATTCGGGGCATCTGTTGCAGCAAGGCCGCAGTCTCCGAACGGCGCCTGCGCCGGGAGCCTTCTCAGCGCTCGACGAACGCCTTCTCGATCACATAATGGCCCGGCTGCGACTGGCTGCCTTCCTGGAATCCGCGCGATTCCAGCAATTGCACCAGGTCCTTGAGCATCGCCGGGCTGCCGCAGAGCATCAGCCGGTCGTTCTGCGGGTCGATGGGCGGCAAGCCGATGTCGGCGAACAATTGGCCGCCCTCGATCAAGGAGGTGATGCGGCCCTGGTGACGGAACGGCTCGCGGGTGACGGTCGGGTAATAGATCAGCTTGGCCTTCACCTCGTCGCCGATGAACTCGTTCTCCGGCAGCTCATTGGTGAGGTAGTCGTCATAGGCCAGCTCGGCCACGGTGCGGCAGCCGTGGATGAGGACGATCTTTTCGAACCGCTCATAGGCGTCCGGATCCTTCACCACCGAAAGGAAGGGCGCAAGGCCGGTGCCGGTGGAGAGCAGGTACAGATTTTTGCCCGGCAGCAGATTGTCTTGGATCAGCGTGCCCGTCGCCTTGCGGCCGACCAGGATCTTGTCGCCGATCTTGAGATGCTGGAGGCGCGAGGTGAGCGGGCCGTTCTGCACCTTGATGGAGAAGAACTGGAGGTCTTCCTCATAATTGGCGCTGGCCATGGAATAGGCGCGCAGCAGCGGCTTGCCTTCCACCATCAGGCCGATCATGGCGAACTGGCCGTTCAGGAAGCGGAAACCGGGATCGCGCGTGGTGGTAAAGGTGAACAGGTTTTGGGTCCAGTGGTGGACGCTCTTCACCGTTTCTTCGTTGAAATTGCTCATGGCCGGCCAGTCAGGAGGGACGCGGAAAGGACCGGGAAATCAGCGCTGGATGCGTGTTTAACCCGATCTCACTGTGGGATGTCGTGTTCCACTGTAGATCATGTGATGGCCGCGCGCTACTGCTGCGCTGCATCATCGACGAGATGTGACAGGGCCGACGGCGCAGGACCATGCGCCAGATCAAACCAACGGGGCAGGGGACCACCGCCGCCGGGGCGGCTCACACGCCTTCGTCGGCGAGGCGCAGCAAATAGGCGCCATAGGCCGATTTCGCACGAACTCTCCCTTGGGCCCGCAAGGCATCGGCGTCGATGAAGCCGGCCCGGAAGGCGATTTCCTCGGGGGCGGAGATCTTCAGGCCCTGGCGCTTCTCCAGGATCTGCACGAATTGCGCGGCTTCCACGAGCGAATCCGGCGTGCCGGTGTCGAGCCAGGCGAAGCCGCGGCCCATCAGGCTCACATGCAGCGCGCCAAGGTCCATGTAGGCGCGATTGACGTCGGTAATCTCGATTTCGCCGCGCGGCGAGGGCTTGAGATTGGCGGCGATGTCCACCACGCGGTTGTCGTAGAAATAGAGGCCCGTCACCGCGAGGTTGGAGCGCGGCACCGCCGGCTTTTCCTCCAGCGAGATCACCCGCCCGGTTTCGTCGATCTCGGCGACGCCGTAGCGCTCGGGATCGTTCACCGGATAGCCGAACACGGTCGCGCCGTCGGTGCGGGCAACAGCTTCCTGGAGCAGTTCGGGCAGGCCGTGGCCGAAGAACAGATTGTCGCCAAGCACCAGTGCCACGCGCTCGTCGCCGACGAAGTCGCGGCCGACAATGAAAGCATCGGCAAGGCCGCGCGGCTGGTCCTGCACGGCATAGGTGATCTTGATGCCGAACTGGCTGCCGTCCTTCAGCAGCGCCTGGAACAGCCCGCTGTCATGGGGCGTGGTGATGATGAGAATGTCCCGGATGCCCGCCGACATGAGCGTGCACAGGGGATAATAGATCATCGGCTTGTCGTAGACCGGCAGCAGCTGCTTGGAGACCACGAGGGTGATGGGATGCAACCGGGTGCCGGTCCCTCCGGCGAGGATGATGCCTTTCACGTGGGCTCCTTGAGCGTCGATGCGAGCAGCCCGTCCACCACTTCGACCACGCGCGAGCGCCAGGGCGGCGCGCGATAGCCGAACGTGCGTTCGAACAGGCTGGAATCCAGTTCCGAATTGGCGGGCCGCTGGGCGGGTGTGGGATAGTCGGCGGTGGTAATGGGCGCGACTTCCGGCGTGCGGCCGGTGTGGCGGGCCGCCTGGGCGACGATTTCGCTGGCGAAGCCGTGCCAGGTCGTGGCGCCGTTGCCGGCGAGATTATAGGTGCCCCAGCGCGCCGTCCCGTCCGCGACGGCCTGCGCGGCAGCCAATATGCCTTCCGCGATATCGCGCGTGGCGGTGGGGCAGCCGCGCTGATCGGCAACGATGGTGAGGCGATCGCGCTCGCCGGCAAGGCGCAGCATGGTCTTGAGGAAATTGGCGCCGTGCACCCCGTACACCCAGGAGGTGCGCAGGATCAGATGGCGCTCGTTCTGCGCCCGCACCGCGGCTTCGCCCGCCGCCTTGGTGCGCCCGTAGATCCCGAGCGGGGCGATCGGATCGCTCTCCACATAGGCGCCCGTCTTGGTGCCATCGAACACATAGTCGGTGGAGATGTGGACCAGCGGGGTGCCATAGCGCGCGCAGCGCTCGGCCAGCAGGCCGGGGGCCTGCGCATTGGCGCGGGTGGCGAGTTCCGCTTCCTTCTCCGCCTTGTCCACGGCGGTATAGGCGGCGGCGTTGACCACCAGATCCGGGCGCTTGGCCTCCAGGGCGCGGGCGACGGCCGCAGGATCGCAGATGTCCACCTGCGCGCGCTCGAAGGCGACGAGGTCGACGCCGCGCGCGGCGGCGAGAGCGGTGAGTTCCTGGCCGACCTGGCCCTTGGCGCCGAACAGGACGATGCGCATCAGGAAGCAAGCCCCAGCCGTTGGCCGGCATAGCGGGTGCGCAGCGGCTCCCACCAGCCGGGATTTGCGAGATACCATTCGATGGTCTTGCGCAACCCGGTTTCAAAGGTCTCGCGCGGGGTCCAGCCCAGTTCGGCGTTCAGCTTGGAAAAGTCGATGGCATAGCGCGCGTCGTGGCCCGGCCGGTCGGTGACGAAGCGGATCAGATCTTCGCGTTTGCCGATGCGGGCATCCGGGCGGATATCGTCGAGAATGGCGCAGATGGTGCGCACGACATCGATGTTCCGCCGCTCGTTGGCACCGCCCACATTATAGCTCTCGCCGACCCGGCCCTTGGAGCCGATCAGGTGGAGGGCCTCAGCATGGTCTTCCACGAACAGCCAGTCACGCACATTCTCGCCCGCGCCATAGACCGGCAGGGGCAGCCCCTCCAGCGCGTTGAGGATGATGAGCGGGATCAGCTTTTCCGGGAAATGATACGGGCCGTAATTGTTGGAGCAGTTCGACATCACCACCGGTAGGCCATAGGTGTGATGCCACGCCCGCACCAGATGGTCCGACGAGGCCTTGGAGGCCGAATAGGGCGAATTGGGCTGGTACGGCGTCTCCTCGCGGAAGAAGCCCTCGGCCCCGAGGCTGCCGAACACCTCATCGGTGGAAATGTGCTGGAAGCGAAAGGCGTCGCGCGCCGCCCCCTCCAGCCCGCGCCAATAGCGCAGGGCCTCCTGGAGCAGCGTATAGGTGCCGATGACATTGGTGGTGATGAAGGCCGAAGGCCCGTCGATCGAACGATCCACATGGCTTTCGGCCGCAAGATGCATGATGCGGTCGGGACGGAAGGTCTCCAGTGCAGCCTGAAACGCGGCCGCATCGCAAATGTCCGCCTGCACGAAGCTGTGGCGCGGATTGTCCATCACCGGCGCCAGGGACGTCAGCGTTCCCGCATAGGTCAGGCTGTCATAGGTCAGGACATCCGCGGACGTGGATGCGATGAGATAGCGCACCAGCGCGGAACCGATGAAGCCCGCCCCGCCGGTAACAAGAATGCGTTGTGCCATTTTCGCCCCGTCGTCCCGTCACGCGTAGGTGAACGGGCTGTCATAATCCTTCAGACGCGGCCATTCGCGATCCTTGTCGGACAGCAAGGCTTCCTTGACCGGCCACTCGATCGCGAGATCTGGATCATCCCACGCAATACCGCCTTCGCTGTCACGCGAATACACGCCGTCCACCTTATAGGCGACCTTCGTATTCGGCTCTATTGTACAGAAGGCGTGTGCGAAGCCGCGCGGGATGAACAATTGCTCGCGGTTCGCCTCGGTCAGGGTGGCGCCCACCCAGCGGCCGTAGGTTGGTGAGCCCTTGCGGATGTCCACCGCCACGTCGAACACCGCACCGGCCAGAACACGCACCAGCTTCGCCTGTGCGAACGGCTCGACCTGAAAGTGCAGGCCACGGATGGTTCCCACCGGAACCGACACGGACTCATTGTCCTGGACGAAACGGGCGGCGATGCCGTTCGCGTTATATCGGGCCTCGACATAGGTTTCGCTGAAATGACCGCGCGGATCGTTGAACCGGGGCGGAATAATCAGCATGACTTCGGGGATCGCCAGTGGTGTGAAAGCCGTCATCGGACCCGCGTTGCCCCGTTGCAAAAGTGTGACGGGAAGCTAGCCGTGGCCCATCGCAAGGTCAATGAGCAGATGCAGCATTTTCAAGGCGGATCGGGTGTTCGGCGAGGTTGATCCGGCCCCGCCGTACGTCGCGCTCCATCATGCGCGGTGATAAATATCCTCGATGCGGACGATATCGTCTTCGCCGAGATAGGAGCCGGTCTGTACTTCGATCAATTCCAGATCGATCCGGCCGGGATTGGCCAGGCGATGCACGCCGCCCAGCGGAATATAAGTCGATTCATTCTCGCGCACCGTGAAGGTGCGGTCATCAACCGTGACTTCAGCCGTGCCGCGCACGACGACCCAATGTTCGGCGCGATGATGGTGCATTTGCAAGGAGAGCTTGGCGCCCGGCTCGACCACGATCTTCTTCACATGGAAGCGCTCGCCGCGGCAGATGGTTTGGTAGGTGCCCCAGGGCCGGTGCACCTTCAAATGTTCATCGGCGGCATTGATCTTGGCGGCCTTGAGCGAGGCTACCAGCGCCTTCACGTCCTGGCTGCGATCCGACGGCATGACCAGCACCGCATCTTCGGTGGCAATCACCGACATGCCCTCAAGGCCGATGCCGGTCACCAGCGGGCCATCGGAGCGGACATAGGAATTGTGACTGTCGAGCAAGGCGACCGATCCCTGGATGACATTGCCCTCCGGGTCGGGTGTGCCGATTTCACGCACCGCATCCCACGAGCCGATATCCGACCAGCCGAAGTCGCCGCCCACGACCGCCGCATTGGCGGTATGTTCAAGCACCGCGAAATCGATCGACTTGGCGGGCGCCGCCTCGAACGCCTCGCGGCCGAGGCGAATGAATCCGAGATCGTCGGTGGCGGTTGCGACGGCGTTCAGGGCGGCCTCGGTCAGCTCCGGCTCGAAACGCTCAGCCTCGGCGATCATCAGCGCCGCGGGAAAGAGAAAATTGCCCGAATTCCAGAGAAATCCTTCGGAAACGTAGCGAGAAGCGGTTTCCCGGTCGGGTTTCTCGACGAACGCCGACACCGCATTGCCACCGGCCGGGAGGGGCGCGCCGGGGCGGATATAACCATAGCTGGTGCGTGGGGAATCCGGGACGATGCCGAACGTGACGATCTTGCCCGTGGCGGCAACCTCCGCCGCCTGTCTCACCGCCTCAAGGAATGCCTTGGGTTTGAGCACCACATGGTCCGCCGCCAGCGCCAGCACCAGGACATCCTGCCCATGCATCCTCTGGGCCATGGCCGCAGCGGCGATCAGGGCAGGGGCGCTGTCGCGGCGTACAGGTTCGAGCACCACCGTAGCCTCGACCCCAATCTCGCTGGCCTGCCGGCGGGCGAAGAACCGGAAATCGTCGTTCGTGACGACGATGGGGGATAGAAAATGCGATTTATCAGAGACGCGCGAGAGGGTATCTTGATACAGGGTCAACCCATCGGTCAAAGTCAGAAACTGCTTCGGCAACGTGTTCCGCGAGAGCGGCCAGAGGCGCGTCCCTGTTCCCCCCGCCAGAATAACCGGAACGATTTTCGCCGAGCTCATCGTGGCCTCCGATCCCTCTCGTGACGTTCAATTGGCACGTTGGTGTCCTGTTCGTCCAGCACATTGCAGGGCACAAATATGTTCCGTCTGCCTAGCTGGAGACATGGCTGGCCAACGACTTGCTGACGAGCATCCGCCGATAAAGCGCGAGGTAGTCGTTCGCCATGGCTGAAATGTTGCGCCTGGCGCCGAGGCCGACCTGCCAGCGCGCAATCTCGGCGCATCGGAGGGCATATTCGTCTGGCCGCCGTTCGAGATGCGCAATTAGCGCGAGGACATCCTCAGCACCCGCGCTTTCCGGCAAAAGCCATCCTCCGCCTGATTCGCGGATCCTCTCGCCCACCGCTCCGCGATCCAAGGCAATCACCGGAACGCCGCAGGACCACAGCTCGGTCAGCGTGTGGCTATAGGTTTCCGGCCAGATCGAAAGAATAAGCCCCATGTGTGGACGGATCCGGGCCACAATTTCGGGAAAGTCTTCGCGTGCATATGGCCCGGTCGTGATCAGTGCGCTGTTCTGAACCTCGGCCACCGTTGCTCCCGCGACGTGAATCTGCATTTCATCCACCGGCCGAAGATCCTGGAGTCGCAACAGAATATCTGACCCCTTTGCGGGTGATATATTGCCGGGGGCCATCAGTCGCAGGGGTGCTTCCGGTGCGGGAGGGAAGACATCGGCAAGGTGCGCCATGGGCAGGTCGCGGCCATGCAGAATAACGCTGAAAGGTTGGTCGTTCAGAAACGGATAATGGGCGACCATGAGATCGCGTGCAGCCTGCGAGGTGGTGACGAAGGCATCACAGGCCATCAGCGTGCTCTCCATCATCTCCTTCCAAGTTCGCACGAAGCGGTGTTTCAACGGCGGGGAGAGGGCCGTGTCCCAAAGATCTGGCGTACAGGGAGTCTCTGAGGGGGTGCAGACACCTGCACAATAAACGTTGTCGCCGTCCAATAGTCGGAGCGAAGGACATACGGAATAATAATCATGAAATGAATAGATCACAGGAATATGCAGGATGCGTGCGATCCAGGTCAGCGAGAGGCTGTGCCAAGCGATGTGGCGGATATGGAGCAACTCGATTGCGAGTTCTACCAACCAGCGTTGGAGAACTTGATTGTATTCCGCAGAGACATGCGTGCCTAGCGTCATGGGTTCGAGCAGGCGATGTGTACGGATGACGGTGTTGGCGGCATCGGTGAGCGTGAGCATCTGCCCATCGCTGCGAAGCACCAGCATTTCCACCTCTTCAGCGATACCGCGTTGCAGATCCTGATTTGTCTGCGGTGTGCCGCCGGTATCGGTGGAAATGACCGACAGAATACGCATCCTCGCATCATCGCGCGCGCCGTGAACGCGAAACCTGGCCATCGCGAGCGCTTGATTGGACTTGAGCGATCCGATCAAACTCTCAAATTCCGGATAATTGTGGAATTGGTCCGTTGCTCGGATCGGTGCGAGCGGATCCCATTTCTGAGGGGGGCGGTCGGGCTTGGAATCGCAAAGCACCAGAGTTCGATCATCGACGACATGACGCCACCCGGCCTTGCTTGCCTTGAGACAGAACACGATCTGGGCGCCCTCGCCTATGGGGAAGGTGTCGGCATCGAAGGGGCCGACATCGTCCAGCGCGGCTCGGCGGAAATAAATGCAGGGGCCCCAGGCAATCGGCGTGGCGGGCAAGAGACCAAGGCTGCGGTGCGCGGCGCTTCGACACAGGGCGTTTCGATGCTCGCTCTCGTGAGGTGTCGTAACTTCAACGAAAAATGGGCCATTTGTATTGGAGAGCGCCATCGCGGTGGCAATGTTGCCTTCGCTATAGATAGCGGTCGCGAGCCCCGACAACCATCTCGGCCCGACCGTCACATCCGAGCTGAGAACGACGATATCTTCCTTCGGCGCCATCTGCAGAGCCGCATTGACCGCTCTGGTGTCGCCCTGGCTCAGATCGTGGCTAAGGAGGGAAATGCGGTCCGAGCGCCCCAATAGTTCAAGGTAAGCGGCGGTGCGGGAATCGACGGAGATGCCCTGGATCAAGATCAGACGCGCGCTGGCGTCCGTGTGCTCGAGCACCGATCCGATACAGTGGGATATGGTTTCGAGGCTGCCGTGTAAGGGAATAACGATGGCAACCGGCCGCTCCGCTCTGCCTCCAGGGGGGTAATATTGGCGCGAGAGGCGGTCGATATCTTCCGCCATGGACGCGTCAAGGACTCCGTCGAACCTCAATTGCCTCACAAAGCCGTTGGTCTGGAACACCGCAAGATCAAATATGTCTGTATCCTGTGCCGAAAAGGGGAGCGGAAAAGAACAGGTTCCGGTTGGGCTGGCGTTACCACTGATGGGCCTGCGAGTGCCGACGACGAAACCCAGATAAAACGATCCATTGATCTCTACGTCAATTGTCACGCGAGAGATCTGGACATCCGTCGTCACCTGCAATGTGCACCAGCCTTTCTCGGCTCGTGCAGAAATCTCGGCATCGAAGGCGCGAACCACCCGCGCATCGAGCACCTGCAGGTTGAATGTGAGGGCAACTACCTTTTCTTGGCGGCGCCATGCAAGCGGAGCGTCAGCGAATCCGGCCTGCAGGATTTCAGAAGTCGGTACCGCGAATTCCACCCGCCCATCTCTGCAACGATCAGAGCCGGAGACATGCTCCGGGCGCAGTGCAAACGGAAATTTATCAACCACGATAAAAAGTTTATCAATAACGCTTAGAGGATGCGGCGACTGTATGAAGCCGCTGATTGCGTTGGCGTCGATACTCTCAAGCTTGCCGCTGAGGCTCATTGTGGGCGTCCGACAAAATTACGCGCACGACATTTCAGTTTGAAGTGCTCGACCAACCAGTTTGACATGGGCTTCAAGCCAGTTTGACTCAGGGCATGAGTGGCTAATGAATCCTATCTACTAGAAGGGTATAGATATTGTTCCCAGGAATGTTCTTTGCCTCGTGTACCTTGGTTTTTTAATGGATAGCCCGGCCGATGCCCATGGTAGCGCAATTCTAGCACAGGCGACACTTTCTGTATGGGGGCTCAATCTGTATGGGGGGCCAATGCCATGAAACCTAGGATGTGTCCTAGGACCTTCAAACGCAACAAGATTAAACGAGATATCAGTGCGGAAGAGCAGAAGGGGCGAGAGGTGTATCACCGAGCAGATGGATTAACAGCTTCAAAAGATGTCCCCCACCGAATGCTATCAAAGTACACAACCTGTGATGTATTTTGCGCCGCCCTATAAATTCCGAGCTTTATACTATAATTGCGGGGACTCGACAGAACCTTTGAGCTATAACCCCAGGGTCCAGAATGATTTAATACATCGAGCCCATTTATCCACATGCT
>NCEH01000158.1 GCA_002304505.1 Rhizobiales bacterium 32-66-11 | reverse complement strand
CCCATCAAGCTGCTCGGCACCGGCGAAAAGATGGACGCGCTGGAGGATTTCGATCCCCGCCGCGTGGCCGGCCGCATCCTCGGCATGGGCGACGTGGTCGCCCTGGTGGAAAAGGCCGCCGAGAACATCGACATCGAGAAGGCGAAGGCGGTCGCCGAGAAGATGCGCAAGGGCGCATTCGATCTGGAAGACCTGCGCGACCAGCTCGCCCAGATGCAGAAGATGGGGGGCATGACAGGCGTGCTCGGCATGCTGCCCGGCATCGCCAAGGTGAAGAACCAGATCGCCTCCGCGAACCTCGACGACAAGGTCTTCAAGCGGCAGACCGCCATCATCAATTCCATGACCCGCCAGGAGCGGCGCAACCCCAAGGTGCTCGACGCCTCGCGCAAGCGGCGGGTCGCGGCCGGCTCCGGCACCAAGGTGGAAGAGATCAACCGCCTGTTGAAGATGCACCGCCAGATGGCCGACATGATGAAGGCCATGGGCGGGGCGGCCGGCAAGCGCGGCCCCATGGCGGGCCTTGCCAGCATGTTCGGCATGGGTGGCGGTGCGCCGTCCCCGGAAATGCTCCAGCAGATGGCCGAGAAGATGCCCGGCGGCATGCCGGGTGCGGGGGGTGGCGGCGGGTTGCCGCCGAACTTCCCCGGCTTCGGCGGCGGCGGTCTTCCCGCCAAATTCCCCGGCCTTCCCAAGGGTCCCGGCCTGCCGGGGCTTGGGGGATCGAAGAAGAAATAGCGTTTTCACCCCTTTCTCAGCGTCGCCCGCCCCGCCCATCGGGACGCGGCAGGCGGCGCTGGAAGACACATACGAACCCAAAGACAGACGTTTGAAAGGAAAACCAAAATGTCCCTGAAGATCCGGCTCGCCCGTGGCGGCGCCAAGAAGCGGCCCTATTATCGCATCGTGATCGCCGACGCCCGTTCGCCGCGTGATGGCCGTTTCATCGAGAAGATCGGCACCTTCAATCCGCTTCTCGCCAAGGATTCGGCCGAACGTGTCGTGCTCGACGTGGAGAAGGCCAAGGCCTGGCTCGAAAAGGGCGCCCAGCCCACCGACCGCGTGGCCCGCTTCCTCGACGCCCAGGGCCTGATGACGCGGGAAGCCCGCTCCAACCTGAAGAAGGGCGAGCCCGGCAAGAAGGCCCAGGAACGCGCCGCCGAGCGCGCCAAGGCCGCCGAAGCCGCCGCTGCAGCCGCTGCCGCCGGCGCTGAAGCCCCGGCCGAGTGAGGCACCCCGCCGGGCCCCGCGCCCGGCGGCCGCACGACCCGGCAGGGCGCTTCCCCTTAAGGCAAGCGCCCCCGCCTTTCTTCGTCCGGACCGCCCGGCGATCTGGCAGAAGCACTCCATGACAGACCAAATCCTGATCGCCCGCATCGGCGCGCCCCATGGCGTGAGGGGCGAGGTGCGCCTGTTCGCGTTCGGCGAGGACCCGCTCGCCCTGCGGCGCTACAAGCTTTTCACGGCCGCCGGCAAGCGGATCCGCATCCTGACCCTGCGCGAGGCGAAGGAGCATTTCGTCGCCCGCATCGACGGCGTCGCCGACCGCACCGCCGCCGAGGCCCTGACCAATACCGATTTGTTCGTGGCCCGCGCCGACCTGCCGCCGCCGGAGGAGGACGCCTTCTATCATGCGGATCTCATCGGTCTTTCGGTGGAAGACGCGGCCGGCACGCGCCTCGGCGCGGTGACCGCGCTGCATGATTTCGGCGCCGGCGACATTCTCGAATATCTGCCCGAGGGCGGCGGCAAGACCCGCCTCGTGCCCTTCACCAAGGCCGCCGTGCCGGTGGTGGATCTCGCCGCGCGGCGGGTCGTGGTGGTGGAGGAGCCCGAAGGCGAAGCTGCGCCGGACGGCGCCGAGGGCGATGTGGAGGAAGGCGAGGAATAGGTGTCATTTGACGCCGGAGCCCGCCTCCCCCATCACAGCGCCATGACGTTTCGCGCCAGCATCCTTACCCTCTATCCCGAGATGTTTCCGGGTTCCCTCGGCCATGCGCTCGCCGGCAAGGCGCTGGCGTCCGGCCTGTGGGAGATGGAAGCGGTGCAGATCCGCGATTATGCCCGCGACAAGCACCGTTCGGTGGACGACACCCCCGCCGGCGGCGGCCCCGGCATGGTGATGCGCGCCGATGTGCTCGCCGTCGCCATCGACGCCGTCTCGCCGCAAGGCGATCCCCGGCCGCGCCTGCTCATGACGCCGCGCGGCCGCCCGCTGACCCAGGCCCGGGTGCGCGACCTCTCGGCGGGGCCGGGCGCGGTGATCCTGTGCGGGCGCTTCGAGGGGGTGGACGAGCGCGTGATCGCCGCGCGCCAGCTGGAAGAGGTCTGTGTCGGCGACGTGGTGCTGTCCGGCGGGGAGAGCGCGGCGCTGCTTTTGCTCGATGCCTGCGTCCGGCTCATTCCCGGCGTCATGGGCAAGATCGAGAGCGGGACGGACGAGAGTTTTTCCGCCGGCCTGCTGGAATATCCCCAATACACCCGCCCGCAGATGTTCGAGGGTGCGGCCATCCCCGAGGTGCTCACCAGCGGCGATCACGCCCGCATTCGCGCCTGGCGCCGCGCGCAGGCGGTGAAGGCGACGCGCGCGCGCCGGCCCGATCTGCTCGGCCCGGACGATCAGGACGGGATGTGACCGGCCGGCGTGCCGGCACCGCCCGTATGACGCGCGCATGAACAAAGGGCATGACAGGGGAAGCGTTCTGCGGTATAGCCCCGCGGTCCCCCTAATTTAAAACGACACGATGTGGCGCCGGGGCAACCCAGTCCTCGGGCTGGCGGCGTATGGCGACCGCATGAAAGTTGGTGACACATGAACATCATTCAGACCCTTGAAGCAGAACAGGCCGCCCGCCTCGCCGAAAAGCGGCCCACCCCGGACTTCCAGCCCGGCGATACCGTGATCGTCAATGTGAAGGTCGTGGAAGGCGAGCGCACCCGCGTGCAGGCCTATGAAGGCGTCGTGATCGCCCGCAACGGCGGCGGCATCAACGAGAGCTTCACCGTGCGCAAGATTTCCTACGGCGAAGGCGTGGAACGCGTGTTCCCGGTCTATTCGCCGCTGATCGATTCCATCAAGCTGGTGCGCCGCGGCAAGGTGCGCCGCGCCAAGCTCTATTATCTGCGCGACCGTCGCGGCAAGTCCGCCCGTATCGCCGAGCGCACCGATCGCCGCGACGAGAACGGCAAGAAGATCAAGTCCGCTTCGAAGTGAAGCTTTGCCGGGCCTGAGGGTTCGGATCGCTCTTGAACGCCGTCGGGTGCGCCCGGCGGCGTTTTTTATTGCCGTGGATCCGATCCCGGCCGGCGCGGAGCCATCCCGGCCGGGGCGCTTCCGGGTTAGCATCGCCGGCATGAAACGCTTTGCGCTCCTCCCCCTTGCCCTGGTCGCTTTTGCCGCGCCGCTGGCCGCCCAACAGCCGGACCGGTGCGCGGCCGGCGTGACGTCGGCGAAGGATGCCGCGAGCGGCGGGATCGTGCGCGACCTGGTGGTGAATGGCGAGGATCAGCGCCTCGTCCTGCTCTCGCCCCCGGCGCCCCGCGCCACCCTATTGATGCTGCCCGGCGGCACCGGGAAGCTCGACATCCGCTGCGACGGCACCTTCGGGCACCCCGACAATTTCCTCGTGCGGACCCGCGCGCTCTGGCTCGCGCGCGGATATGCGGTGCTCCTTCCCGATGCCGCCGGCAACCGCACCCTGCGCGGCCGGCGCAGCACCCCGGCCTATGGGCAGACCGTGCGCGCGCTGGTCGCCTTTGCGAAGGAACACATCGACAGGCCGGTGATTCTCATGGGAACCAGCCAGGGCTCGATCGCCGCTCTGAACGGCGCCGCCACCCTGCGGGACGGGGAGATCGCCGCACTGGTGCTCACGGAATCGGTCTCGCGCCTGGGCGGGAGCGGGGAAACCGTGTTCGACGCCCATCCCGAGGCGGTCAATGTGCCGGTCCTGGTGGTCGCCAATGCGGACGATGCCTGCTTCGTCGCGCCGCCGCAGGATGCGCCAAAGATCGTCGCGTCCCTCACGCAGTCGCCGTCCGCGCAGCTGTTGAGCCTCTCCGGCGGGGTGCTGAAAAGCAAGCCCTGCGGTTCGCTGTCCCCGCACGGCTATTATCGGATCGAAGATCAGGCGGTGGCGGCGATCGCGCACTGGATCGACGCGCGGCTGAAATAGGCTAGAGCGCGATCCGCCCACATGGAACCACCTGGTGGTCCCATGGGGGCGGTGAATCGCCCTCTAACTTATTGAAGTGAGGCAGATCCGGCTCCAGGCTCACGCCGCCGCGTTTTCCAGCAGGCGCGCAAGCAGGCCCTCAGGGTCCGCCTCGAACGCCTGCCGCACCCGCTGAAGGGCCGCCGCGCCGCCGCCGCGATGTCCGGCGCCCCCCACATGCAGCCAGGTATCGGCGAGAAGATATGGCTCGCGGCCGCCCGCCCCATCGCCGAGATAGACCTCGCGCGTCTGCGCGTGGCGTATGTCCTCCAGGCGCATCCCCCGGTAGAGGCGGTGCCAGTTCTGCCCGCCGGTATCGAGGGTGAGGGGCGTATCGGTGCCGAAATCGAGGGCCATCGCGGCGGTGGCGGCATAATCGAACACGCTGTAGCCCGGCCACAGGAACCAGCCGCCGAACCGCTCGCCGTGACGCACCATGCCATAGGCCGGCTGGCCGGCGACGCGGGCGGCGAAATCGTCGATCGCGAGGGGCACGAGGTCATGGTCCAGCAGCGCGAACACCTTGGGTTCGGTCGGCCGGATGAGGTTGTGATAGATCCAGTTCAGCGCCACCGCGTGGCTGCGCGAACCGTTGGAACTGAAGCGCCCGAGCGGCGCGGGCGGCAGCGGGCAATAGATGTGGCCGCGCCGGGCGCACACGGCGGCGATGCGCGTGCGGGCCTCGACCTGATTGGAATTGTCGCACACCACCAGCGGCGTGCCCGGCAGGAACCGCGCCATGGCCTGCGACAGCAGCGCCACGGCTTCCGGCAAGTTGAAGGCGACGGTGAAGGCCAAAGTGCCCCCGCGATGGGCGGCAAGCGCGCGCTGCACCTCGTCCTGGCCAGACGCGCGGCACCGTCGGTAGATGCGGTCCACGAGAATGTTGCGGGCCCGCCGGGCGCCATGCGCCAGCGGTGCGGCCCGCACCCATTCCAGCGGTGAATAATCTCTCAATGCGCGCATGGAACGGCGTTTTCGCGGGGCAGCCGCCCGGCGTCAAGGCGCAGTTTGTAAGCGAATGTCACGGGTCAGCCGCCTGTCTTCGGCGCCAGCAGGTGCCGCAGGCGCGCCGGGTCCGCCGGCCGCGCCGCATCCTGCGTCACGGCATAAAGGCGCACCTCGCCCGTGCCATCGGCGCGGGGATAGGTGCCGATCAAATTGAAATCTTCCGGCGCGCCTTCGAGCGCCGCGCGCACCTGCCCGGTCTGCGGCACCGCGGCGGCGGCGGGAGCGGTGTCGAGCACCACGAACGCCACCGCGTTGTCGCCCAGGATACCGGCGGTCGCACGGGCGGTCGCCTCGGCGTCCCCGCCGGGCACGGGCTCCGCCGCCAGAAGGCGCCGGGCGGGCATCACGAAAGCGGTGCGCCCGGAATCGTTCTGGGCGATCGCGGCGATCAGCGCGCCTTCGCCCTTTTCGTCCGCCGCCACCAGGATCAGAGGCGCCGCCGCCCCCCGCTCCAGGATCGCGCGCGCGGCGGGGAGCATGCCGACGGGCGGTTTCAAGAGCGGCGCCAGCAGCCCCGGCAGCGCGGCGAGCAGCATCACCGTGGACACCACCAGCCCGGACAGGATCGGCCAGCCCGTGGTCAGAAGGCCGATCAGGCGCATGCCGCCATAGGCCGCGAGCATCACCAGCGGCACCACCGCCGGCAGCAGATGGCGGGCATCGGGCGCGAGCGGCACCGTCAGGCAGCCGATCAGCACCGCCCCGGCGAGCGCGGCGAGGGCGGCGAACAGGCTGGTGCGCGCGGCGCCGTCCCGCCAGTTGGCGAGAAGCGCGGACAGCGCGCCGAACCCGGCCAAGGCGAGGATCAGCGCGGTCAGGCCCGCCGTCAGGGCCGTGCCGTAGAACGGCGCCGACACGCGGACGAAGCCGAGCCCCCATCCGCCGGCGAAATGCCCCGCCACCAGGGGATAGGTGCCGATAATCCACGGGCCGGCCAGCACCAGCATAAGCGCGTAGGGCAGATAGAAGCCGACGCGGCGCACCAGGGAAAGGCGCCCGCCGATGAGGACGCCGAGCGGCGGCACCAGAATGAGCGCGATCATGCCGAAATCGGTGAGCATGGCCGCGCTCGCCAGCAGGCCGAATCCGGCCGCGCTCCCCCGGCTGCCGGTCTCCAGAAAGCGCCAGAAGGCCAGGCTGGCGAGAAAGGCGAGCAAGGCCGCCGGCATATCCAGCGAAACGACGAGGATCGCCGCGCGCAGCGGGGTCAGGGCGAGCAGCACCGCGCACACCGCAACCCCCGGCAGCGGGCCGAGCCGGCGCGCGGTGAGGAAGCCGGCGCTCATCACCAGGATCGCGGCCATGAGACAGGGCAGCACCAGGGCGGCGGGCGTGGAGGGCGAGACCGCCAGGAACCAGGCGCCTTCCAGCAGATAATAAAGCGGCGGGTTCAGCCCCAGCGCGACGCGCGGATAATGCAGGAAGAAGGTCTCGATGAAGGCGAACAAAGGCGGAAAGTGCGCGCGGGCATAATCGGCGAACAGCAATCCGGTGACATAATGCCCCGCCTCCTGCGCCTCGGTGGCGGAGAATTCGGCGAAATAGGCGCCGGAGGCACGCTGAAGGAGCGCCAGGAGCACCATCAGGAAGGCCGCGAAAATAGCGAACAGCAACGCTTGCAGGCCGGAACCCGCGAGCGCCCTGATCCGGTCGTCCCCGCCCTTGTGCGCCACGAACACCCCCGCGTCACGAAGCCCCTTGCCTAAAGGCTGCGAGGGCTTTCTAAAGTCCGGCAGGGGCGCCGTCCATGCCCGTGCGGAGCAAAGCCATGAGCGCGATCCAAACCTGGTTTGGCGGTTTTGCCTGGGGCGCCGTGTTCGGCATCGTCGGCGCCACC
>NCEH01000157.1 GCA_002304505.1 Rhizobiales bacterium 32-66-11 | reverse complement strand
GGTGAGCTTGTTGAAGGCGAGCAGCTTGTTCAGCGCGCCATCGAGGTCGCGCCCGCTCTGGCCGACCGTGCGGGCCAGCAGTTCCAGGACATTGGCGGGCACGGAGAAGCCGCGATGCTGCTCGGCGAGGGCCGAGGACCGGGTCTTGAGGATCTGCAGGCGCAGGTCCTCTTCCAGCTGGCCGAGTTCCACCACGAGGCCGCCGGCAAGGCGCGAGCGCACCCGGTCGTCGAGCGCGTCGAGCTCGGACGGCGGGCGGTCGGCGGCCACCACGACTTGCCGCCCGGCATCCATCAGGGCGTTGAGCGTGTGGCAGAATTCCTGCTGCATGTTCTTGCCGGTGAGGAATTGCAGGTCGTCGATCACCAAAGTGTCGATGGACCGCAGCGCATCCTTGAAGGCGATGGCGGCGTGGGTCTTCAGCGCGGCGACGAAGCCATACATGAAGCGCTCGGCGGTGAGATAGACCACGCGCCGCCCGCGGCTCGCGCCGGCCCAGGCCACCGCCTGAAGCAGGTGAGTCTTGCCGAGGCCGACGGCCGCGTGAAGATAGAGCGGGTTGAAGATCGGCCCGGCCCCGGGCACGGCCTCCGCCACCTGGCGGGCGGCGGCGTGGGCCAGCGTGTTGGACTTGCCGAGCACGAAGGTCTCGAACGTCAGGCGGGCATCAAGCGGCGAGCCCGCGCCCACGTCGGCCGGCATGGCGGAGGCGGCGACAGCCTGGGGGCGCGGCTCGGCGGCGCGCTCGACCACGACTTCGCGATGCTCATTGGCGGCTTTGAGCGGAATGGCGCGGGCGACGGCGGACCGCACGGACAGATCCACCTTGCGCGTGGTGCCGCTCTCCTCCTGCCACAGCTCGGCGAGGCGCTCCACATAATGATCCTGGATCCAGGCCTTGAGGAAGCGGGTGGGCACGGAGAGATGCACGCGGTCCGCAACCCGGTCCAGCTCGATGCGGGCGAACCAGCTGGTATAAGATTCCTCGCCGATCTCCTCACGCAGGCGCTGGCGAACCCGGTCCCATTGCTGCGCGCAGAAATCCGCTGCCGTAGGCGCGGTCATAGTGGGGCGAAACTGCGCGACGTCCACGGTTTCCGGTTTCAACATGAGGGTCTTTCCCGCCCGGGGCGGGTCCCTGGTTGCGACGCGGAGAGCGTTCGCGCCGGTGACGGCGCGTCTCCAAGTCCAAGTGAATGAGTAGGTGAAGGTGAAGCGACGAAAGTGGGCTAGGCCCGCGTTTTCGTCACGAGGGCGCCCGGCGTGCGGGGGCCTCGACGGCGCGATCGCGATGCCGCTCATTCCGGTCGCGGCCCACGGTCCCGAAGGCCTGTCCGCGACGAATATGAAGTGCGTCTTCGCTAGGTCTAGCGCCTGAGAGAGAAGTCATAGCCGCCCCATTCGCCGTCGAACAAAACGTTCGCCGGTTCTCCAATAAATAGAATAGTTTTTTGTTTATTTCTCTGTCCTGGATCAATCAAAGGATCAAAGACAGACTATCCCAAAAACCGGAATAATACGCAGGTGAAATGTACACGCAGCGCGGGAGGGGAGGTGAGACGCTAACGCACATAATACACCCTCCCTCCATCCACGAAGAGTCGTGAAACTGCTGCTCTATTGATGATTTCCTCGGGATGTCCCTCAGAGGTGAGATTGAACATACACAGGGCGTGGGGAGGGTGCAACGGCTTTCCCGGTCGCACCCCAATCCGGTGGAAATCGGGTGACAAACACATTTCTCCCGTCGCTTTAGTTCAGCCGGCAAACCTCTGACTCGACTGCGAGATTCGCAATCCTTAACGGTTCAGGAGGCGGTCCTAGGATTCAAATCAAGATGTACTTTGGTACCTCTTGGCTGACCTCCCGCAGAGGTACTTCTCGCCTTGGCCCATAACCCGTTAAGCTTCATGAGTTTTTCCTGATCGGTCGGGGCGCTTGGGCAAGCCTCGCGTGGAACGGCTTCCGCTTGACCTCGCTCCGGTTAAGGGCTAGGCGCCGTCCGGGACGAGAATCGAGGGGGTTTTGGCGGAGAATCGCCGGCGAGCCTTCGCCGGCTAAGGCGGGAATGTGGTCCCGATGCCGCGCCCGCAAGCCGTCTCGGGCCGATCTGGGCGGGCGCGCGGCCGGCGGCGGACCCGCGCCGGGGGGGGGGTCCGGGTCCTCACATTCGCCGCGCAACTTTAAAATGAAAAAGCCCGGCGATGCCGGGCGATTCTATTGCTAAGCTTGGGCGCGGCGCTTTGGGCGCCGCGATCTTCGGCTTAAATCATGCGCTCAGCTTGCTGACGCGGGCCGCGAGGCGGGAAACCTTGCGGGAAGCGGTATTCTTATGAAGAACACCCTTGGTCACCGCCCGCATGATCTCGGGCTCGGCGACCTTGAAAGCCGCGCTGGCGGCCGTTGCATCGCCAGTGGCGAGGGCATCTTCCAGCTTGCGCAAAAAGGTGCGGACGCGCGAACGGCGGTTCCGATTAACCTCAGTGCGACGCTCGATCTTCCGCGCCGCCTTTTTGGCGGAGGGCGTATTGGCCATCGGCCGTCCTCTATCACGTTATCGCACGCAAACCGCGGCCAGTGCGGCCCGTTTGCGCTGCGTCTGAATGGCTGAACACGCCGGCAACCTCGGTCGCCAGCGAAGTGTCGGCGCTTATAGGAGCAGGATGGCCGGCAGTCAACTCCAGATCCGCCGGCGGAGCCCAAGCCGCGCCGATTTGATCCAATTAAATGCAGCCGCGCCGGATCTTTCCGTCAATGCGGGTCGTGAGGCTTGCGTCGGCAGGCTTGGTCTACAAAATACAGCGGCAGAGCGTGGGCGGGACCGCGTCCCGCGCCGGCCCGCGCCGTTGCATGAAACCGTTTCGGAGGAATCACCATGGTTGCATCCAGTACCGCTGCCAATATCCCCCCGCGCAAGCATCCGCCCGAGACCGCCGTATCGGATTTTCTCGTGACGCTGAACGCTCTGCTGAAGGACAATCAATATACCGCCCTCGCCGATGCCTTCGTTGCCTTCACGAAGACTCATCCGGGCCTGGACTTCTTCATTGAAGAAGCGATTCCCGCCCGGGTTGCGGACCATGTGTTGAGCAAGAGCGGCGCGGCTTCCGCCTTCACCACCTTCACGCTGCAAAATCCCAACTGGGCGGTGGAGCTCCAGCGTTCCGCGCTCGATCCGCAGGCCTTCGCCCAGAAGATCAACGAGATCGAGGCCAAGGTCGCCGCGCTCGCCGCCGCCGCCAAGGCCCCTACGTCGCCGGCCTGACGCGCGCGCCCATCCCATTCCTTTTGCGCGGAGCGCCCAAACCCGGCGGTCCGCGCGCGAGGGTGGACGAACTGTCCCGCGACGCCGAGGCAACTGGACGGCGCCCCGCGCAATCGCGTATGTCACGCACAAACCTATAGAGCAGGTCGCCGCGTGCGCGCGAGCCGGAGGAATAGGGCATGAGCGAAGTGACGGTGGCCGATCGGCCCGTGACGGACAGCCTGGTGACGGTGTTCGGCGGTTCCGGCTTTCTCGGCCGTTATGTGGTGCGCGCCCTGGCCCGCCGCGGCTATCGCATCCGCGTGGCCGTGCGGCGGCCCGATCTCGCGAATTTCCTGCTTCCTTATGGCTATGTGGGCCAGATCCAGCTGGTGCAGGCCAATGTGCGCTTCGCCGATTCGGTGCGCCGGGCGGTCCAGGGGTCCGACTTTGTGGTGAACCTCGTCGGCGTGCTCGCTCCGCACGGCCGCCAGAGCTTTGATGCGGTGCATGTCTATGGCGCCCGCGCCATCTCAACCGCGGCCGCCGAGATGGGCGCGCGCGTGGTGCATGTCTCGGCCATCGGCGCCGATTCGGCCGCATCCGCCCTTTATGCCCGCACCAAGGGGCTGGGCGAAGAGGCGGTGCGCGCCGCCGTGCCGGACAGCATCATCCTGCGGCCGTCGCTGGTGTTCGGTCCGGAAGACGATTTCTTCAACCGCTTCGCCGCCATGACGCGGTTCGCCTTCGCCCTGCCGTTGATCGGCGGCGGCAAGACCCGCTTCCAGCCGGTGTTCGTTGCCGATGTGGCCGCCGCCGTCGAGCGGGCGGTGGATGGCAAGGCGAAAGCCGCCACCATTTATGAACTCGGCGGACCGGAAGTGCGCACCTTCCGCGACCTGATGGAATTGCTGCTGCGGGAGATCGGCAGCCATCGCATTTTGATGGACCTGCCGTTCGGCGTGGCGGACCTGATGGCGCGCGTGCTCGGCTGGGTGCCCGGCGGCAGCGCGCTGCTGACGCGCGACCAGGTGGCGATGCTGCATTTCGACAATGTGGTCTCGGATGCCGCCATCGCGGAACATCGCACCATCCACGATCTCGGCATCCTGCCCGCCGCCATGGCGAGCGTGCTGCCGAGCTATCTTTGGCGATTCCGCAAGGCGGGCCAGTTCACCCGCATCGAGACCTGAGGCGGATCTGAAACGGGACAAGGTGCGGCGCGCCGCGCCCGACGGTGGTGACATGGGCGCGTTGGTTGCGGGTGGGGCAAGGCCGGGTATCGAGGTGAAGATCTGCGGCGTCAACAGCGCCGCCGCCCTTGATGCGACGCTGGAGGCTGGCGCCGATCTCGTCGGCTTCGTGCATTTCGCCAAAAGCCCGCGCCATCTCCATTTGTCCGATGCCGCCGCGCTCTCCGCCCAGGTCAATGGCCGGGCCCTGAAGGTGGCGCTGCTGGTGGATCCGGACGACGCGCTGCTCGGCGATATCCTGGAAGCGATGAAGCCCGATATTTTGCAATTGCACGGCCGCGAGACGGCCGAGCGGGTCGCGGCGATCCGCGCGCGGATCGGCCTGCCGGTGATGAAGGCGCTCAGCATCGCCCGCGCCGCCGATCTCGATGTCGTCCCCGCCTATGCCGCCGTATCCGACCGCCTGCTGTTCGATGCCAAGCCCGCCCCCGACGATCTTTTGCCCGGCGGCAATGGGCGGGTGTTTGACTGGTCTGTGCTCGACGGCCTTGACCCCGGTCGCCCGATCATGCTTTCGGGTGGTCTGGACCCGGACAATGTGGCGCAGGCGATTGCCCGTGTGCGGGTCGACGGCGTCGATGTCTCCTCCGGTGTTGAAAGCGCGCCGGGCGTGAAGTCGGCGGAAAAGATCTTTGCCTTCGTCCGCGCCGCGCGCGCGGCGTCCCTTGCCTCCAGGGTGGAAAGCCAAGCCAAGTGACTGCGTTGAATTCCTATCGCACCGGCCCGGACGAGCGCGGTCATTTCGGTATCCATGGCGGCCGTTTCGTTGCCGAGACGCTCATGCCCGCGGTGCTGGAGCTTCAGGCCGCCTATGAGGCCGCCAAGGTCGATCCCGCCTTCAAGAGCGAGATGGACGGCTATCTCACCCATTATGTCGGGCGTCCCTCGCCGCTCTATTTCGCCGAGCGCCTCACGGAGCATCTCGGCGGCGCGAAAATCTATCTCAAGCGCGAGGAGCTGAACCACACCGGCTCCCACAAGGTGAACAACGTCCTCGGCCAGATCCTGCTGGCCCGCCGCATGGGCAAGAAGCGCATCATCGCCGAGACCGGCGCCGGCCAGCACGGCGTTGCGACGGCGACGCTGTGCGCCCGCTTCGGCCTGGAGTGCGTGGTCTATATGGGCGCGGTGGACGTGGAGCGGCAGAAGCCGAACGTGTTCCGCATGAACATGCTGGGCGCGAGCGTGGTGCCGGTGCAGTCCGGCACGCGCACGCTCAAGGACGCCATGAACGAGGCGCTGCGCGATTGGGTGACCAATGTGCACGACACCTTCTATTGCATCGGCACGGTGGCCGGTCCTCACCCCTATCCGACCATGGTGCGCGACTTCCAGTCGATCATCGGCACCGAGGCGCGCGCCCAGATCCAGGAGATGGAAGGGCGCCTGCCGGGCGGTCGGCGGCGGCTCCAACGCCATCGGCCTGTTCCACGCCTTCCTCGATGATCCCGATGTGGAGATTTTCGGGGTCGAGGCTGCGGGCCATGGGATTTCCAGCGGTCAGCATGCGGCCGCCATCATCGGCGGTCGGCCGGGCGTGCTGCACGGAAATCGCACCTATCTGCTGATGGACGACGACGGGCAGATCAAGGATGCCCATTCCATCTCCGCCGGCCTGGACTATCCCGGAATCGGACCCGAGCATTCCTGGCTGCATGATATCGGCCGGGTGAAATATATTCCCTGCACCGATGCCGAGGCGCTCGAAGGCTTCATGCTGCTGTCGAAGCAGGAAGGCATCATCCCGGCGCTGGAATGCGCGCACGCCATCGCCAAGGTGATGGAAATCGCGCCCACCAAGCCGAAGGATCATGTCATGATCGTCAATCTATCCGGCCGCGGCGACAAGGACATCTTTGCCGTGGCGGAGATTCTGGGGGGCCAGATATGAAATTTGCGTCTGCTTGCGCGGCTCTGGGCCTTGCGCTTCCGCTCGCTCTCGCCGGTCCGGGCGTCTCGTCTGCCGCGGCGGCACCGGTTGGGCTCACGCTGACCACGGGTTCGGTGATCACCGATCCGACCGGTGCCTTTATCAGCGTGCAGGTGGCCAACAGCGGCACCTTGATGCTGAGCCAGATCGTCGTGACGTGCGATTTCTTCTCCAAGAGCAAGAAGAAGCTCGGCACCTCGTCCACGACGCTGTTTTCCACCTTCCCCGGCCTCACGGGGTCGGATCAGGTGCGCCTGATGGGCGCCACCAGCGCCGTATCGGCGACCTGCGCCATCACCAGCCCGAACTGAGCGGGTCTCACTTTCTCCGGCCGCGTGCGGCCGGCCCCTTTTCTGGGGGACGAACAAAAGACGCATCATGACCACCCGCATCACCGCCCGTTTTGCCGCCCTTGCCGCCGAAGGCCGTCCCGGCCTTGTCACTTTCATCACGGCGGGCGATCCCGATGCCGCGACCTCCTTGGCGATCCTCAAGGCCTTGCCCGCGGCCGGCGCCGACGTGATCGAACTGGGCGTCCCGTTCACCGACCCCATGGCGGACGGCCCGGCGATCCAGGCCGCCGGCCTGCGCGCGCTCAAGGGCGGGCAGACACTGGCCAAGACGCTGGCCATGGTGCGCGCTTTCCGCGAAGGCGACGGCGCGACGCCGATTGTGTTGATGGGATATTACAACCCGATCTATATTTATGGCGTCCCGCGCTTCCTGGTGGATGCGAAGGACGCCGGCGTGGACGGCCTCATCGTCGTGGATCTGCCGCCGGAAGAGGACGACGAGCTGTGCTTGCCCGCGCTCGCCGCCGGCCTCGATTTCATCCGCCTCGCCACGCCGACCACCGACGACAAGCGCCTGCCGGCGGTGCTCGCCCATACGGCGGGCTTTGTCTATTACGTCTCGATCACCGGCATCACCGGTTCCGCGACGCCTGACGCCGATCTGGTGTCGGCCGCCGTGGCGCGCATCAAGGGGCATACGGATCTGCCGGTGGCGGTTGGGTTCGGTGTGAGGACACCGGCCCAGGCGGCGGCCATCGCGGCCGGAGCCGATGCCGTCGTCGTCGGTTCGGCCCTGGTGGATGTCGTGCGCGCCTCGCTGGATGAGGCGGGTGCCGCGACGCCGCGCACGGTGGCGGATGTGGAAGCCCTGGTGCGCGATCTCGCCGCCGCGGTGCGGGGCGTCGCTCGCCAAGCTGCGGAATAATAGGCCGCGCCGCCCCGGCCGCGCGTGACTTCCTGCGGTCGGGGCGCGTTATAACTTCGGTGCTCTTGATCCGCCTCATGGCGCCGCGCGCCGGGCGGTTCATGCTTCCTTCCATCTTCATGGGAGGATGGACATGCCCCGCTCGCGCGTCACCCGTTTCATCGCCGCTTTGCTCGCCGGCACGCTGCTGGCGGCAAATCCGGCCGCCGCCTGCACCCGTGCGCTCTATACCGGCGCCGACGGGCTGGTCATCACCGGCCGCTCGATGGATTGGGCGGAGGACATGCGCACCAATCTGTGGGCCTTCCCGAAAGGCATGGCGCGCGACGGCGCTGCGGGGCCGACGGCGCCGAAATGGGTCTCGAAATACGGCAGCCTCATCGCCTCGGGCTATGATGTCGGCACGGCCGACGGCATCAACGAGGCCGGGCTGGTGGTGAACCTGCTCTATCTCGACGAATCCGACTATGGCGGCGAGACCGGCAAGCCGCCCATGTCGATCTCGGTCTGGGCGCAATATGTGCTCGACATGTTCGGTACGGTCTCCGAGGCGGTGGCGGCGCTGGAGAAAGAGCCGTTCCGCATCATCGCGCCGGTGCTCCCGAACGGTTCCCCCGCGCAGCTTCACCTTGCGCTGTCCGACGCCAGTGGGGATTCCGCGATCCTCGAATATATCGCCGGCAAGCTCGTCATCCACCATGGCAAGCAATATCAGGTGATGACCAATTCGCCGACCTTCGACCAGCAATTGGCGCTCAACACCTATTGGGAGGAGATCGGCGGACTGACCTTCCTGCCAGGCACGAACCGCGCGTCGGATCGCTTCGCGCGCGCCTCGTTCCTCATTCATGCGGTGCCGAAGCAGGCCGATCCACGCTTTATCTCGGCCGTGCCGGGGCAGAGCTATGCCAATCAGGCGGCGCTCAGCGTGCTCGGGGTGATGCGCAGCGTCGGCGTGCCGCTCGGCATCACCACGCCGAACCAGCCGAACATCTCCTCGTCCCTCTGGCGCAGCGTCGCGGACCAGAAGAACAAGGTCTATTTCTTCGATTCCTCCACCAGCCCCAACGCCTTCTGGGTGCCGCTCGCCGATCTCGACCTTAAGGAAGGCGCGCCGGTGAAGAAGCTGGTTCTGGAAGGCGGCAAGGTCTATTCGGGCAATGCGGCGGCGCAGTTTCAAGCCGCGCCGGCCTTCACCTTCCTGCCGGGCAAGCCATAGGCCTCGCCCTCGGGCCGGGGTGACTCCCGGCCCTTCGTCCGGCCATGACGCCGACGCCGCTCGACGCCGGCGCCCGCTTCAGGCGCGTACCATGCGGCGGGGCGCAAGCAGATCCAGCAGCGCCGTGCCGACGGCCGCCACCACCAGATTGGCGACGAGCGCCAGCAGGCCGACATAGATCGTGTACGATTCGCCCCCGAGGATCACGCGGTGCACCGGCACCAGCCCGTCCGAAAAGACGATGAGTGATCCGCCGCCGATGCCGACCGCCCAGCCCGCCAGAAGGGCGCCGGCGCGGAACCAGCGGGTGAACAGGCCGAACACCACCGCCGGGAAGGTCTGGAGGATCCAGAGGCCGCCGAGCAATTGCAGGTCGATGGCGAATTTGGTGGGCAGGAAGAGGATGCAGGCGAGTGCGCCCACCTTCACCACCAGCGACACGATCTTGGCCACCTGCGCTTCCCCCGCGTCGGTCACCGCCGGGTTCACATAGGCCTTCCACACGTTGCGGGTGAACAGATTGGAGGCGCCGATCGACATCACCGCCGCCGGCACCAGCGCGCCGATGCCGATGGCGGCGAAGGCGAAGCCGGCGAACCAGCTCGGGAACAGGGTCTTGAACAGCATCGGCACCACGTCGGTGGGGCTCGTCACTTTCACGCCCGCCGCGTGCGCCATGTAGCCGAGCAGGGCGATCAGGCCCAGCAGCACCGTATAGGCGGGCAGCAGGATCGCATTCTTGCGGATCGTATCCCCGCTCTTGGCGGCAAACACGCCCGTGAGCGTGTGGGGGTACATGAAGGCGGCGAGCGCCGAGCCGAGCGCCAGCGTCGCATAGGGCAGCATCTGCTGGGGCTGGAGGGTGAGGCCGGTCGCCCCGCCCTTGGCCTGGAACGCGAGGTCCGCCGCGTGGAACACCGCGCCATAGCCGCCGAGCACCATGGGCACCAGCACCACCGCCACCAGGACCACCACATAAATCATGATGTCCTTGACGAAGGCGATCAGCGCCGGCGCCCGCAGGCCGGCCGAATAGGTATAGAGCGCGAGGATCAGGAAGGCCGCAATGATCGGGAATTCCCCCGTCAGCCCCATGGCCGAGATCACCGCCTGCATGCCCACCAATTGAAGCGCGATATAGGGCATGGTGGCGATGAGGCCGGTGAGCGCGACCACCAGTTCCAGCGCCCGGCTGCCATACATGCCGTGCACCACGTCCGCCGCCGTCACGTGGCCGCTGGCGTGGGCGACCTTCCACAGCTTCGGCATGACGAGGAAAATGAAGGGGTAGACGATGATCGTGTAGGGCAGGGCGAAGAAGCCGTAGGCCCCCACCGCATACACCAGCGCCGGCACGGCGATCACGGTGTAGGCGGTATAGAAGTCGCCGCCCACCAGGAACCAGGTGATCCAGACCCCGAACTGGCGCCCGCCGAGGCCCCATTCGTCGAGCTTGGCATGGTTGTCGGCGGCCTTCCAGCGCGCGGCGACGAAGCCCATCACGGTGACCAGCACAAAAAAGAACAGGAAGACCGACAGCGCGGTCCAATCAATCGCGCCGATCATTCCTTGGTCGCCTTATAAACCACGAAGGTCAAAAGGGAGGTCAGCGGCACCCAGGCCAGCTGATACCAATAGAAAAACGGGAAGCCGAACAGCTCGGGCAGGCGTTCATTATAGAACGGTACCCACAGCAACCCGAGGAAGGGCAAGAGCAGGAGGAAGCGCACCTTGGGGAAACCTTCTGAAGGTCAATCGAGGGGGCGATTAAACCGTTTAGAAAACGCCGTCCAATCAAAATGTCGGGCGTATCTTCATTCCTTAACGGAATAGCTTGCCTCCGCCGTGGTTTCGCCACCATGCGCGCCCAAGCCCTTTCGTGAGATGACGCAACGGTCGCCGGCGCTGGATTTGCGCAGCGCAGCGCGACCGCCCTTCCGTTCCCGCCCGCTCGGTATTACATGGAGCGCGCCACAGCCGGAGCATTCTCCTTGAATTGGATTTCCAACGTCGTCCGCCCGAAGATCCGCGATTTCCTGGCGCGCCGGGATGTGCCGGAGAATCTGTGGGTGAAGTGCCCGGAAACCGGGCAGATGGTGTTCCACAAGGATCTGGAGGCCAATCTCTATGTGATTCCGGGCTCCGGCTATCACATGCGCATGGATGCCACGAAGCGGCTGAAGGCCACCTTCGATGATGGCGCCTATGCGGAGGTCGCGCTTCCCGAGGTCACCATCGACCCGCTGAAGTTCCGCGACGAGCGCCGCTATGCCGACCGCCTCAAGGACGCCCGCACCAAGACCGGCATGCAGGATGCCGTGAAGGTCGCGACCGGCCTGCTGGAAGCCTTGCCCGTGACCATCGCGGTGCAGGATTTCGGCTTCATGGGCGGTTCGCTCGGCATGGCCGCCGGCGAGGCGGTGGTGAAGGGGCTCCAGACGGCGGCCGAGAAGGGCACGCCCTTCATCATGTTCGCCGCCTCCGGTGGCGCGCGCATGCAGGAGGGCATCCTCTCCCTCATGCAGATGCCGCGCACCACGGTGGCGATCCAGGAATTGCGTGAGGCGAAGAAGCCTTACATCGTGGTTCTCACCAATCCGACCACCGGCGGCGTCACCGCGTCCTACGCCATGCTGGGCGACATCCAGATCGCCGAGCCCGGTGCGTTGATCGGATTTGCCGGGCCGCGCGTGATCGAGCAGACCATCCGCGAGAAGCTGCCGGACGGCTTCCAGCGGGCGGAATATCTGCGCGAGCACGGCATGATCGACATGGTGATACACCGCCACCAGATGCGCGAGACGCTGGGCCGCCTGTGCCGCATCCTGGTGAAGGCGCCGGCCGTGCCGCCCAAGGGGCGCCTGCCGCGTCCCGCCGCCGCCTGATGCCCGCCCACCCATTGCGCCGCGCGGCCGAAGCCGCGCAGGGGTAGAAGACGATGTCCCTCTCCCGCCCCGTCGGCGGACCCGACGCCATCCTGGAGCGCCTCGCGGCGCTCCACCCGCAGCGGATCGACCTTTCGCTGGATCGGGTCCATCGCCTGCTTGCCGCGCTCGATCATCCCGAACTGCGCCTGCCGCCCGTGATCCACGTGGCGGGCACCAACGGCAAGGGGTCCACCATCGCCTTCCTGCGCGCGGCGCTGGAGGCGGCGGGCAAGCGCGTGCATGTCTATACCTCGCCCCATCTGGTGCGCTTCAACGAGCGCATCCGCCTCGCCGGCGCGCTGGTGGAGGATGCGGCGCTCTCGCAGGCCCTCGACCAGGTGGAAGCGGCCAATGCCGGGGCGCCCATCACCCTGTTCGAGATCACGACGGCGGCCGCCTTCGTCCTGTTCGCCCAGGTGCCGGCGGACGTGCTGTTGCTGGAGGTGGGGCTCGGCGGGCGGCTCGACGCCACCAATGTGGTGGACGCGCCGCTGGCCAGCGTCATCACGCCGCTGTCCATCGACCATGTGGATTTCCTCGGGCCGACGCTGGAGCTGATCGCGGCCGAGAAGGCCGGCATCATCAAGCGCCGCGTGCCGGTGATCGTTGCCGCCCAGCCCGAGGAGGCGCTGGAGGTGATCGAGCGCGCAGCGGCCCGCAAGCTGGCGCCGGTGCTCGCGCGGGGCCAGCAATGGACCATGCACGAGGAGGCGGGGCGGCTCGTCTATTCCGACGAGGCGGGGCTTCTCGATTTGCCGCGTCCGCGCCTTATGGGCGCGCACCAGATCGACAATGCCGGGCTTGCGGTCGCGACCTTGCGGGCCTTGCCGCAATTGGGTGTGAGCGCCGCCGCCATCGAGGCCGGATTGCGTGCGGCCGAATGGCCGGCGCGGCTCCAACGCCTAGCGCCGGGCCCGCTGACCGCGCGTGCGCCGGCGGACGTGGAAGTCTGGCTCGACGGGGGACACAATGCCTTCCTGGCGCCGTTCGCGGGGCTCGCGCGCGAGGTGATCGCGGTGCCCGTTCCCGGCGAGCACAAGGGCCTGTCGCCCGAGGAGGTGGCGGCAGCGGCCGCCGTGCTCGGCATGTCCGGTTCTGTGGCGCGCGATGTGGGCGCCGCGCTGGACGGGCTGGCCGCCTTCCCCCTGGTGCCGCCGCCGCGGGTGCTGATCGCCGGCTCGCTCTATCTGGCGGGCGCGGTCCTGCAGGAGAATGGCGCCGCTTTGCTTTGATGGCCCGCATGCGGAGGCTCGACCTCCCCTCAGCCGGAGGTCGCGTCCTCGTTCGGCCGATGGGGATCGGGCAGGGCGCCGGTGCCGGGTGTCTTCTCGGCATCGGTCAGGGCCGGCTTGGCGTGGGGGCCAGCGGCGGGCTTTCCAGTGGCGGCTTTGCCGGCTGGGGGATTGCCAACGGGTTCCGACGGCCCTGGCGGGCCGCCCGTGGTGGCCTTGTCGGCCTTGGTCTGATCGAAAGCGGGGTGTCGCGGTGACGCGGCCATGCGGGGTTCTCCTGTGCAATCCATTGGGATATAACGCGCCAGGGCAAATCCGGTTGCCTCCGCGGCAGGCACACCTTGACTTACCGCGCCGCGAAGAGCAGCTTCCGGCCGCGCCATGAGGTGCCGGACGGACCCGTCCATCGTTCCCCAAAACCCACGGACAGGCATGCGCAGCTATTTGGACTTCGAGAAGCCGGTGGCCGAGCTCGAGGCGAAGGTGGAAGAACTGCGGGCACTTTCGAGCGGGGACGGCGTCGCTATTGCCGACGACGTGACGCGCCTTGAGGCCAAGGCGGCGGACGCCCTGGCGCAGCTCTATTCCACCCTCACCCCTTGGCAGAAGACCCTTGTGGCGCGCCATCCCGCGCGGCCGCACTTCGGCGATTTCGCCAAGGGCCTGTTCGAGGAATTCACCCCCATGGCGGGGGATCGCAAATATGGCGAGGACGAAGCCATCATCGGCGGCTTCGCGCGCTTCCGGGGCGAACCCGTGTGCGTGATCGGCCATGAGAAGGGCTCCACCACGGAAACCCGCATCCGTCACAATTTCGGCATGGCGCGGCCCGAGGGCTATCGCAAGGCCGCGCGCCTGATGGAGCTGGCGGACCGCTTCAACGTGCCCATGATCGCTCTGGTGGATACCGCCGGCGCCTATCCCGGCATCGGCGCCGAGGAGCGTGGCCAGGCCGAGGCGATCGCCCGCTCCACCGACGCCTGCCTCGCGCTCGGCGCGCCCAATGTCGCCGTCGTGATTGGCGAGGGTGGCTCCGGTGGCGCCATCGCCATCGCCACGGCCAACAAGGTCCTGATGCTGGAGCACGCCATCTATAGCGTGATCTCGCCCGAGGGCGCGGCCTCGATCCTGTGGCGGGACACCGCCAAGGCGCAGGAGGCGGCGACCAATATGAAGATTACCGCGCAGGATCTGGTGCGCTTCGGGGTCGTGGATTCGATCATCAAGGAGCCCACCGGCGGCGCCCATCGAGACCCCAAGGCTGCCATCGCGGCGACCGGGGATGCGATTGCGGAAGCGTTGAGCGGCATGGCCGGCATGGATGCGGCGGCGGTGCGCAAGGCGCGGCGGGCCAAGTTCCTGGCGATCGGCCGCACGCTTTAACCATCTGGAACCATCAGGAGCCGGACGCCGGCCGCTTTGTCTGGAACCATCTCATATCGGCCGCAATTCGCCGGTCTTGTGCGGCTAAGGGGCGCTGATTTATCGCTTTTCCGCCATCATATGGTAAGGCCCCGTCAAGGTTGGTCCTTGCATGATGGCTCTTAGTGCCGGATCTGCCCATATGGGCGATCGCGCTCTCGTGCGCCCGAAACGGACCTTGGAGTTCTGCGTTGAGCCGTCCGCTTCCCCTCTTTTCCCGTCTCCGGCTCGCGGCGCTCGCCGCCACAACGGCGGTGGTTCTCGCCGGCTGCAACGGCCAGGGCGATCTGTCCCGGCGCTCCCAGCAGCCCCTGTCGCCGCAGATGGTCACCATGATCCAGGAGAAGGGCATGACGCCCTCCAGCCCGATCCTGGTGCGCCTGTTCAAGCAGGAATCCGAGCTTGAGGTCTGGAAGCAAAAGACCGACGGCACCTATGCGCTGCTCAAGACCTATCCGATCTGCCGCTGGTCAGGTGAACTCGGCCCCAAGGTGAAGATCGGCGACCGCCAGGCGCCCGAAGGCTTCTATGCCATCACCCCGGCTCTGATGAATCCCAATTCCAGCTATTATCTTGCGATCAACACCGGCTTTCCGAACGCGTTCGACAAGTCCTACGGCCGCACCGGCGAGTTCCTGATGATCCACGGGGACTGCTCCTCGTCGGGCTGCTACGCCATGACCGACCAGCAGATCGCCGAGATTTTCGCTCTCGCGCGCGAGAGCTTCGCCGGCGGCCAGCGCGCGTTCCAATTGCAGGCCATGCCGTTCCGCATGACGCCGAAGAACCTTGCCCGCCACCGCACCAATCCGAACATGGCCTTCTGGCGCAACCTGAAGGAAGGCTATGACAGCTTCGAGGTGACGAAGCAGGAGCCGAAGGTCAACGTGTGCGACCGGCACTATGTGTTCAACGCGCAGGTTGAGGGCGGACGCGGCTTTGACGCCTCCGCCGCCTGCCCGAACTATACCGTGCCCGCCGAGATCGCTGGCGCCGTCGCCGCCAAGCGCATCGCCGACGACCAGCAGATCGCCGCGCTGTCGAAATCGCTGCCCGTGGCGCCGGTGAAGACCGGCACCGACGGCGGCATGCATCCGGTGTTCCTCGCCAAGTTCCGCCCCGTTGGCGCCGAGGCGAATGATTACACGGTGGACGTGAACGGGACCCCGCCCGGCACCATGCCTGAGACCACACGCCCGCCGGGCATTTCCCCGGAAAGCCAGGTGGCCGAGGGCGGAGCGGCCGTGCGGCCGGGTGCGGATGAGACCTCCGTACCCACGAGCGGCGGGCCGCGTGTGGCTTCCGGCGCGGTGCAGCAGACCGCCAGCCTGAACGGGCAGGGCGTCGCCTCCGCGCCTGTGCTGCAGGGCTCAACGACCATCGTCACGCCGGGCGCATTCTCCAGCGCGCGCTAGAGCCGCCTCGGGTTTTCCTGCCGCCAAAGCGCCGCCGGCCGCCGCTGGGGCGAAAAATGTTTCACGTGAAACAATGACTTAGCGCGGACGAAGATCGGTTTACTGATGCTTCGCCGCAGGTCTCCGGCACACCGAACCGGCATTTCGGGCGAAGGTTCGGCAAGGATGAATCCGGAGCGGCGCTCCGGTTCAATTCGGCCGGCAGGTCGGCCCTTGCCACCCTGCTTCGGATGTTAATACCTCCGTCGCCCGTCGCCCGTCGCCCGTCGCCCGTCGCCCGCGCGACCGGCCCGGAAACGCAAGACTGTCCTAAACGCAAAAACGCCCGGCTCAGCACCGGGCGTTTTCGTTCGGAGGGGAGGCGCAAGCCTCAGGCACCAAGCCTCAGGCGCTTCGCCTCAGGCGAAGCGGCCGTGGCAATGCTTGTATTTCTTGCCGGAGCCGCAGGGGCAATTCTCGTTGCGGCCCACCTTGCCCCAGGTGGAGGGATCGTTCGGATCGCGCGCGGCGACCGCGATGTCGCCCGCCACGTCCGGCCGG
>NCEH01000216.1 GCA_002304505.1 Rhizobiales bacterium 32-66-11 | reverse complement strand
GTTCATGCGGTGACCCAGGGCACCGATGCTCAAGCAGAGGTGTCGGTTCGGCTGGAGGAAGACGGCAAGGTGGTCACGGCTAAGGCCGCCGATCCCGATACGCTCGTCGCCTCGGCGCAGGCCTACATCACCGCCCTGAACAAGCTGATGGTGAAGCGCCAGAGCGTGAGCGCGCAGTCCGTCACCGCCGTAGGCTAGAGCGTTTCATGTTTTGATTGAAGCGTATCCGGCGTTTGCGATGTAGCTTGCGCACTCTGCAGGCTGCATATCGGCCACGAGGGCGCCGACATGCAGCCATGTCTCCTCGACGGTTCGCTTCTGAGCGTTTCGCATCCAGTGCTTGATCTTGGCGAATGCCTGCTCGATGGGATTGAGGTCGGGGGAGTAGGGCGGCAGGAACCAGAGCCTGGCCCCGGCAGCCTTGATCAGCTGACGCACGGCAACGGATTTGTGGCTGCCCAGATTGTCCATGATGACGATGTCGCCGGCCTTCAGCGTGGGGACGAGTTCCTGCTCCACATAGGCGCGGAAGCAGGCACCGTTGATCGGGCCGTCAAAGACACACGGCGCGGTGAGGCCATCGGTGCGCAGGGCGCCGAGGAAGGTCAGCGTGCGCCAGTGGCCGTGGGGCGCGAAGCCCTTGAGGCGCTGGCCCTTCCGGCCCCAACCGTAGAGTGGGGCCATGTTGGTCTTGATCCAGGTCTCGTCGATGAAGACCAGCCGCGCCGGGTCGAGCCGCCCCTGCCAGGATGTCCAGCGCCGGCGACGGCGCGCGATGTCAACTCTCGCCTGCTCCAGGGCGAACATCGTTTTTTTTGAAGCGCAGCCCCTCGTGACGCAGGAACCGCCAGATCGCATCGTGGGAGATGAAGATCCCGCGTGCGGCCAGTTCCGCCTTCAGGCCATGCAGCGTCAGGTGCGGGGTCTGCGCGATCCGCTCGGCGATGAAGGCCCGGTGCGGTTCCAGCACCCGCTTGCGGTGACCACCCATCTGGCCCGGCGTCACCGTGCCGGTCGCCCGATGGCGCTGCGCCCATTTCACCACCGAGGACACCGCGACCCCGAAACGAGCCGCCACCGCACGGCTCGTCTCACCGGAAAGAACCGCGGCGACAACGCGCTCGCGCAAATCGGTCGAAAGAGGTCGGACCATGCGATGCTGGCCTCCGCCCAGCCTGCATCTTGAATCACAATCCGACACAATCGGGAATCCCTAACGATTCAGTCAAAGAAGGAAACGCTCTAGCCCAGATCTGCGGCGGCGCGGGCTTTCGCCACCAGACGCGCAACCACCAGCGAGTTCGGGTCCGCCAATTCCTCCAATACGGAGAAATGATTGGCCCCCTCCACCACATGCGCCTGTGTCGCGATTCCCTGCGCGCCCCAATGGGCGGCAAGATCGCGGCCCTGACGCAGGAATTCCGCGCTCTCCTCACCGCCCGTGAAGGTCTCGAACGTCCGCCCGGCCGGCACCTGCCAGAGCGTGGGCGAGAGACGGCGGGCTTCATCCCCGGAGAGGCGGAGCTTGTCGTTCATGCTGGTATGCACCAGCGGCTCCACCTCATAGGCGCCGGAAATCCCCACGCCGG
>NCEH01000156.1 GCA_002304505.1 Rhizobiales bacterium 32-66-11 | reverse complement strand
CGCCGACATGTCGGCCATGGACGGATATGCGGTGGCCGCCGCCGATATCGCGCAGGTTCCCGCCACCTTGCGCGTGATCGGCGAATCCGCCGCCGGGCGCCCGTTTGCGGGCGCCGTCGCGCGGGGGGAAGCGGTCCGCATCTTCACCGGCGCGCTGCTGCCCCCGGGGGCGGACACGGTGGTGATTCAGGAGAATATCGCGCGCGACGGGGATCTGATCACCACCACCGCTGCCACCGCGCCGCTGCGCAATGTGCGCAAGGCCGGGTTCGATTTCCTCGCCGGCGGCCTGATTCTTCCCGCCGGGCGCCGCCTCACCGGTCGCGACGTGATGCTGGCGGCGGCGGCCGACCATGCCGCGCTGGATGTGGTCGCGCGGCCGAAGGTGGGGATTCTGCAAACTGGCGATGAACTGGTTCGCCCCGGTGCCGGCAGCGGCGCGCTCTCCGATGTCGTGGTCTCGAATGTCTATGGCCTCGCGGCGCTGGCGCGTGCCCATGGGGCGGATGCGGTGGATCTCGGCCTCGTCGGCGATTCCCTCGATGCGACCCGCGCCGCCGTCCGCGCCGCCGCCGAATCGGGAATAGATGTGCTGATCACCTCCGGCGGCGCCTCGGTGGGCGAGCATGATTTGATCGCGCCCGCTCTGCGCAGCGAGGGGGTGGAGCTGACCGTCCACAGAATCGCGCTGCGGCCGGGAAAGCCGCTGATGTTTGGCGCGCGCGGCGCCATGCGCGTGCTGGGCCTGCCGGGGAATCCGGTGTCGGCTTATGTGGGCGCCGTATTGTTCTTGATTCCGCTGCTGAATGCGCTCCAGGGGGGCGCCGCCCAGGGGGCGCCCCAGCGCGCGGCACGCCTCGGCTGCCCGGTCAGGGCCAATGATTCCCGGGTCGATTATATGCGCGCGACCCTGTCGTTCGCCGCCGACGGGGCCTTGGTGGCGACCCCGCTGCCGATCCAGGACAGCTCCATGCTGACCACCCTCGCCATGGCCGATTGCCTGTTGATCCGGCCCGCTTTCGCACCCGCCGGAGAGACCGGCGATGCCTGCTCGGTGCTTCAGCTGCCCTCCTGAAATACCGTTAACGCGATGTTCACCCTTGCGGAACACAAAAGGAACAGCTAATGCTTGTTCATGATTTGTTTCGGTTTGAGTGATCTCCTGCGGGACATCGCTGCCGAGACGGAAGCGGGATGGGGACGGGTGAGGCCATGCTGACGCGCAAGCAATATGATCTGTTGCGTTTCATCCATGAACGCCTGAAGGAAACCGGCGTCCCGCCCTCCTTCGACGAGATGAAGGAAGCCCTGGACCTTCGCTCCAAGTCCGGCATCCATCGGTTGATTACCGCCCTGGAAGAGCGCGGCTTCATTCGCCGCCTTCCCAATCGCGCGCGGGCGCTGGAAGTGGTCCGCCTGCCGGACAGCGCGGCCCCCGGCCTTGCCGCGAGCCGCGCGGCCTCCGCCGGCGGGCGCGGCTTTTCCCCGAGCGTGATCGAGGGCAGCCTCGGCCGTGTGCGGCCGCCGTCGGAGGATGAGGAAACCGCGCCGACCGTGACCGTGCCGGTCATGGGCAGGATCGCCGCCGGCTCCCCCATTTCGGCGATTCAAACCCGCAGCCACACCTTGAACGTGCCGCCTGAAATGCTGGGCTCCGGCGAGCATTTCGCCCTGGAAGTGCGCGGCGACAGCATGATCGAGGCCGGCATCCTGGATGGCGACACGGTGCTGATCCGCAAATGCGACAGCGCCGAGACCGGCGACATCATCGTCGCCCTCGTGGACGACGAGGAAGCCACCTTGAAGCGCCTGCGCAAGAAGGGCGCGTCCATCGCCCTGGAAGCCGCCAATCCGGCCTATGAGACCCGGATCTTCGGCCCGGATCGTATTCGCGTGCAGGGACGCCTCGTCGGCCTGATGCGCCGCTACTGAGTTTTCCGGGTTCCGGCTGATCTCCGACCTCAGCGGGCGGCATCAATGGGCGGCATCGTCCTCGATCTGTAAGGCGGACCCTGCTCCCCTGTTCCCCTCGGTGACCGGCGGCAGAAGCGGCATCCACGGACGCTGCTGACGCGCGGAGCGCGCCGGAACGATGCGCCATCCCTCGGGCGATGCCTGTCCCTCGGGCGCGCGGAACAGGGCCAGCGTGCCGGTGTTGGCCATATCCGCGGGCGTGACGACCTTGGCCGGGCATTTCTTCGGCGCCGGATGGGGGCTCACGATCAGCGCCGCATTCAGGCAATCGGCCTCCAGCCCTTCCGGCCGGCGGGAGACGGCGAGCACGCCGCCGGAGGTTGTGGCCGTGCATCCCAGCCGGTCGCAGCGAAACGCGTCGGCCAGGCCCTCGGACTGCGCGGTGCGGCTGTCGCTCTCCCGGCTCAGCCATTGGTCCGCCACCATCCGATTGGACGTCGCCCCGAGGATGGAGAGCCGTCCATCGCCTGCACGCACCGCCACCGTGCGCCCGTTCGGCGCGATCAGAATGTCCGGTCGCGGCGGCGCCCCGCCGAGAACGAAGGCCGCGAGTGCCGGAACAAGCGCGATCGCCGCGAGCCGTCCCCGCAGCAGGCACAGGCACAACAGGGCGAGGCTCGCGGCGAGGACGGCAGGCGGGTTGAACCAATCGGTCCGCAACCCGGCGCCCGGCAGCGCGGCGACCGTGTCCGACACGCCCACCATGATGTCGATGCCGAGCCCCATGAGCGGCCAGGCCAGCGAATCGAGGCCGAACGGCAGCAGCAGCACGCCGAGCAGGCCGAACGGCATCACCAGGAAGCTCACCGCGGGCATGGCGGCGAGATTCGAGAGCAGGCCATAGGCGCCGATGCGCTGGAAATGCAGCGCCCCATAGGGGGCCGTCGCGAGGCCCGCGACCAGGGAGGTCAGCGCGAGGCCGCCCACGAACAGGGCGATCTTCAGGGCGATGCGCGCCACCGGCCCTTCGGCCGTCCATCCCAGGCGCAGCGGGCGCAGCCGCTCGAACGCCGCCACCAGCGCGAGCGTCGCGGCAAACGACATCTGCATGCCGGGATCGAGCACCGAAACCGGCGCCGCCGCCAGCACCAGCACGGCCGCCACCGCGACGCTGCGCAAGGTGAGCGCGGCGCGGCCGACGATCACGCCCACCAGCACCAGGCCGAGCATCAGGAACGAGCGTTGCGCGGCGACATCATTGCCCGACAGGATGAGATAGAGCGCGCTTCCCGTCAGCGCGCAGAACGCCGCGATCGATTTGACCGGCGCACCGAGCGCCAAGGGCGGGAACAGGGCCAGCAGCCCGCGCACCAGCGCGAACAGCGTGCCCGCCACCAGCGCCATGTGGAGGCCGGAAATCGACAGCACATGGGTCAGGCCGGACAGGCGCATGCTTTCTTCCACCGCCGGCGCGATGGAGGAGCGATCACCCGTCACCAGCGCCACGGCGATGTCGGCAGCCGCACCGCTCAGCACCAGGCGGATGCGGGCGGCGAGCGCGACCCGCACGCCATGAACCAGCGCGGCGATGCGCACCGCGGGCGGCGGCGCCTCCCCGAGCGTCACAGCTTTCGGCGGTCCGAGGGCGAAGCCCACCGCATCGATGCCGGCGAACCAGGGCGCCCGGCCAAAATCATGCGCCCCCGCCATGGCGGGCCCGAGGGGTGGCAGCAGCCGCGCGGAAACGCTGATGCCCGCGCCGACACTGGGCGCCGACCCGCGCGGCAGGGAGAGGCGCACCCGCTCGGGTTTGAAATCCAGCCCCCGCGCCTGGGCGGTCTCCACCCGCAGCAGGATGCGGTCGGCGGTGGCGCGTTTCTCCAGATGCTCCACAAACCCGGTCAGCCGCACGCTGCCCGCCGGAGGGATCAGGATCGGCCGGGTGATGCGGGCGGTCTGGAGGCAGGCGAGCGTGAAGCCGCAGGCGAGCGCCGTCGCGCCCGCGAGCACGGCGAACGAGTACACATGCGCCCGCGCCGCCAGGGTTGCGGCAACCAGCGCCGCCGTCAGCAGGAGGCACGCGACGAGCGAGGGTTCCTGTTCGGCGCCGAAATAGAGCAGGATGCCGGCGGCGAACAGCACCGGCAGCCAGAGCACCAGCCGCCCCGCCTCCGCCTCGGCGCGGACGTCGGCGGCCAGGGCGGCGAACAGGCGCGCCCGCAGATCGTCCAGGGCACCGAACGGGCGCGGCGCGACCTGCCCCGCGCCCCAGACGGCCGCCCGCGCGCCGCGGATCGGTGCGCGCGGTGGTTCGTCCTCGCCGGTGTTTGATGTCCCTGCCATGCCCCCGCGTTCCCCAACGCGCCCGCCTATGCTACACGGGCGCCGCCCGCGCGCCACATGCCGGCGGTGCACACAGCATCCCGGCGGCGCGGCCGCCCCGCTCCAGACCCCTTTTCGGCGGACCTTCATGTCAGAGATCGTTACGCGCTTTGCTCCTTCTCCCACGGGCTTCCTGCACATCGGCGGCGCCCGCACCGCTTTGTTCAACTGGCTCTATGCCAGGGCGAAGGGCGGCAAGATGCTGCTGCGCATCGAGGATACGGACCGCCAGCGCTCGACCAAGGAAGCCATCGACGCGATCCTCGACGGCCTGACCTGGCTCGGCATCGAATGGGACGGCGACACGGTCTATCAGTTCGCCCGCGTCGCGCGGCACCAGGAAGCGGTGGCGCAGATGCTGGCGCTGGGCAATGCCTATCCCTGCTATGCCAGCGCGGAAGAGCTGGAAGAGATGCGCGAGACCGCGCGCAAGGAGGGCCGCCCGCCGCGCTATGACGGCCGCTGGCGCGATCGCGATCCCGCAGAGGCTCCGAAGGACCGCAAGCCGGTGATCCGCCTGCGCGCGCCGCAGGAGGGCGAGACCGTGATCCACGACCTGGTGCAGGGCACCGTCACCTTCCCCAACAAGGATCTGGACGACCTCGTCCTGCTGCGCTCCGACGGCACGCCCACCTATATGCTCGCCGTGGTGGTGGACGACCATGACATGGGCGTCACCCACATCATCCGCGGCGACGACCATCTCACCAATGCCGCCCGCCAAACCCAGATTTATCGTGCGCTCGGCTGGCCAGTACCGGAGATGGCGCATATCCCCCTGATCCACGGGCCGGACGGCGCCAAGCTCTCCAAGCGGCATGGTGCGCTGGGCGTCGATGCCTATCGCGCGATGGGATATCTGCCGGCGGCGCTGCGCAATTATCTGGTGCGCCTCGGCTGGAGCCATGGCGACCAGGAGATGTTCTCCACCGAGGAAATGATTGCGCTGTTCGATCTCGACCATGTGGGCCGCTCGGCCGCGCGGTTCGATTTCCAGAAGCTGGAAAACATCAACGGGCACTACATCCGCGCCAGCACCGACGCTGACTTGTTCGAAGCGGTCATGGCCCTCATCCCCTATCTGCCGGACGGGCCCGCGCGGCTCGCCAAGATGACGCCGGAACACAAGGCGCAGCTGCGCGCCGCCATGCCCGGCCTGAAGGAGCGGGCGAAGACGCTGGTGGAATTGCTGGACAATGCCGGCTTCATCTTCGCCGAACGGCCCCTGCTCCTGGAGGAGAAGGCGAGCGCGCTGCTCACCGGCGAGGCGCGTGCCCATCTCGGCGCGCTGCTGCCGGCGCTTGCCGCCGCCGAATGGACCGTGCCGGCCACCGAAGCGGCGGTGCGCGCCTATGCGGAGACGGCGGGCATCAAGCTCGGCGCGGTCGCCCAGCCGCTGCGCGCCGCGCTCACCGGGCGCACCACCTCGCCGCCGATTTTCGATGTGCTGTCGGTGCTCGGGCGCGAGGAAAGCCTTGCGCGGCTCAAGGAGCAGGCGGCGTGATCGGCCCGTTCCCGCGCAAGGCGCCGCCGGATGGGCCGCAGCCCGGCCCGTGCGCGGTGCATCTGGACCTCCAGGGGCTGAAATGCCCCCTGCCCGCTTTGCGCACCCGCAAGGCGCTGGCGACCCTCGCGCCGGGAACGCTGCTGATCGTGACCTGCACCGATCCAATGTCGGTTATCGACATTCCCCACATCGCCCAGCAGACGGGCGATGCGTTCGAGGGGCATAAGGTGGAAGCCGGGGTGCTCGAATTCCGCCTGCGCAAGGCCAAGTGATCGCGCAGGATAGGCGGGCACAGAAAGCGCCGGCCGCCGCAGCTCAGGCCGGTTGCAGCGCGGTTTCCACCAGGCGCACCCAATAGGACGCACCGAACGGGATTGCCGCATCGGCGAAATCATAGGCCGGATGATGCAGGCCGGCGCTTGGCCCATTGCCCACGAAGATATAGGCGCCGGGGCGGGCCTCCAGCATATAGGCGAAATCCTCGGCCGCCATGAGGGGCGGCGCGGTCCCGTTCACCTGCGGTGCGCCCGCCACATCTTCCGCCACGCGCTGGGCGAACGCGGTCTGGGCCGGATGGTTCACGGTGACGGGATAGCCCTCGACGAATCGCACCTCGGCTTGCGCGCCGAACGCGCCGGCCACCCCTTCCGCGATCTGCTTCACCCGTTCGCGCAATTGCATGCGCACGGCGGGCGAGAGGCTGCGCAGCGTGCCGGTGAGTTTCGCGCTCGGCGGCAGTACATTGTCCGCATCGCCGGCATGGAACATGGCGATGGAGACCACACCCGAGTCCAGCGGGTCCAGATTGCGCGCCGCGATCTGCTGCAATGCGGTGACGATGGACGCGCCGGTCAGCACGACGTCCACGCCCTCATGGGGTTTCGCGGCGTGGGCACCCTTGCCCTCGATGGTGATCTCGACATGGTCGGCGGACGCCATGATGGCACCCTCGCGGATGCCGAAACAGCCCACCGGCAGACCCGGCAGATTGTGCATGCCGTAGACTTCGGCGATGCCGAAGCGGTCCATCAGCCCGTCTTGCACCATGGCGCGGCCGCCGGCGCCGCCTTCCTCCGCGGGCTGGAACACCATGATCGCGGTGCCGGCGAAATTGCGCGTCTCGGCCAGATGCCGCGCGGCGCCGAGCAGCATGGCGGTGTGGCCGTCATGGCCGCAGGCATGCATCTTGCCGGGGGTCTTCGAGGCATAGCGGGCGCCGGTGCGCTCGAGGATCGGCAAGGCGTCCATGTCGGCCCGTAGCGCAATGGTGCGCCCGGCCCCGCCATTGCCGCGGATCACGCCCACGACGCCGGTGCGCCCGATGCCCGTGACCACCTCATCGCAGCCGAACGCGCGCAATTGCGCGGCGACGAAGCCCGAGGTAATGGGCAGATCATAT
>NCEH01000155.1 GCA_002304505.1 Rhizobiales bacterium 32-66-11 | reverse complement strand
GGCGCCGGCGCCGGGCGAGGATCCCGCCAAGAAGGTCATCATCTGGAACCCCGCCAGCTGACCCGAAGCCGCCGGCCCCGCCCAACAGCGGGGTCGGCGACCTTCTGTTCCCGCGAGCGCCGCCCGGCCAACGCGGTTATCCCGGCAGCTTGCTCGAGCGCGATTGCCGGGCGAGGCGTCGGTCGGCCTGGTTCTTCTTATCGATGGCAGAGACGACCTCGTCATAATCGACGCCGTTCTTCCTGAGAGCACGCCGCGCATCGTCGATCTCGAAGCCGAGCAACTCGAGGACGCTCATATTGAGGCTCGAGGCGATGCGCTCCATTGTCTTCAACGTCGGATTCCCGATCCCCCGAAGGATCGTGTAATAGGTCCCGCGCGCCAATCCTGTCTTCGGCAGGAACGCCTCCATTCCGCCATTCTCGCTCTCGAGCTGCTGGAGCCGGATCGCCAGCATCTCGTTGAGGATGGAGTGATCGACGGGCAGCGGCTTGCGGGCGGGGGGCATGGGAGGGCAGGGGCTCCAAGGCTCAAGATTGAGCCGAGCGGCATGATACAGCAACTCCATCATCTGGTATATTGAATGTTATCGAAATCCTGCCTAACCCCTTGAATCGAGTCGTCTTAAGAGACCTGGCGTCTGCTCCGATTCGAGCTCTGCCGTCGCCGCCGGTCGCGCCAGCAGCCCCGCTGGTTCGACGCCGGCGCGTTCGGCGATCAGTTCGATGTAATCCAGGCTCGGATTCGCATTCGGCGTCATCAGGTGGAAGTAACTTGAGCTCGCCAGACCGAGCTGCGCGGCAAAGGCCTTGCGGCTGAGGCCGCTCGCGCATCGGATCGCCTCGATCGACGCCTGAAAGGTCCGAAGCAGCGTACGACCCTCGGCCGCGTGCGCGGCCTTCCGGCGACAGTCTTTGGTTCTCATCGGCGCGTCCTCGAACATAGAATCCCAAGACGGGCTGCGACCCTCCGCGCAGCCCGACAAGGCGCACGCCAGCACGTTGGACTGACGTTCGACATTCAATATAATGTACGGATTCGGTTTCAACGGAAGAGGTGCGCTCGGACAAAGAAAAACCCGGCAGAGCCGGGTCTCTCAGACGATGGACGGGCCGACGATTGCCGTCGTCAGCGGTGCCCGAAAACACACAAGCATATTAGCCCTCGCCATCCGACAGTTCAAGAGGCCTGCGTTTTCACGCCACGGTCTTTGTTTGCCCCGCGCTCTCGCAAAGAGAGGACGCGAATGCAGATGCTTGGCCAAATCCCAACGACACCCTTCGGGCGGCGGGCGCTGTCGCGCGCCGTCGTCAATACGCAGCGCCTCGTGAAGGAGTGCCCCGAGGGCAAACCCGTCCACAAGTGGCAGGTGTTTCGCCTGATCTGCGAGGCGAAGGCGGTGCTCGACATTTCCGATCGTGCGTTGGCGGTGTTGAACGCACTGCTGACGTTCCATCCCGACACCGTGCTGGTCTCGGGTGCCGGCGACCTCGTCGTGTTCCCATCGAACAGGACGCTGATGTTGCGGGCTCACGGCATCGCGCCCTCGACGCTGCGTCGCCATCTCGCTGTGCTGATCGAGTGCGGACTGATCCTGCGGCGCGACAGCCCGAACGGCAAGCGTTTCGCGCGCAAGGGCGCCGCCGGCGACGTCGAACAGGCGTTCGGCTTCGATCTCGGCCCGCTCATCGCCAGGGCCGACGAGTTCGCCGCCCTGGCCGAGACCATTCGGGCCGAGCGACGGGCGCTCGCTCTCGCGCGCCAGGCCGTCGCGCTCTGCCGACGCGACATCGCAAAGATGATCGCGACGGGGATCGAGGAGCGCGTGCCGGCCGATTGGCCCGGTCTGCATCGCAGCTTCATCGATATTCTCAGCTCTATCCCGCGCCGTGTGGATCTCGAGGCGCTGGAGCCAATCGCGGAAACACTCGCCGAATTGGCCGCAATCATCCTCACGGCGTTGGAACAACACGTAAAACCAGCGGAATCAGGCGCCACAGAGTCCCGTTCCGAGCACCACATACAGAGTTCAAACACCGAAATCTCGATTGAACCTGAACCTGGCTTTCGAGAAAGCCGGGCGGGGAGGTCGGAGCCAGACCCCAAACCGATGAGGTCGGGGGAAATGGCGTTTCCGCTGGGCATGGTGCTGGAGGCCTGTCCGGACCTCGCCGACTATGCCCGACACGGGATTTCGCACTGGCGCGGCTTCATCGCGACCGCCGCTGTGATCCGGCCGATGCTTGGGATCAGCCCGAGTGCTTGGGCCGATGCCTGTGCGGTGCTGGGCGAGGTGCAGGCCTGCATCGTTGTCGCTGCCATATTGCAGCGCGCGTCCGCGATCAAAAGCCCGGGCGGCTATCTGCGAGCCCTGACGCGACGGGCGCAGGCCGGATCGTTCTCGCTGGGGCCGATGCTGATGGCGCTCATGTCTGCCCGAAATCGAGACTGAAATGCTCCGCGCATCAGATGACCTTGGCCTTGGGGACCAGGCCCTTGCGAGGTCCCGCCGGAATTCCGTCGAGCAGGCTCGGAGGCCGCGCGCATGTTGGTTGGTTCCGTGCCTCAACTTTGCGGCCGTTGCGCTTTCCCCGCAGACATCGGGAATTCTGATGTCACGTGGTGAGTGAAGCTGGCGGATCCGGGACGGCGTGTCGTTCGCCGCTTCGACGATGTCGAAAACGACCGTCTTGTCCTTGAGTCGAGGTTGTTAACGGCGGCTGTCCAGTCGCGGAACGCGACCGGAGCGTAGCGGAGCAGGCCCGTAGCCGGACCGCGCTTTCATAGAGCGCCGTAGGTACGGCGAAGGGCCTGTGGTCAGGCGCCGCGCGGGGGTGGCAGGCGTCCAATCCGTGTTAGGTAGTGGTGAAGAATGCGATCGATCATGGGCGAATCCAGTTGAGGTCGATCGCACGATCCGGTGCGGACTGCGTGGAATCCGGGGCGAGGTCTTTCTCCATCGCTCCGCCGTGCCTCTGGATGAGGCCGATCTCTCGATGGACACCGATCACGTGCAACGCGATCGGTGGCCCAACGAATGCAAGGGGATGTGCGGTCTGTAGCGGCACTGGCAATCGTCATTCAATTGCATTACATTGCGGCAGGAGGAAGGGAGATCGACATGGCCGCCAATGCCCTGGTTCAGACCCGCATCGACGCAGACGTGAGGGACCGGGCCTCCGCTGTGCTCGAAAGCATGGGCCTGACCGTATCCGACGCGGTACGCATTCTGCTGACCCGGACCGCCAATGAAGGCGCGCTGCCGCTCGAGCTGGTCAGCAACAGCGAGGCGCATGACGCATGGTTCCGCGCAAAGGTGCTCGAAGCACTGGCGGATAGCCGACCCGACGTTTCCGACGACGAGGTCGAGGATCATTTCGCGGCACGGCGGGCGGCAGCCCGGCGCAAGGCCGCCTCGGCCGATTGATGAGGCTGTCTGGTCCGCCTTCGCGCTCTCCGACCGCGACGGCATCTTCACGCATATCGAGGCAGACAGCCCGAGGGCCGCCATCGCCGTCGACGAGAGGATCGCCGCTGCAGCGCGCCGGCTCGTCGAGTTCCCGGAAAGCGGAAGGCCCGGCCGCGTCGCGGGCACGCGCGAACTCGTGATCTCCGGCACGCCCTATATCGCGGCCTACGCGGTGACCGAGAGCACGATCCGCATCCTGCGTGTCCTTCACGGCGCGCAAATCTGGCCAGAGGATTTCACCGGGAGCTGATACCGGATCCCCGTCTTTGCAGCGCCGGCGCGCCGTGAAGGGAGCCCGGCCGCAGCGTCGAGCCAGGCCGTCTTTCTCTCAATGACCGCCCATCATACCGGCAGTCGGGCCGCGTCAAGGACGCGCGGTGCCCCCAATTTTGACGCCGCTGCGCGACGACAAAATCGGCTCCCCCACGCGCCGGCGCTGCCGGTCGCTGCGCGATCCCTGACCCGTCCCTCCAACGCCCGGCCGGCTGCCTCCGTCATCAAGACAAAGGAGGTTCACATGACACAGCTTCTCGACATTCACGCCGAAATCACCGAGCTGCGCGCCGAGCTTGCGCACTGCATCCTCACCCGCAAGGAGCGGCGGGACGGGCTCCGGCGCCTCGAAGAACTGCTCGCGGAAGCCGAGCGTCGGGGTCGCGAAGCGGAGGGGGCGTAAGCCCCTTTTTTTGTCAGCGACGGCGTCCCCGGCTGCTTATCCTCGCATGGCGTCCGGGAGAAGGCGCTGGAAGCGGTCTTCGCAAATACGGCGAAGGGCCTGTGGTCAGGCGCCGCGCGGGGGTGGCAGGCGCCCGATCCGTTTCAGGTGATCGTGAAGAATGCGATCGATCACGCGCAGCGGATGGGTCCGCTCTTCAGCTGCGATCTGCCGGACGACGAGGTCGATGGCGTCGGGAAGACGCAGCGCATAAGGGCGTGACGACGAGCGCTCGCCATAGGCATCGAAGGGGTTGCGCGAGATCTCCGGCTTCACCTTTGCCCTGGGCAACGGCCTCGATGCAGCGACGGTCGCCGGCTCTCCCTGGCTGGCGCCGGCTGTCGAGGCCGGCGCGTGCACGTGGTCTTCGTATTCCGGCGTCACGATAACCGGCTTGGAGGCCGGCTCGGCGGTTCCCACGGGGACGAGGCGCTGCGCGCGAAACGCGTCGCGAGGGAGGGCAGGGCGATCAGGGTGCGGGTCTTTTACCGGATCGCTCATGCCGCACTGTCGTCCTGCGTGACGCCCTGGCTAGCGGCGAGCAATTCGCGCACGACCTGATCGGCATTGTAGCGCGCCTTGCGGATCGACTCGTCCTTGTCGCTCATCTGGTAGAGCGTGCCATGTCCGCTCGTCATGGTGCGATAGGTGATGCGGCGGTAGAGCGCGTTGGCGCAGACGGGGACGTTCTCGGCATTGAGATAGGCGAGGACCTCGCGCAGCGGGCGGGTGTTGCGGTCGAGGCTGTCATACTCGTTGAAGAGGACGCGGTGCTGGCTCATCGGCAGCTTCGCCTCGTCGGCGTGCTGCTGGAGATTGCGGATGGTCCGAACGACCTGCGAAGCATCGAAGGTGTGGACCTTGCAGGGCAGAACGACGAGGTCGGCGCGGAGCGCTGATTGAACCAGTACGCTGCCGTAGTAGCCGGGGGTGTCCACGACGACGACGTCATAGCTGTCGAGACGCTCGATCGCCTGCGTCAATGCCTTCTCGTCGGGCGCACGCACCAGATCGACCCCTTCCGGGCTCAGGCCGCGCGCGACCGACGAGGCGTGCCATTGATAGGAGGACCCCTGCGGGTCGGCGTCGACGATGGCGGTGGAGTAGCCATGCCTGGCGAATTCGCCGGCGAGGATGATGGCGACGGTGGTCTTGCCGCTGCCGCCTTTGGGGTTGGCGATGGCGAAGATGCTGGGCATGCGTCCCTCGGGTCGATGCGGCAGTGCCGCAATGGCTCACTCCGTTAATGACAACATACAATAAAATAGACAAACGACAACGCTGCAATGATGTCTTGTCGCTCTGTTGGATTCCGTCATTCTGGTGATGCGGCAATAACCGGAGACAGCAATGCGGCCTTGCCGAGGCGGGGCAATGCGGGATTACCGCATTCCATCACCCAGACAATAACGTATTCGCGAAATGCGGCATTGTCTCAAATAGATAGAACGGCAATGGGTGAATGCGTTATGCCCTGGCCTGCCCTGCAGAGCGCTTTGCGGCGTCGAGTGATCCACAAGGGGGGCGCTTCGCGCCATGCGGCCGGTGGATTCATACGGACTGCTCCTGCGGGCGTTGCCGCCCTTTATGCGCAGACTTCTAACATTCAGTGTATTAGATATTGATTGACAAGATACCGGTTTGTGGGCCAAACCCGGGGAGGCTGCTGAACGCAGCCATTGCGCTGACGCGCGCATGCTGCCGATCCTGGTCGGATCGGCAGGAGTTCGGCTCCCGGGTTGCACCCGTGAGCCGGTTCGCCGTGAAGGGAAGGGGAGGCTGGCCTTGGCCCGTTCCGCCGCAATGCCCAGACGCAAGCCCCGGCTCCGGACGGAGTTGTCCGATGCGGATGAGGCGCGCCTCATCGAGGCGGTCGCGCTGTTCGGGCTGCCGAAGGCCGAGGTGGTGCGGCGGCTGATCCGGGCTTCGATCCAGGCGGGACCGGCGCTCTCGGCCGAGAACACCAAGGCGGTCGTCGCGCTCGCCAGCCAGGTCCGCATGGTCGGCCGCAACCTGTCGCAGGTTCTGAAGGCGATCCATCGCGGCCAGGCCGTGCGCATCGAGGACACCGAGCCAGTCTGGCGTGGGCTTCACGAGGTGGTCGCCGCGATCAATGACGAGCTCACCGAGATGACGGTGGCCTATGGCTCAAAGCTGCGGCGCGAGGCGAAGCTCGCACTGCCGGAGGAGATCAAATCATGAGCCGCACCGCGCAGATCGAGTGGTGGCTGGAGCAGGTGGAAGCCGCGCGCCGCACGCTCGATGCAGGGCGCGATGAGCGGCGCCGGCCGCGTCGGTCGGGCGCACTCGACGATGAGCTCCGGCCGAAGGCTGCGCGGGCAGCGCCCGCGCCGGGCGCGACGCCGGCGCATGTGATCATTCGCGGCGCGACGCTATCGGGCGGACTGGACGAGGAGCGGCGTCGCAGGCTGCCGGCGCCGTCCGGCGGCGGAGCAGGGCGACAGGCTGCTTCCCCGAGGTCCGGCTCGGCCGCTACACCCATCGAGGGCGGTCTTTCCGGCGGGGGTGGCGGGCAGGGCGGCGGCGGATCGCTCGCCCGCGCCCGGCAGCTCGCGTCGGGCTATCAGCCCGCCGTGGTCAAGGTGCTGTCCTATGCGACCGGCGTCACCCGGGCGACGAAGACTGCCCAGTACGCCCAGCGCGAGGATGTCCCGGTCGAAACCCATGACGGCCGGATCCTGTCGGATCGCGAGGCCGTCGCCGACGAGATCAAGGACTGGTCGAAGGATTTCGAGAAGCGCAAGCCCAGCCATGATGTCGTCACCGTCCGCCTCAAGCTTCATGGTGTGCCTGACACGGCCGAGGGGCGTGAGAGCTACGCGAAGGCCATCGCCGCCGGATTCGAAGGTCATCGTCATGCCTCCCGTATCGACCGGCTGCCGTCCGGCGAGCTCGATGCCCATATCGTCACCGCCGCGGCGGGAGGACCGAAGGAGCGTTTCCGTGTTCGCGTTGAGCGGATCGGCACGGCGGAGAACGGCTTCGACCAGAAGCGGTTCGA
>NCEH01000154.1 GCA_002304505.1 Rhizobiales bacterium 32-66-11 | reverse complement strand
CTTCGACTTCTTGTCGGCCGCATGCCCGTAATAGGTACGGGTCGGCGAGAATTCGCCGAACTTGTGGCCGACCATGTCTTCCGACACATAAACGGGGACGTGCTTCTGGCCGTTATAAACGCCGAAAGTAAGGCCCACGAACTGGGGGAGGATCGTGGAGCGACGGCTCCAGATCTTAATCGTATCGTTGCGACCCGAAGCACGCGCGGTGTCTGCCTTCTTGAGCAGATAGCCGTCGACGAACGGGCCCTTCCAAATCGCTCTTGACATAAGTCAGGCCCTCACTTCTTCCGCTTGTGACGGCTGGTCACGATGAACCGATCCGTCGCCTTGTTGTTGCGGGTCTTCTTGCCTTTGGTCGGGAGGCCCCACGGGGTGACCGGATGACGGCCGCCCGAGGTACGTCCTTCACCACCGCCGTGGGGATGATCGACCGGGTTCATGGTCACGCCGCGGTTGTGCGGCTTGCGTCCAAGCCAGCGGTTACGACCCGCCTTGCCCAGAGAGATGTTCATATGGTCCGGATTCGACACCGCACCGACCGTCGCGTAGCACCCGCCGTGCACTAGGCGCTGCTCGCCCGAGTTCAGGCGAACGATCACATAGCCGTGGTCGCGGCCGACGATCTGCGCATAGGCGCCGGCGGAACGGGCCATCTGGCCGCCCTTGCCGATCTTCAGCTCGACATTATGCACGATCGTGCCAACCGGCAGGTTGGACAGCGGCCCGGCATTGCCCGGCTTCACGTCCACCTGCTCGCCGGCGATCACGCTGTCGCCGACCGCCAGGCGCTGCGGCGCCAGGATATAAGCGAGATCCCCGTCTTCGTACTTGACCAGGGCGATGAAGGCCGAACGGTTGGGATCGTATTCGATCCGCTCCACCACGGCCGCCATGTCGCGCTTGGTGCGCTTGAAGTCCACCAGACGGTAGGTCTGCTTATGGCCGCCGCCACGGAAGCGAACCGTGATGCGACCGTTATTGTTGCGGCCACCCGAGGAGCTCTTGCCCTCGGTCAGCGTCTTCACCGGCTTGCCCTTGTAGAGGCCGGAGCGGTCCACAATCACGAGCTGGCGGAGGCTCGGCGTGACCGGCTTGAAATGCTTCAGCGCCATGGTCTTATTCCCGTCCCTCTGCTCACAGGCCCGTGGTGACGTCGATGGTTTGGCCCTCTTCGAGGGTCACGACCGCCTTCTTCACGTCGGACTGCACACCTTTGCGGCCTTTGAAGATCTTCACCTTGCCCTTGCGGACCAAAGTGTTGACGCTCTTCACCTTCACGTCGAACAGCTTCTCCACCGCCTCCTTGATCTGGGGCTTGGTGGCGGTGCGGGCGACCTTGAAGACGACCTTGTTGAATTCGCTCGCCGCCGTCGCCTTCTCGGTGATGACGGGAGACAGGATCACGTCGTAGTGACGTGGCTCGATGTTCCGCTGCGGGCTCATTTGAAGCGCGCCTCCAGCGCGTCCACGGCTGCCTTGGTCAGGACCAGGGTGTCACGCCGCAGGATGTCGTAAACATTGATGCCCTGGATCGGCAGCACGTCCACGTAGGGGAGGTTGCGCGCCGCCATGGCGACGTTCGCCTCCACCTCGGAGCCGTCCACGATCAGCACCGAAGCCCAACCGAGCTTCGCGAACTGTTCCTTCAGGGCCTTGGTCTTGGGGTCGGTCAGCGACATGTGGTCGAGAACGACGATCTGCTCCGCCTTCGCCTTGGACGAAAGCGCATGCTTCAGCGCCAGGGCGCGCACCTTCTTCGGCAGGTCGATGGCGTGGGAACGCACGACCGGACCGAAGGCGCGGCCGCCGCCACGAAACTGCGGCGCAGACGCCGCACCGTGACGGGCATTGCCCGTGCCCTTCTGCTTATACAGCTTCTTGGACGTGCGGTTGATTTCCGAACGACCCTTCGTGCGATGCGTACCGGCCTGGCGGCGCGACAGCTGCCAGGTGACGCACCGATGCAGGATATCCGCACGGGGTTCGAGACCGAAAATCTCGTCCGAGAGCGTCACCGAACCTGCGTCGGCACCATCGAGCGTCTTGACGGCGATTTCCATCACGCGCCCTCCCCGTTCGTCGCTTCAGCCTGCACCTCGGCCGCGCCGCCATTGCCGTCGCGCAGCTTGAACGCGCCGGGCTTGGGGGCTTCGGTGGGCAGACGCTTCTTCACTGCATCACGCACCGTGATCCAGCCGCCGGCGTGACCGGGAACCGCACCCTCGACCGCGATCAGACCGCGCTCGACGTCGGTCATCACGACCTTCAGGTTCTGGGTGGTGACGGTGACGTCACCCATGTGACCCGGCATCTTCTTGTTCTTGAAGGTCTTGCCGGGATCCTGGCGCCCACCGGTCGAACCGATGGAGCGGTGGGAAATCGACACACCGTGGGTGGCCCGCAGACCACCGAAATTGTGCCGCTTCATACCGCCGGCAAAGCCTTTGCCGATGGTGGTGCCGGTGACATCCACATACTGGCCCACAACGAAGTGGTCAGCGGTGATCTCGGCACCGACAGGGATGAGGCCTTCGGCATCCACGCGGAATTCCGCGAGCTTGCGCTTGGGCTCCACCTCGGCCACGGCGAAGTGGCCCCGCTCGGCGCGGGTGGTGTTCTTCGGCTTGCGACGGCCAGCACCGAGCTGAACCGCGACATATCCGTTGCTATCGAGCGTACGGTGGGCAACCACCTGGCAGCTCTCAACTTTCAGCACAGTGACCGGGACATGTTCACCAGCATCCGTAAAGATGCGTGTCATGCCGACCTTCTGGGCGATGACGCCTGACCGCATGGTCGTGTCTCCTCGCCTCACTTCAGAGCTTGATTTCGACGTCAACGCCGGCGGCGAGGTCGAGCTTCATCAGCGCGTCCACCGTCTGGGGCGTCGGATCGACAATATCGAGCAACCGCTTGTGAGTACGCATCTCAAACTGCTCGCGCGACTTCTTATCGACGTGCGGAGACCGGTTGACGGTGAACTTCTCGATCCGCGTCGGCAGCGGGATCGGGCCGCGCACCTGCGCGCCCGTGCGCTTGGCCGTGGCGACGATCTCGCGTGTTGACGCATCGAGGATGCGATGATCGAACGCCTTGAGGCGGATTCGAATGTTCTGGCCGTTCATGGCTCTAGGGCTCCACGAAAGAGGGACGCATGGGCGAACCACGCGCCCCCGTTCAAACTTCTATTTCACTCGATGATGGAAGCGACGACGCCTGCGCCGACGGTCCGGCCACCTTCACGGATGGCGAAGCGCAGCTTCTCCGCGCCGACGGTCCGGCCACCTTCACGGATGGCGAAGCGCAGCTTCTCCTCCATGGCGATGGGGACGATCAGGGCCACGTCCATCGAAACATTGTCCCCGGGCATCACCATTTCGGTGCCCTCGGGAAGCGTGCAGATGCCCGTCACGTCCGTCGTGCGGAAGTAGAACTGCGGGCGGTAGTTGGTGAAGAACGGCGTATGACGGCCGCCTTCTTCCTTCGTCAGGATATAGGCTTCGGCCTTGAACTTCGTGTGCGGCTTCACCGAACCCGGCTTGCACACGACCTGACCGCGCTCCACGTCCTCGCGCTTGGTGCCGCGCACCAGGATGCCCACGTTGTCGCCCGCCTGGCCCTGGTCCAGGAGCTTGCGGAACATTTCAACGCCGGTCACCGTCGTCTTGGTGGTCGGGCGGATGCCGACGATCTCGACTTCCTCGCCCACCTTGATGATCCCGCGCTCGACGCGCCCCGTCACCACCGTGCCGCGGCCCGAGATCGAGAACACGTCCTCGATCGGCATCAGGAACGGCAGGTCAACCGGACGCTCCGGCTGCGGGATGTAGCTGTCGACCGCCGCCATCAGCTTCAGCACCGCTTCATGGCCGAGCTCGGGGGACTTGCCCTCAAGCGCCATCAGCGCCGAACCGTGGATGATCGGGATGTCGTCGCCCGGGAAGTCGTACTTCGACAGAAGCTCGCGCACTTCCATCTCCACGAGCTCCAGCAGCTCGGGATCGTCGACCATGTCGCACTTGTTCAGGAACACCACCAGCGCCGGAACGCCGACCTGGCGCGCCAGAAGGATGTGCTCGCGGGTCTGCGGCATCGGGCCGTCGGCCGCCGACACCACCAGGATCGCGCCGTCCATCTGCGCCGCGCCGGTGATCATGTTCTTCACATAATCGGCGTGGCCCGGGCAATCCACGTGCGCATAGTGGCGGTTCGCGGTCTCATATTCCACGTGCGCCGTCGAAATCGTGATGCCGCGCGCCTTCTCTTCCGGCGCCTTGTCGATCTGGTCGTACGCCGTGAACGTCGCGCCGCCCGCTTCCGCAAGCACCTTCGTGATCGCGGCCGTCAGGGACGTCTTGCCATGGTCAACGTGACCGATCGTGCCCATGGTCAACGTGACCGATCGTGCCGATGTTGCAGTGCGGCTTGTTGCGTTCAAATTTTGCTTTGGCCATGGGACTCTCCGTTGGGTCTCTCTGGCGATTTCTCGATCAGGGTTCGGTTATGAAGTTCAGGCGTATTTCGCCTGAACCTCCTGCGCGACGTTCGACGGCACCTGTTCATAGTGGTCGAACTGCATGGTGAAGGTGGCTCGGCCCTGGCTGAAAGACCGCAGCGTATTCACGTAGCCGAACATGTTGGCCAGCGGCACCATCGCATTGATGACGTTCGCATTGCCGCGCATGTCCTGGCCCTGGATCTGGCCGCGGCGAGAATTCAGATCGCCGATCACCGAACCCGTATAGTCCTCAGGCGTCACCACCTCGACCTTCATGATCGGCTCCAACAGCACCGAGCCGCCCTTCTGAAGGGCTTCACGGAACGCCGCACGGGAGGCGATTTCGAACGCGAGAGCGGACGAGTCCACTTCGTGATACGCGCCGTCGGTGAGCTGAACCTTTACGTCCACCACCGGGAAGTTCGCCAGCACGCCCGCACCGAGCACGCTTTCGAGACCCTTCTGGACGCCGGGGATATATTCCTTCGGCACCGCGCCGCCGACGATCACGCTCTCGAAGCTGAAGCCCTTGCCCACTTCGTTCGGCTCGACCGTGAACTTCACTCGGGCAAACTGGCCGGTACCGCCGGTCTGCTTCTTGTGGGTGTAGTCGACATCGGTCTTCTTCGTGATGGTCTCGCGATAGGCCACCTGGGGGGCGCCAATATTGGCGTCCACCTTGTAGGTCCGGCGCAGGATGTCGACCTTGATGTCGAGATGCAGTTCGCCCATGCCCTTGAGGATGGTCTGGCCGCTTTCGAAATCGGTCGACACGCGGAAGGAGGGATCCTCCGCCGCCAGCTTGGAGAGCGCGATGCCGAGCTTTTCCTGGTCCGCCTTGGACTTGGGCTCGATGGCGATCTCGATCACCGGCTCGGGGAATTCCATCTTCTCAAGGATCACCGGCTTGATGGTGTCGCACAGCGTATCGCCGGTGCGCACATCCTTCAGGCCTGCCAGGGCGACGATATCGCCAGCATAGGCTTCCTTGATGTCTTCGCGGTTGTTGGCATGCATCAACAGCATCCGGCCGACGCGCTCGCGCTTGTCGCGGGTGGAGTTCAGCAGCGCCATGCCGGTCTCGAGCTTGCCCGAGTAAACGCGGCAGAAGGTGATGGTGCCGACGAAGGGATCGTCCATGATCTTGAACGCGAGAACCGACAGGGGCTCGTCATCGTTCGGGAGACGCACGGTCTCTTCTTCGGTCTTGAAGTCGATGCCCTTGATCGCGCCACGATCAATCGGGCTCGGCAGATAGTCCACGACCGCGTCGAGCAGGGGCTGGACGCCCTTGTTCTTGAAGGCCGAGCCGCAGAACACCGGGTTGAACTTACGCGTCACGACCGCCTTGCGGATCAGCGACTTGAGGGTCGCTTCGTCCGGCTCGGTGCCGTCGAGGTAAGCAGCCATGGCGTCGTCGTCGAGTTCGACGGCGGCTTCCACCAGCTTGTTGCGGTATTCGGCCGCCTTGTCGGCGAGATCCGAAGGGATCTCTTCGTCATGGAACTTCGCGCCGAGGGCTTCGTCTTCCCAAACGACCGCCTTCATGCGGACGAGGTCGATGATACCCTTGAAATTATTCTCAGAACCGATCGGCAGCTGGCAGCACACGGGATTGCCGGCCACGCGGTCGATGATCATCTCGACGCAGCGGTAAAAGTCGGCGCCGGTCTTGTCCATCTTGTTGACGAACACGATGCGGGGCACGTTGTACTTGTCGGCCTGGCGCCACACGGTCTCGGTCTGGGGCTCGACGCCCTGGTTGCCGTCGAGCACGCACACCGCGCCGTCGAGCACACGCAGCGAACGCTCGACTTCGATCGTGAAGTCCACGTGGCCGGGCGTGTCGATGATGTTCAGGCGCTTGCCGTTCCAAAAGGCGGTGGTGGCAGCAGAGGTGATCGTGATGCCACGCTCCTGCTCTTGCGTCATCCAATCCATGGTGGCGGCGCCATCATGGACTTCGCCGATCTTGTGGCTCTTGCCGGTGTAATAGAGAATCCGCTCGGTGGTCGTGGTCTTGCCGGCATCAATGTGGGCCATGATGCCGAAATTACGGTAGTCCTCGACGGCGTTAATGCGCGGCATGACTGAGGTCCTCTCCGATCACCAGCGATAATGAGAGAAGGCACGGTTGGCTTCCGCCATCCGGTGCGTATCTTCACGCTTCTTCACCGCGTTGCCGCGATTGTTGGCGGCATCGAGCAGCTCGGCGGAGAGACGCTCCACCATGGTCTTCTCGTTACGGGCACGGGCCGAAGCGATGAGCCAGCGGATCGCCAGGGTCTGGCGACGCTCCACACGCACTTCGACGGGCACCTGATAGGTGGCGCCACCGACGCGGCGGGACCGCACTTCGACGGCCGGCGCGACATTTTCCAGCGCGGTGACGAACACCTCGACCGGATCGTGCTTGGCCTTGGACTCGACCACGTCGAGGGCGCCGTACACGATGGTTTCCGCAACCGACTTCTTGCCGTCACGCATGACGGAATTCATGAAACGGCTGAGCACGAGGCTGCCGTACTTGGCGTCCGGAATGACTTCGCGGCGCTCGGCTTTATGACGACGAGACATAGCTCAAGCTCCCCTGATCACTTCGGCCGCTTCGCGCCGTACTTCGAACGGCGCTGCTTGCGGTTCTTTACGCCCTGGGTATCCAGCACGCCGCGGAGGATGTGATAACGCACGCCGGGCAGATCCTTGACGCGGCCGCCGGCCGCGCTTCTGCGGGCTCGACTGAAGAGCAGGAGCCTTGTCCCGCGCCTTCTGCGCTTCCCGCGGCTTCCGGATCAGCTGGTTGATCGTCGGCATGTACGCCTTCGCCTCGTCCTGACCTGCGGCTTTCGCCGCATCCATGAATTTTGCGACCCCCTCGGGGACCGCTACGATTTAACGGCCGAAGCCGCCACAAAACAGTTTCGACGCCGAAAGGCTTTCGCCCTTCAGCGGCACCGCAAACGCCTAAGCTTGGAACGCTGAATCAACAGCATTCCGCTTCGTTCGCGACAGAGGATCACGCCACTCGATCTCCTTGCGGAGATTGGCGCCGCGATCGTGCACCCTTGTCTCGCAGTGCTCTTCCAGGCAGCTTTTGGCTATTTGATCGGTGCGTCCCGGATGCCGGGAAAACTGCTCCGATCGCTCAGACGCGAACGTCTGCCGTGGAAGTGGAGCGTGATGTAGCCGCAGAGTCGCCGTGCGTCAAGGGCTCGCAAGCTTCGTGACAGGTTTATTGCAAGTTTCGGCCCGCTTCCGGGGCCAAAACCGCCCGCCACGTCATATTATATTAACACGACCCTGTCGGAGAGTTCGTTTTTGTCTCCCGGTAGCGCCGGGAGATGCGGCGCGAGCAGGGCGCCGGCCTGGGTGACGGCCGCCGCGATTCCCTCCGCGAGCGCCCCCTGGCCCGCCCGCTCCACCACCGCGCCACACAGCGAAATCCAGGCCTCGTCCGGAATTGCGGCTTGAACCCCGTCGTCCGCGACAATCTCCACCAGACGATCCCGCGGGGCCACGAAGATCAGCAGCCCGCTGCGCGCCTCGGTCTGGTGCAGGCCATGGGCGCGGAAGAGCTCCAGCGCCATGACGCGGGCCGCATGGCGCCGGGCGGCCAGCGGAACGAGGCGGGCCGCGACCGGAGGCCGGGTGAGCAACAGGCAAAGCACGATGAAGCACCCCGCCTGAATCGCCAGAAGAGAGACCGATCGCATCGGCAAGACGGCGATGAGTCCCCAAGGCGCGATCAGGGCCGCAAGGGCCGCCCACAGGATTCCGTGAAACGAATGCCCCACCACCCGGCCGGACGAGACCGCGACGCGGATCTCGGCACGGGTCACCTGCTCGGCCTGCGCGATGGATTGCGAGATTCGTTCCAGCTCCTCCTGGGCCAGGATGGGGGGCGAGGGCTGCGAAGAGCGTCCGGTGGTTCCGCGGCTCATCTCACCATCCTCCCGAAGCGCCGCCGCCGCCCGACGAGCCACCCCCGCCGGAAAACCCACCGCCTCCGCCCGAACCGCCGCCCCAGCCACCCGACATGGGGCCGGGAATGAACACGCCGCGTCGCCGCCCGCCCAGTCCGCGCCCGCCGCCGTTGCCGCGGGAGATGAAATAGAGGAACAGCAGAACCATGATCGCGAAAACGACGATCTGCACCCAGTCGTCCTCGCTCAATCCGCCCTGCGGCTCCGCGCCTTTGGCACGCGCCTTCGCCTCTTCCGGATCCAGATTGAGAATCTCCAGGATCGCAGCGGCCCCCGCCTCGATGCCGTCGGGCATGTTTCCGGCCTTGAACGACGGCAAGATCGCGGTGCGGATGATGGTGCTGGACACCGCGTCGGTCAGGATGCCTTCAAGCCCATAGCCGACCTCGATGCGGACCTTGCGCTCGGCCGGCGCCACCAGCAGGAGCACGCCGTTATTCTTGCGCGCCTGCCCGATCTGCCAGAAGCGGAACAGGCGGTTCGCATAATCCTCGACCGATGTGCCCTGGAGGGAAGGCACCGTCGCGATCACGAACTGGTCGGTCGCCTTGGCCTCCTGGGCCGCCAGCTTTGCGTCGAGGCTGCGCACGGTCGCCGCATCGAGAATGCCCGCCGCATCCACCACGCGACCGCTCAGGCGCGGAAAGCTCAGCTCGGCCCAAGCTGCGGCGCTGGAGGCGAGGAAGGCCCACACCAGCAGCAGGCCCACCCATCCCCGCCGGGCGGGAACGCGCCGGGGCGCGGGTTCGAAGGGATGGCTCTGGCCCATGGCGCCGCCTCCCGTCCGCCTCAGTTGAACTTCACCTTGGGCACCTGCATCTGCTGCTCGGAGATGGTGAAGGTCTCCATGGGCTTGTTGGAGCGATACAGGGTGGCGGCCCAGATGGAACCGGGGAAGGTCCTCAATTCGGTATTATAGATTCGCACGGCCTCGATATAATCGCGCCGCGCCACCGCGATGCGGTTCTCCGTGCCTTCGATCTGCGACTGGAGCGCCAGGAAGTTCTGGTTCGACTTGAGATCCGGATAGGCCTCCGATACGGCGATCAGCCGGCCGAGCGCTCCGGACAGCTGCGACTGGGCGTCCTGGAACTGCTTGAACTGGGCCGGGTCGGTGATGGTGGAGGCGTCCACGCGGATGGATGTCGCCTTGGCCCGCGCCTCGATCACGGAGGTCAGCACGTCCTTCTCCTGGGCGGCATAGCCCTTCACGGTCTCCACCAGGTTCGGGATGAGATCGGAGCGGCGCTGATATTGATTGAGAACTTCGCTCCAGGCCGCCTTCGCCCGCTCTTCCTCGGTGGGGATCGCGTTCACCCCGCACCCGGCCAGGACCAGCGCCACGAGCACCATCAGGGAGGGGATTTTCACACGACCGGCAAATGCGCTGATGGAGGACATGACAAGCCTTTCTCGGGCAAACGTCTGGTGCGGACGATCATAGCGATGATGGATGAACGTGCGGCGTCCGCGGCCTGCCAAAACGTCCGATCCTATTTTCCCTTGACGATATATCCCGGCAGATCCTGCGCCTCGTCGAGCTGTGCCAGTTTGAGCGCCAAATCCTCGGCCAGGTCCAGGCTGGTCTCAATCAGCCGCTTGCTCATGAAGGTGCGGAAATACTCGCCCCACATGAATTCCTTGAAAGGCGTGTCATCATCGTCGCGGAATGCGGTGCCGCGCACGCCACGGGCCAGGGTGCGCCAGGGATTGTCGGTCAATTCGCGCACGTGGCCCGGGATGCGCGCATAGGGGCGCCGGTTCCCATCTGCATCGATGGGCCAACACATGCCGGCGCGGTCCATCGCCGGCCAGAATTCGTCGGCATTCATGTGCGACCAGTCTTGCGTCGCGCCGACATCCTGCACCGCCGTCGTGCGTCCGCACAGAAGCAGTGCGCGGCACAGGTGGTGATGGTCGATCATATAAAGCCGGCCCTTGGGCCCAATCACGCAAGGCACGGGCCGCTTGCGAACCAAGTCCTCGAGATCGTCCTTGTCCAGCGCGGCCATGCGCTTGGCGCGCCGCGTCACCTCGGCCATGCCGAGGGTGAGCTGGGTCGGATGCAGATCGTCGATCGCAATCGTGCGATTTCCCATGACACCCCCTCGCTGAGTTGCGGGCCGCGCCGTGCGCGACCCGTCCGTCTTGCTTTGACGGCAGAAGCGCAGATCAACCCGGCGAGATCATCTGCTCGGGCCGCACCACCGCGTCAAACTCTTCATTCGTCACATAACCACCGCCGACCGCCTCTTCGCGCAGGGTCGTGCCGTTCTTGTGCGCGGTCTTGGCGATCTTGGCCGCATTGTCGTAGCCGATCTTCGGGGCGAGCGCGGTGACCAGCATCAAGGACCGCTCCAGCGCCGCCTTGATATTGTCTTCGCGCGGCACGATGCCGACCACGCAATGCTCGGTGAAGCTGTTCGCCGCATCCGCCATCAGCCGCACCGACTGAAGGAAATTATAGGCCATCACCGGATTATAGACGTTCAGCTCGAAATGGCCCTGGCTGCCGGCGAACGTGAGCGCGGCATTATTGCCGAAGATCTGCACGCACACCTGGGTCATGGCCTCGCACTGGGTCGGATTGACCTTGCCCGGCATGATGGAGGAGCCCGGCTCGTTCTCCGGCAGGGACAGTTCGCCGAGCCCCGAGCGCGGGCCCGAGCCGAGCAGGCGGATATCGTTTGCGATCTTGAACAGCGCGGCCGCCGCCGAATTGATCGCACCGTGCGAAAACACCATGGCGTCGTGCGCGGCGAGGGCTTCGAACTTATTCGGCGCGCTGGTGAACGGCAGGCCGGTGATGCTGGCGATCTGCTCCGCCACCTTCTCGGCAAAGCCCACCGGCGCATTCAGGCCGGTGCCGACGGCGGTGCCGCCCTGGGCCAGCTGCATCAGGCCAGGCAAGGTGGATTCAAGCCGCGCGATGGCATTGCCGACCTGCTGGGTATAGCCGGAAAATTCCTGGCCGAGCGTGAGGGGCGTCGCATCCTGGGTATGGGTGCGGCCGATCTTGATGATCGTGGCCCATTCCTTCGCTTTTGCGTCCAGCGCCGCGTGGAGCGTGCTGAGGGCTGGCAGAAGGCGGTGAACGATCTCTTCCGCGCAGGCCACGTGCATGGCCGTGGGATAGGTGTCGTTCGACGACTGGCTCATATTGACATGATCGTTCGGGTGAACCGGCTTCTTGGAGCCCCGCTCGCCGCCGAGGATCTCGATCGCGCGGTTCGAGATCACCTCGTTCGCATTCATGTTGGACTGGGTGCCGGATCCGGTCTGCCATACGACCAGCGGAAAATGATCGTCGAGCTTGCCGTCGATCACTTCCTGGGCGGCGGTGACGATCGCGGCGCCAAGCGCCGGGTCGAGCCGGCCAAGCCCCATGTTGGTTTCCGCCGCCGCGCGCTTGACGATGCCGAGCGCCCGCACGATGGGCAGGGGCTGGCGCTCCCAGCCGATCTTGAAGTTGCCCAGAGACCGCTGGGCCTGGGCACCCCAATAGCGGTCTGCCGGCACCTCGATGGGGCCGAACGTGTCTGTCTCGGTACGGGTCGCTGTCATGATGGGAGGTTCCCTGTCGCCAAATTCTGGGAGCGACGAGGCTTTTAGCACAGCCCGGAACGAGGCCGAGTCTCGACGAATGGTAAAATAGTTATAAGAAGGTATCCGAGGAGGGCCATTCTCAGTGGATTTGCCATAGGTTCGCCGAGGATCAGGCGTGTTGTTACCTGATCGCGCTTCCGGGTGGATTGACCAAGGTTTCGTCTGCCCCGAAGCTCGTGAAACTCGGCTCGGTTTGGGGGGAACCATGCCGCTTGTCGAGGCTTGAAGTGAGCGAGATCGTGAATCTTCGGCGTGTGCGCAAAGACCGCGCACGCAGCGAGGCGCAGGCCGAGGCCGCTGAGAACCGGATTCGGTTCGGACGCACCAAGGCTGAGCGGGAAGCTGAGGCCGCTGAACAGCGGAATAAAGCCTTGCGCCTTGAAGGCCATCTGCTCACGAAGAGGGAAAACACATGAAAAGCCCCGTTGTGAAAAGGTCCATCGTGATCGCCGGTCACAAAACCAGCGTAAGCCTCGAAGATGCCTTCTGGGATGCCCTTAAGGAAATCGCGAGCAGTCGTCGCCTGACATTGTCTGACCTTGTCGCGACCATCGACTCGTCGCGCACGCAGGGGAATCTTTCGTCCGCAATCCGCCTCTTCGTTCTCGATCACTACCGCGGCCATGCGGCACCCAGTCGCGCCTCGAGTACCTCCGACCGCACTGGAGCAACCGGAACTCCCGTTGCGTAAGCCAGGTCGGCCCCCTATCTGACTCTCTTGTGAAGCACGCGCTGCGTTGAAACGTGGCGCGTGCCTTTCTATAACCCGCTGCCAGTCAGTCGATCCAGGTGCGCTTTTTTGAGCGAGTCGCTGGAGCTTCAAGACGCAGGCGGTTTCGATTGTGGTGGACCGCCCGTGTGTGGCGCTCCAACGGGAGACGGCGGATGTCGTGGAAGAATCAGGGCGGTGGCCCATGGGGAAGCGGGCCTCGCGGTCCCTGGGGTACGGGACCTTCCTCTTCGGGACCAACGCCAACGGACATTGAAGACCTGATCCGGCGTGGTCAGGACCGGCTCAAAAACATGCTCCCCGGCTCCATGGGGACCAAGGGCGCGATTCTCGTGGTCGCCCTCGTGGTCGCTGGCTGGCTGCTGTCCGGTTTCTATCGGGTCGAGCCTGACGAGCAGGGCGTGGTGCTCCGCTTCGGCCGGTTCGTCGAGATCACCCAGCCGGGCCTCAACTACCACCTGCCCTACCCCATCGAGACGGTGATCACGCCCAAGGTAACGCGGGTCAACCGGCTCGACATCGGCATGCGCCTCACCGAGGATCCGCGCCGCGGCAGCACCGTGATGCGCGACATTCCCGAAGAGAGCCTGATGCTCACCGGCGATGAAAACATCGTCGATGTGGATTTTGCGGTGTTCTGGGTGATCAGCAACGCCGAGAAATTCCTGTTCAACGTGCAGAATCCCGAAGGCACCATCAAGGCAGTGGCGGAAAGCGCCATGCGCGAGGTGATCGGCCGCACCAATATCCAGCCCATCCTCACCGGCGCCCGCCAGACCATCGAGCAGGACGTGCATGACCTTATGCAACGCACCCTCGACAGCTATGGCGCAGGGGTGCAGATCACCCAGGTGCAGATGCAGAAGGTGGATCCGCCCTCCCAGGTCATCGATTCCTTCCGCGACGTCCAGGCCGCCCGCGCCGATGCGGAGCGCGCCCAGAACGAAGCGCAGACCTATGCCAACCGCGTCCTTCCCGAGGCGCGCGGACAGGCGGCGCAGATCGACAACGCGGCGCAGGCCTATCGCGAGCGCACCGTCGTGGAAGCCCGTGGTCAGGCCGAGCGCTTCCTCAGCATCTATGAGCAATATGTGAAGGCGAAGGACGTGACCCGCCAGCGCATGTATTTCGAAACCATGGAGCGGGTGCTCGGCGGGATGGACAAGGTGCTGGTGGATCAGAATTCCACCGCCCGCGAAGGCGGCGTGGTGCCGGTGTTGCCGCTCGGCGATATCGGACGCAGATCGACGGCGCCCCAGGGCACCACCCAGCCCCAAGGAGCCGCCCGATGAAAAATCCCGTTCTCGGCGGCGTCCTTGCCGTCATCGCCGTGGTCGTGCTGATCGGCCTCTATTCGTCCGCCTTCATCGTCAACCAGACCCAGCAGGCCTTAGTGTTGCGACTGGGCGATCCCCTGACGCCCATCACCAGCCCCGGTCTGCACTGGAAGATCCCGTTCATCGACAGCGTGGTCTATCTGGACAAGCGCATCCTCGACCTGGAAAACCCGTCCCAGGAAGTGATCGCCTCCGACCAGAAGCGCCTGGTGGTGGACGCCTTCGCCCGCTACCGCATCTCGAATCCGCTGCGCTTCTACCAGGCGGTAGGCACCA
>NCEH01000016.1 GCA_002304505.1 Rhizobiales bacterium 32-66-11 | reverse complement strand
GCCTGATTTCGAACCCATCCTCGGACGCTATTTGAAGGTCGCCATCAAGGGGCGCGCGCACCGGATCTTCGTGGAGGAGGCCGGCGCGGGCATTCCGCTGATCTGCCTGCACACCGCCGGGGCCGACAGCCGGCAGTTCCGCCATCTGCTGAATGACGCAGAGGTCACCGACCGCTTCCGCGTCATCTGCTTCGACCTGCCCCGGCACGGCCGCTCCGATCCGCCGGCCGAATGGTGGCTGGAGCCCTACGAGCTGACGACCGAGGATTATCTCGCCGCCATCGAGGCGGTCTGGATGGCGCTCGGCGTCGAGCGGCCGGTTTTCATGGGCTGCTCCATGGGCGGGGCCATCGTGCTGCGGGTGGCGAGCGATTTCCAGGGGCGGATCCGCGGCGTGATCGGCCTCGAAAGCGCGGCCCATGCGCCCGGGCGCTACAATGACTTCCTGCTGCATCCGGCGGTTCACGGCGGCGAGCTTGTCGCCACCTATACCTTCGGCCTCAACGCGCCCCAGAGCCCGGAAGACGGCAAGCGCGACAATTGGTGGTATTATTCGCAATCCGGTCCCGGCGTCTATCGGGGCGACGTGATGTTCTACAGCATGGACTTCGACGCCCGTGCGCACATCAAGACCATCGACACGGACATCTGTAAGGTCAGCCTGCTGACGGGAAGCTATGATTATTCCTGCACGCCGGCCATGACCGCCGAGGTGGCCGCCGCCATCCCCGGCTGCCGCTATACCGAGATGCAGGGCATGGGGCATTTCCCCATGATCGAGAATTACCCACTGTTCCGCACCTTTCTTCTGCCGGAACTGGATTTCATGGCCAACAACTGACCACCCGCCGCGGGCCGCAAGGCTTCGCGGCGGCAAACTCGTAATGCTCGCATGACAAGAGCAGCAAACAAGGGCGGGCCGCGCGCGGCGAGGCCCATGACGGGAGGAGCAAATGGCGCTCGAACCATATGAAGTCTATGCGGTGCATTATGCGCATAATCCCGCGGCCACTTCGGCGCACAATTTCGTCGGCGGCGATGCCCATGACGTGCCCATGCCGCTCGATTATTTCGTGTGGGCCATCAAGGGCAACGGCCGCACCCTCATCCTCGACACCGGCTTCGACGAGGCCATGGCGCAAAAGCGCAAGCGGCAGTTCCTGCGCTCGCCCGGCGCGGGCCTCAAATGCATCGGCATCGACCCGGATACGGTCGAGGACGTGATCATCTCGCACATGCATTATGACCACAGCGGCAATTACGATCTGTTCCCCAAGGCGAAGTATCATCTCCAGGATATCGAGATGGGCTATTGCACCGGCCGCTGCATGTGCCACGGCGCGCTGAAGATGCCGTTCGAGGAGGAAGACGTCGTGGCCATGGTGCGCAAGGTCTATGCCGGCCGCGTGCAGTTCCATGACGGCACGGCGGAGGTGGCGCCCGGCATCAGCGTCCACCACGTGGGTGGCCACAGCAAGGGGCTCCAGGTGGTGCGGGTGTGGACGCGGCGCGGCTGGCTCGTGCTGGCCTCGGATGCGAGCCATTTCTACGCCAATATGGAGCAGGGCCGGGCCTTCCCGATCCTGCACAGCCTTGCCGATACGCTGGAGGGCTATGACCGGCTGCGGGCATTGGCCAGCGACCGCTCGGCCATCATTCCCGGGCACGATCCGATCCTGTTCGACCGCTATCCCGCGCCCGCTCCGGGCCTGGAGGGCGTGGTCCTGCGCCTCGACGCGGATCCCAAGGGCTGAGCTGGCCAAGGGGCTGATCTGGCCAAGGGGGCTGAGCTGGACCGGGGCCGGGCCTGAGACGGGTAAGCGCCTCAGGCCCGGCGTCCGCTGGCGCTTAGCCCCCCAGCATCGCGCGCCAGCGGGTTCACAGGCCGAGATAGGCCTCGCGCACCTTGGGGTTTTCCATCAGGGCCGCTGCGGTGTCGGCGAGCACGATGCGGCCGGATTCCAGCACATAGCCGCGCGAGGCGACCGACAGGGCAAGCGCGGTGTTCTGCTCCACGAGCAGGATCGAGGTGCCCTGCTGGTGGATCTTCACCAGCGCGTCGTGCACCTCGTCCACCACGATGGGCGCGAGGCCGTGGCTCGGCTCGTCGAGGATCAGCAGCCGCATGCCGAGCATCATGGCCCGGCCCAGCACCACCATCTGCTGCTCGCCGCCGGAGAGGGTGCCGGCGCGCTGGGTGCGCCGCTCGCGCAGGCGCGGGAAGAGGGAGAAACTCTCCTCCAGCCGGTGCTTGTAGGCCGGGTCGTGGCGCACGCAATAGGCGCCGAGCAACAGGTTTTCCTCCACCGTCATGTCGGGAAAGACATGCCGGCCCTCGGGTACATGGGCGATGCCGAGCTTGGGCACGTCATAGGGCGCGGTCGCCATCAGGTCGTGCCCATCGAAGGTGATGCGCCCGCGCGCATTGCGTACCAGGCGCGAGATGGTGCGCAGAAGCGTGCTCTTGCCCGCCGTATTGGCGCCGATGACGCAGATGAACTCGCCCTCGCTCATCTCCATGGAAATGTCGTGAAGCACGTCATTGCCGTCATAGCCGGCATGAAGGTGCTCGATCCGCAGCAACGGGGCGCCAGTCATGTTCACGTGCCCATCCTCAAGCGTATTCGCGGCCGAGATAGGCGCGCACCACCTCGGGATCTTTCGCGATGTCCTGGGGGGTGCCGTCGGCGATCTTGCGGCCGAAATTGAGCACCACGATGCGCTCGCACAGGGACATGATGGCATGCATGTGGTGCTCGACCGCGACGACGGTCAGCCCGTCGTCCCTCAGCGAGCGGATCAGGGCCATGATCTCCTCCATCTCCACATGGTTGAGCGCGGCCATCACCTCGTCGAGCAGGAGCACCTTGGGCCGGGTGGCGAGGCTGCGCGCCACCTCCACCCGCGCCCGCTCGGGGAAGGAGAGATCGTTCGCCGTCTTGCCCGCAATGTGCGCGAGGCCCACCCGGTCGAGGCAGGCCATGGCGGTCGTGCGCGCCTCGGCGACGCCCTCGCGCAGCAGGGCGCCGATGAGCACATTGTCGAGCACCGTGGCTTCCATGAACAGGGCCACGTTCTGGAACGTCTTGGTCAGGCCGCGCGCCGCCACCTTGTGGGGCTTGAGGCCGGTGATGTCCGCGCCGGCGAAGCGCACCGAACCGCTGGTGGGCTTGTGCAGGCCCACCAGGGTGCTGAACAAGGTGGATTTGCCGGCGCCATTTGGCCCGATCAGGCCGATGATGTCGCCCGCCGCCACCTCGAACGATACGTTGTCGAGGGCGAGCAGGCCGCCAAATCTCTTGGTGATGCCGTCCACCTGGAGGATCGGAGCGCTCATCCCTTCCTCCCCTTGCGCAGGCGCGCGATGCCGTTGGAGACCAGGACCAGCAGGCCGCGCGGCTCGACCAGGATGATGGCGATGAGCATCAGGCCGAACACGAGCTGGGAGAGGCCGGCCGCGCGCGAGGAGAGGGCGGCATTGGCGAACTCCTCCAGCGGCACGATGACGAAGGCGCCGATGAGGGGCCCAGCCAGCGTGCCCGCGCCCCCGAGGATGGCGATGATGGCCGCGCGCACCGAGATGGCGACGATGCCGAACACCGCCTCGGGATCGAAGAAATACGTGAACTGGGCATAGAGCGTGCCCAGCAGGGCCGTCAGCGCGGCCGAGATGACGGCGGCGGTGATCTTCACACGCGTGGTATCCACGCCGATCACCTCGGCGGCATCGGGGTTTTCCTTCACCGCCCGCAGGCGATAGCCCAAGGCGCTCTTCTGGATCACCAGGAAGACCACGCAGATCAGCACCAGGGCGCCCAGGATGATGTAGTAATAGGGCGTCGTGCTCTTGAATTGCAGCAGCGCGAGACTGTCCGCCGCATAGGGCACGGAGAGGCCCGCCGGACCGCCGGTCACCGAGGTCCAGGAACTGGCGACGACGCGCAGCACCTCGCTGAAGGCGAGGGTGGCGAGGGCGAAATAATGCCCGCGCAGCTTCATGGTGGGGAAGCTCAGCAGGTAGGCAGCCAGCGCCGCCAGCGCGGCCCCCGCCAGCATGCCGATCCAGGGCGACAGGTTGAAATGGATCAGCAGGATGGTGGAGGTGTAGGCGCCGATGCCGAAGAAGGCCGCATGGCCGAGCGAAATCTGGTTCGCAAGGCCGCCGACGATGTTCCACGCCTGGCCGAGGGCGGCGAACAGCAGCGTGAGCGTCAGGACCCGGATCGGATAGCCCGCCGGATCGAGGAAAGACGGCACGACGACCGCCGCGATCAGGGCCGCGGCGCCCCAGATCCAGGGTTTCATCGCGCCGCTCCGATCAGGCCGGTGGGCCGCACCGCAAGCACGGTGATGAACACGAGGAACAGGACGAGGTTTTGCAGCTGGATCGGGAAGAACAGGGTGGAGACCGATTGGATCACCCCCACCACCAGCCCGCCGACCACCGCGCCGGCGACGCTGCCGAGGCCGCCCAGCACCACCACGGTGAACATGAGCACCACGAATTGATGGCCGACCGTGGGATGGACGGTGAAATAGGGCAGGATGACCGCGCCGCCGAACGCGGTCATGCCCACCCCGAGCCCGAAGGCGATCTGGCGCATGCGGTCGGCGTTGATGCCCATGAGATGCGCCGCCATGGGGTCCTGGGCCGTGGCGCGCATGGCCCGCCCGTACCAGGTCTTGTTGGTGAACAGCCAGAGCGCCAGCCCCGACAGCAGCGACATGCAGAAGGCCGCGAGATAGGGCACGCTGATGAACAGCGGGCCGAGCCGCAAGGCCGAGGTCTGGTAGCTCGTGGTCACCGAGCGGAAATCGGAGCCGAAGGCGATCAGCGACAGGTTCTCGATCACGATGAGCAGGCCCACCGTGACGAAGATCTGTGCCACCGGCGGCGCGTTCAACACCCGCTGGATGATGGTCATCTGCACGAGGACGCCGAGGCCGAAGATCAGCACGAAGGAAATGAGCGATCCGACCAGCGGGTCGATGCCCAGATATTTCCAGGCAAAGAAGGCGACGAACATGCCGAGCGTCAGGAATTCGGCCTGGGCGAAATTCACGATGCCCATGACGCCGAACACGAGGGTGAGGCCGATGGAGATGACGGCATAGACGCCGCCGATCATCAGCCCGTCGATCACGGCTTGAAGGAAGGCCACGAGCGCGCTCCGGGAGGCAAATGTGAGGGGCGGGCGGGAGGCGGGGGCCGGCTATGCGCCGGCCCAGATGGCCTTGCCCTTGGCGTATTCGTCCGGCCACACGGTCACGAGATTATCGCCGCGCCATTGCACCATGAGCGGCTTGGCGAGCGTGTTGAGGCCGGTCTCGTCGAACTTGACCGCGCGCCCGGTCATGGCGTTGCACCAGCCGCCTTCGAAGCGCGTGCTGTGCAGGGTTTCGCGCACCGCATTGGGATCGGCCTTGCCGGCCTTTTCCAGCGCCTTGGCGAGCACGTCGAGGCACACCGCGTGTTCCAGGGCCTCGTGCACCATGAAATAGCCGTAGCGCTTCTTGAACGCGTCGGTGAGGCTCGGGTCCTGGTCGTAATTGCCCGGCGCGATGGACATGACGTTCTCGGCATAGTCGCCGAGCGCCTTCTTGAAATCCGGAATCACATAGCCGCCCGCGCCGCCGATCACCGGCAGCTTGATGCCCTGCTGGCGCATGGTGCGGATGATCTGGAGGCCGTCGTTGAGATAGGAGGCGGGGAACACCGCCTGCGCATTCGCCGCACGCAGCTTGTTGATGAGCGGCGTGACGTCGGTGATGCCGAGCGGATAGGCCTCGTCCATGGCCACCGTGATGCCCAGCGCCTTGGCGGTGGTGCGCAGGCCGGCGGCCTGCGAACTGCCATAGGCCGTGTCTTCGTACATGATGGCGATGGTCTTGAGCGTCTCGCCGCCCTTCTGCGCGATCTCGGCGGTGCCCTTCAGCTGAGCCTCGCCCAGGGTGGAGGCCTTGGAGATGATCTGGAACACGTTCTTGAAGCCGCGCCCGGTGATCTGGTCGGAGAACGACATGGTCATGAGCGGGATGCCGCGCCGCTCGGTGGCTTCCGACAGGGCCAGGGTGAGGGACGAGGCATAGGCGCCGAGGATGGCGACCACGTCGTTCTGGGCAATGAGCCGCTGGCCGACGGTGGCGGCGGAGGTGGGCGTGGAGGTGGAATCGGCGATCACCAGATTGATCTTGGCGCCGCCGAGCGCCTTGATGCCGCCGGCGGCATTGATCTGGTCCGCCACCAGCTCGATGCCATTGCGCGAGTTCACGCCGAACTGGGCATTGGCGCCCGACAGGGGCACGACGACGCCCACATTCACGTCCTTGCCCGCCGCATAGGACACCCGGGACAGGTAAGGCATGGCCAGCGTCGCGGCGCCGGCGGCCAGAACGCTGCGTCGGCTTGGCATGAAGCCGCTTGGCATGAAGCCGCTCTCGGGACGGTTGGCGCGACAAGCGGAAAGGGTCTTATGCCCCTTGGATTCGCTCATGATCCTCTCCCTATTTAATTATTGTCTTATTGCCTGAACTCTCATCTCCCTGGTATGCGATGTCAAGGAAAACCAATCATACAATATGACATGGACGGGCGGGCCGGTTTCTGCCACCCTCCGCCGCTGCAAAGCCAAGAGGGACAGGGAGAGACCATGCAGCGCTACGGCCATTTCATCGGCGGCGCCTTCGTTGCGCCGGCCGGCGGCGAATATTTCGAAACCCGCAACCCCTATAGCGGCGAGGCCTGGGCCGAGATCGCCCGCGGCACCGCCGAGGACATCGCGAAAGCGGTCGTCGCCGCCGAAAAGGGGTTCGAGACCTGGCGCGCCATGACGCCGTCCGCGCGCGGCAAGATCCTCTACAAGCTCGCCGAACTGATCGAGGCGGATGCTCCGCGCCTGGCCGAGATCGAGGTGCGCGACAACGGCAAGCTCTATGCCGAGATGCACGCCCAGACCAAATATCTCGCCGAATGGTATCGCTATTATGGCGGCCTCGCGGACAAGGTGGAGGGCGCCGTCATCCCGACCGACAAGAGTGGGATCTTCAATTTCACCCGCTACGAGCCGCTCGGCGTGGTGGGCATGATCACGCCCTGGAATTCTCCGCTGCTGCTGCTCGCCTGGAAGCTCGCGGCGGCGCTGGCGGCGGGCAATGCGGCGATCATCAAGCCTTCGGAATTCACCTCCGCCTCCACCCTCGAATTCATGACGCTATTCGAAAAGGCCGGCTTCCCGGCGGGCGTGGTCAACACCGTCACCGGCTTCGGCGCCGAGGCGGGCGCGGCGCTGGTGGAGCATCCCGCCGTAAGCAAGATCGCCTTTACCGGCTCCGATATCGGCGGCCAGAAGGTGTATGAGACGGCGGCCAAGCAGATCAAGCACGTCTCCCTGGAATTGGGCGGCAAGTCGCCCAACATCGTGTTCGAGGATGCGGACCTGGAGGCAGCCGTAATGGGCGCGGTCTCCGGCATCTTCGCCGCCACCGGCCAGACCTGCATCGCCGGTTCCCGCCTGCTGCTCCAGCGCACGATCCACGACCGGTTCATGGAGCGCCTGCTGGAGGTGGCGCGTGCCGCCAAGATCGGCGATCCCATGCAGGCCGACACCAATGTGGGGCCGGTCACGACGCCGGCCCAATATCGCAAGGTGCTGGACTATATCGATATTGCTTTGGCGGAAGGCGCCCATTGCGCGCTCGGCGGCAAGCCCTATGCGGGCGCACCCGGCGGCCAGTTCGTCGAGCCCACCATCTTCACCGGCGTCACCAATGCCATGCGCATCGCCCAGGAAGAGGTGTTCGGCCCGGTGCTGGCGGTGATCCCCTTCGACACGGAAGAAGAAGCGGTGCGCATCGCCAATGATGTGGCGTTCGGCTTGGCCTCGGGGGTGTGGACGAAGGACATGGGCCGCGCCCTGCGCCTGTCCGAGCGTCTGCGCTCGGGCACGGTGTGGGTGAATACCTACCGGGCGGTCAGCTATACCTCGCCGTTCGGCGGCTATAAGCGCAGCGGCATCGGCCGCGAGAGCGGTCTTGAGGCCATCAAGGAATATCTCCAGGTCAAATCGGTGTGGATCGCAACCGAAACCACGGTGGCGAACCCGTTCATCATCCGCTGACGACAAGGAGCCCATGGCGCATCACCGGGGCGATGCGCCATGGCCGCTATGTCTAAGATCGTATTATCATATTAGAAGAAGACCGAAATCAGCTCGCCTTTGGTCGCGGTGTGGCTTGCGGCGCATTGACGGAGCGGCTGGCCGCGCGCTGCGGCGCCCTGCCGGGGTGATTTCTGCGCGGGCATCCGGGAACAGCGGTGCGAAAGCGTTCGCCGGGATCTTGCGGTCTGCGGGGGCTTTTCTTTGGCCCAAGTATTGCGCCAGAACGTATGATTGTATTATCACTTAAACTGTTCGTATGTTTCGGATGGCGGGCACCCGGCACAGGACGCCGCTCCCACTGGCGCCGACGCCGCCGGGCCAGGTTCCAAAGAAAGGTGATGTGAGACATGACTGAAATGTTCGAGAAAGGCCTCGCCAAGCGCAAGAGCACGCTCGGTGCCGAATATGTGGAGAAGAATCTGGCCAGTGCGGACGACTTTTCCCTGCCGTTTCAGGAAGCCATGACCGCCTGGTGCTGGGGCTTCGGCTGGGGCGATGAGACCATCGACGTCAAGACCCGCAGCATGATGAACCTCGCCATGCTCGGCGGGCTCGCCCGCTGGCACGAATGGGAGATCCACTGCAAGGGCGCCCTGACCAATGGTGTGACCAAGGAAGAGATCCGCGCCATCATCCATGTGGTCGCCATCTATGGCGGCGTGCCCTGCGGCGTGGAATGCTTCCGCATCGCGCGCAAGGTGCTCCAGGAGGCCGGCCAGCTCTGAGGCCGGCGCGCGGAAGGGGCAAAGGCTCCGGCGCCGCCGAGGCCGAAAGGTCCCGGGGGCGCGATCTGCCCGGCGCCCGGCATGCCGGGCAGAGCGCGCACCTCATCAGGAACACGCATCGCGGGAGCATGGGAATGGATTTGGGACTTGCCGAACGGCGCGCCCTCGTCACCGGCGCGGGCAGCGGCATCGGCCGTGCGGTGGCGAAGGTGCTGGCCGCCGAGGGCGCAAGGCTTGTCATCGCCGCGCGCAACGTCGCGCCGCTGGAGGAACTGGCCGGCGAGATCGCCGCCGCCGGAGGCACGCGCCCCATCGTCGCCACCGCCGATGTGGCGAGCTCGGAAGGTGTCGCCCAATTGACCGCCGCCGTCCTGCAGGCGCTGGGCGGCATCGATGTGCTGGTGAACAATGCCGGCGCCTCGCGTCCCCTCGGCGAGCATGCGGGGGATGCGGAATGGGCCGAGGCCTTCGCGCTCAATTTCGACGCGGCGCGCCGCCTCACCGAGGCTTTCGCCCCCGGCATGAAGGCGGCGGGCTGGGGCCGCGTGGTGAACATTTCCGGCGCGGTGATCTCCAAGGTGATGAACGCGGCCATTCCCGCCAAGGCGGCGCTGGAGAGCTGGTCCAAGTCCGCCGCCGCCGAGCTCGCGCCCCACGGCATCACGGTGAATTGCGTGGCGCCCGGCCGCATCAAGTCGGTCCAGATCATGACGCGGCTTTATCCCACGGATGCGGCGCGGCAAAAATTCATCGACCAGAACATCCCCATGGGCCGCTTCGGCGAACCGGAGGAACTGGCGGATCTGGTGGCCTTTCTGTGCTCGAAGCGGGCAAGCTTCGTCACCGGCACCTCCATTCCCGTCGATGGCGGCGGGCTGCGCTTCGCCTTTTAGGGGCCAAGCCAGTCAGGAAAAGCCGGCGCGCCGACACGCGGCGCAACCAAGGGGGGCGTGCCGCGCGAGCGGCCCGCTCCCACCATCGAGGTCGCAGCAATGCCCCTTTGTCCGCCGCGCGGGACGGCACGCGCAGGCTCAGCGGACCGCCGCGCTCGCCTTCAGGTCGCGGATCCGTTCCGCGCTGTAGCCGCATTGCTGCAGGATGGCGTCGGTATGCTGGCCCATGACGGGCGCCGCGAACGGCGCCGGGCCCGGCGTGCGGGAGAATTCGAGCGGCTTGGTCATGCCGCGATAGGTGCCGATCACCGGATGTTCGTAGGTGGTCACCAGATCCTGCGCCAGCACCTGGGGATGGTCGAACATGTCCTCAAGGGGCTGAACCGGGGCATTGGGCACCTTCTCGCCGAAGATTTCCGCCCATTCCACCGCGGTATGTTTGCGCAAGGCGGCATGCAGGCGCGGGAGGATGACGTCCACATGGGCGATCCGGCTCGCCATGGTCGCCATGCGCGGATCCGCCTTGAAGTCCTGCAGCTCCAGCAGGTCGCACAGCGCATCCCAGAAGTGCTTGGAATGGGAGGAAATGTAGAGATACCCCGCCTTGGTGGGATGGATGCCCGTGAGCGGCGCGAGCCGGATGTCGCGATTGACCGCGCGGTCCTCGCCTTCCGCCCACACGAAGCGGGCCGACTGCATGGTGATGGCGCTGCGCAGGAGCGAGGAGCCGATATATTGGCCCTGCCCGTCGCGCTCGCGCTGGAACAAGGCGGAGGAGATGCCGAACGCCACCAGCGCGGACGTGTAATAATCCACCACCGAGCCCAGCACGATCTCGGGCTCCCTGTCCGGCCCGCCCTGGAAGGTGCAGAGGCCCGTGAGACACTGGAGCACCTGGTCGAAGCCGGCATTATTGGCCATCGGGCCATGGTCGCCGAAGCCGGTGATGGCGCAATAGATGAGGCGCGGATTGATCGCCTTCAGGCGGTCGTAGTCGATCTTCAGGCGCGGCGGCACGGCAGGGCGGAAATTGTGCACCACCACGTCGGCGGTGCGCACCAAATCCAGGAAGGTCTCGAGCCCGTCTTCCTTCTTCAGGTCGATGACGATGCCGCGCTTGCAGCGGTTCGCGCCCACGAAGGAGCGGCTTTCATCGGGCAGCGTCGAAGGATAGCTGCGCATCATGTCGCCGCTCGGCGCCTCGACCTTGATGACGTCCGCGCCGAGGTCCGCGAGCAAGGTGCAGCCATAGGGGCCGGCGAGATAGCTCGTGAGGTCCAGAACCCGGATGCCGGAGAGCGGCCCGCGCGGCTCGCGTGCGCTTTCGGGGTTTTCGCTGTCGCAGAAAGTGTTTTCGCGCGCCTCAGGCATCCATCCCGTCCTTCTTGTTTGTTTGCCGCGCAGAGGGGTGCAGGTTTGCGCCCCCGGCCCGGCGCAGGGGGCCGTCCCCGCGTGCTTTCCTATGGGCTGGCGTGCACGTCCAAAAATAACGTTCGGGCCTACCGCATATATCTGCATGGTATGGTTGGGGAGAACTCGTGATGAATGCGTCGTTCCGGCCACCCGTGGGCGCCTTCAGGAGCGAAAGGTTCGACCTGCGGAAGCTTCATTATTTCGCGCGCATCGTCGAACTGGGCAGCATCTCGCGGGCGTCGGCGGAATTGCACGTCGCCCAGCCCGCCTTGAGCAAGAGCATGCGATGCCTGGAATTCGATCTGCGCACCTCGCTGCTGGAGCGGTCCTCCAAGGGCGTGCGCCCCACACGCGCCGGCGAGAAGCTCTATGCGCATTGCAAGATCGTGTTTCACCAATTGGAGATGGCACGCTCCGAGATCCAGGGCTCGCTGGAGGAGCCCACCGGCAGCGTCACGATCGGCATTCCCTACAGCATCAACCTCATCCTTGCCGCGCCGCTGCTGCGCGAGACTCTGGTCCGGTTTCCGGCGATCGAGCTTCAGATCGTGGAGGCGCACAGTTGCGGCATCGCGGTGCATCTCATGTCGAATTCCATCGACGTGGGCATCATGGTCCGCGAAGGCAATCTCAATCCCGCCATCCACGCCCATGACCTGGTGGAGGAAGAATTCCTGCTGGTGCGCTCCAGCCAAGGCGCGGAACGGTGGGACGACGCCGTCCGGCTCGAAGACGTGGTCGACCGGCCGCTGATCCTGGCGAAGGGCCAGCTGCGGACCATGGTGGAGGAGCGCTTCGCCCGCCGCGCCCTGAGGCTGGGGGCCGTGCGCGAGATCGAGACCTTCAGCATGATCCCCCAATGCGTGGAGGCGGGCATCGGCGAGGCGATCCTTCCCGCCGGGTGGATCAGCGCCCTGGGTCAGACCCGTACCATCTGCACCCGCTTCGAGGAGGCGATGATGAACCGCCGCCTCGCCATCTGCCACACCGCCTCGCGGCCTCTGAGCTATGCGGCGCTTTGCGTGAAGGATCTGGTGCGGCAGATCGCGGCCGGGCTGATCGAAACCGGCCAATGGCACAGCGCCCGCATGATGGTCGGCCCGGCGGCATCGGCGGGCGCCAGACGCGGCTGAACGGCGGCGCTGGGACGCGGACGCCGGCGCCTGCCCCGCGATCATCAGCCCCGTGCGACCGCTGGCGATTGGGTCGCGACATCGGTGTTCAGGTCAAAGAACTGAGACGCTCGAAGATGGCGCGCGCCATATGCCGCGAACCATTGCGCTCATACGTCTCGGCCAGTCTTCGCATCCCTTCTTCCGAGGCGGTGTGCTCCTCAGACAGCATCCAATAGATATCCGCCGCCTGACACATCCGGCCTTCATTCTGACAGCGCTGCGCCATGGCCAGAGGATGATCAGGCCCGGGTGCACCACATCCCATCTGCGCTCTTGCGATAGGACGCCACGCGCCGCCGATTGTTGAATCGGCATGGCACTTCTCCTCCTCGTATACTTAAAGAGCGATAATATTTCGCGAATATCACAAAATAAAATGTCGAAGAAATTGCCTTGGCGCGCATGGGACTTTCCCGCGCGCGGGTTTTGATCAACTCCGGCTCGAACTCCGCCCGTCGTGATCTTTGAGATCTTCGCCGCCAAGCGTCATTCTGAAAATGCGCTGGCCGACCGCCATGCGAATTTCGTGCTCGATGAGGTTCGGCCGACGTTGATCCTGGAAGGCGGCGAAGCGGCCAACAATTCCGGTCGCGCGGCCGCTCGCAGCCAGCGGGAGACCGCCGGCGTCGCTCGTAACCGCGCCACGCCAGACGCCGCTACCGCACTGCGAAATTCAACGCGTGCAGAATCGGAGCTCGTCGCGCTACACTCTGTTTGCATTGGTGAACTCCTCTGCTGTTCGCTAAGCCTTTGTCATAGATGAACCACTCACGGTTCCAGCCCCGATGCGCCCCCCATCTGTGACATCTGCGGGCTAAGTTCGAGAGGCGAGATAGCCACGCTATGAACATGCTGTATTTCTCCGCCTTCCGCGCGGTGATGCTGACCGGCACGGTCAGTGCGGCGGCTGAACTGCTGGGGCGCAGCCAGCCGGCGGTCAGCCGGTTGCTCGACCGGCTGGAGGGCGAACTGGGCGTATCTCTGTTCGAGCGCCGGCGCGGGCTGGTGACGCCCACTGCGGCCGCCCGCCTGCTGCTTGACGAGGTCGAGCGCGCCTATGCCTCGCTCGAGACGCTGAAAAGCTTCGCGCAGAAGGTGGCCGATGGAGAGAACAGCCGGATCGCGATCGGCGTGATGCCGGCGCTTGGCATCACCTTCCTGCCGAAGCTGCTGTCGCGATTCCGCGAGGACTGGCCCCACACCCGGGTGCAGCTCAATGTCTGGCTCTCCGCCAAGATCGAGGAATGGGCGGTGGCGCGGCAGATTGAGTTCGGCTTGGCGGAAACGCCGCTTAGGCGCTCGGGATTCCGCACCGAGATCTTTAGCGACACACCCTATTTCGCCGCGGTTCGCGCCGACCATCCTTTGGCGCGCAAGTCGCGACTGGTCCCGGCGGACCTGGTCGGCACGCCATTCATCTCCTGGACCTCGTTCGTCTCGGCTGGGCCGCTGATCGCCCAAGCGTTCCGCTCCAACGGCATTAAGCTCGATCCTGCCTATGAGACCACGCTTTCCTCCTCCGCCTATGAAATGGCCAAGCAGGGATTGGGCGTGGCGCTGGTTGATCCCTACACCGCGATCCAGCAGCACGACGAGCGGGTGGTCCTGTTGCCGTTCGCGCCGACGATCCCCTTCAATGTCGCGTTGTTGCGGCCCGACAGCCGACCCATGAGCCGTGCCGCCGAAGCCTTGATCGAGCGGATGATGACGGAGCGCGACGCCATCATGGCCCAGCTGCCCCGCTGATCCCTATATGACTTTTCCGCATAATGATCCTCAATCATTTCATTTTGAGCATTATGGGTTGTGCGGCTTACTTGCGTCGTGAGCGGTTTCGGCACAGCTCCGGCGGGTGCCGGAGGGCCGCCGAGGCCACCCGATCGACGATCGGGATCATCGCGGAAGCCACGCTTCGGCGGTAAGGTCATTTTTGTATCCGGCAAGCTGCGACGGCGCCGCACTGGCGTCAAACGTTGCTGTCGGACCAGAGGGAGAACAGGAACGATGCAGTTCGCCTGCGTATTCAAACGTATGCTCGTGGTCGCCGCGTGCGCCCTGGGCGCCGTCTCGACACTGGCCGTCGGCGCTGCCTCCGCAGAGGGGCGTCTTAAGGAAATTCTCGACCGCGGTGCCGTTCGCGTCGGCGTGCAGGGTGCGCTGAAGCCGTGGGGGTTCCCGGCGCCGGATGGTACGCTGCAGGGCATCGAGGTCGATCTGGGCAAGAGCGTCGCCGACGCGCTCGGCGTTAAGTTTGAGCCCGTGATCATCACTTCGGCCAACCGCATGCAGTTCCTGCAGCAGTGCAAGATCGACGTGATCATCGGCGGCATGTACGATACTGCCGAGCGTCGCAAGATCGTCGGCATGATCGAGCCGGCCTATTGGGCCTCCGGTCCCTCGTTGATGGCCAAGAAGGGTGTCATCAAGAATTGGAAGGACCTCGCGGACAAGCCGGTCTGCGGCAAGCAGGGGCTTTACTACAACAAGCAGGTCGAGACCGACTTCAAGGCCAAGGTGATCGCTTTCGCCGGCAACACCGAGGCGAAGGAGGCCCTGCGTACCGGCAAGTGCATCGCCTATCTGTATGACGACGTGGGCATCATGGCGGATCTCGATCAGCCGGAATGGGCCGAGTACGAGATGCCGGTGACCGTCCTCTACAACAATCCTTGGGCCTCGGCTGTGCCTCTGGACGAGCTGAACAAGGGCTGGGGCGTGTTTATGGCCGGGATGGCCTATCGCTGGCAGGCCGAGGGCACCCTGATCGAGCTCGAACGCAAATGGGGCCTCAAGCAGTCCGCCTGGTTCGTGGAGCAGAACAAGAAGCACCACTGGGACACCGGCTACTTGGCTCCGCAGAAGTGATGGCAGCCCCGTACGTCATGGCGTTAGACAACTGTTCGATATCTCGACATGCTTGAACTCATATCGCCACTCTTCCGTGAACTCTATGATCGGACGGGGCTGAACTTCACAGTATTCTACGAACGGTACGAATATGACCGGTTCGTGGGAGGCGCCAGCGTCTCGCTGCAGCTGATCTTCTGGTCACTGCTGTTGTCGTTGATCATCGGCGTGCTGGGGGCCTGGAGCCAGAACTCCCAGTCGCGGGCGCTGCGGATCTGCGCGGATGCCTACATCCAGGTGTTCCGCAACACCCCGCCGATGATCCAGCTGTTGTTCTTCTATTTCGGACTGGGGGCCTTCACGCCGGCGTTCGACATGGGCGGCTATTCGCAGCCGATCATCTCGGCCTTCGGCTGGGCCGTGTTGTCGCTCGGCATATTCGGCGGGGCGTTCAATGTCGAAATCTTCCGGTCGGGACTTGAGGCGGTGCCGGCTTCGACGCTGGAAGCGGCCGAGAGCCTCTGCTTCACGCGCTGGCAGACCTATATCTATGTCTCGCTGCCGCTTGCGTTCCGCATCAGTCTGCCGGCGCTGACCAACAATCTCGTTAGCCTGGCCAAGACCACCTCGCTCGCCTACGTCATATCGGTCCCGGAAATGACATACGTGCTCAATCAGGTCTGGTCGGACAATGTGAACGTCCCGGAGATGATGTGGGTGCTGTTCCTCTTCTACGTCGGTGTCATCACCCTGCTGTCCTATGGCCTGCACGCGCTGGAGCGCCGGCTCGCCCTTCCGGGGTACGGTCGATGAGCCGCCGGCCGTTCCAGCTCGATCCCCGCCTGCTGGTTTCCGGGCGCGTCTTGAGCGCACTCGACTGGCGCCACGGCGCGGCGCTGTTGGTGATGTTCGCCGCGTCGCTGACCTTCGCATCGGCGCAGTCGGCGGCGGCGCCGCCCGCCACGCCCTCGGCGCTGGCGACGCTGGCGACGTGGACGCCCCATATCCTGCGCGGGTTCGTCCTCAATCTTGTGATGAGCTTCCTGGCGATGGCGCTCGCCACCGTGCTCGGCATCGGGCTCGGTCTGATGCAGATCAGCCCGGGCCGCCTGTTGCGGCTGCCGGCGCGGTTCTTCACGTTGCTGCTGCGCAACTCGCCCTGGCTGGTGATCCTATTCGCCATCATGTACTTGCTGCCGATCGAGATCCGCATTCCCGGCGGCAAGCCGATCGAGTTCCCCGACTGGCTGAAGGCGACGCTGGCCTTCTCGCTGCCAGTGGCGGGCAATGTCAGCGAGATCCTGCGCGGCGCGGTCAACTCGATCCCGACAGGCCAGTGGGAATCAGCAGATGGCCTGGCGTTCACGCGCGCGCAGACGTTGCGTTGGATCATCCTTCCGCAGTGCATCCGCCGCGCCATTCCGCCATGGATGAACTGGTACGCGTTGTTGACGCTTTCCACCCCGATGGCTTCGATCTTCAGTGTCCATGAGGCGGTGTGGAACGCCCAGTCCAGTATGGAGGCGGCCGGGGCACGGCCCGAGTTGTTGCTGCCCTTCTACCTTTTTCTGCTGTGCCTTTTCTTCATCTACATCTACCCGATCGCCATCTGCACCCGTAAGCTTGAGCGCAAATATGCTGTTGCCACCTGAACCCTCGGTCACCGAGCATCGCTCCTGGCCGGACGAGAGCCCGATCGTTTCGCTGAAGGACGTGCACAAGTCGTTTGGCTCGTTCGAGGTGCTCAGGGGCGTGAGCATGGATGTCCGCAAGGGCGAGATCGTCTGCATCATCGGCCCATCGGGCTCCGGCAAGTCGACGTTGATCCGCTGCATCAACGGGCTTACCCCGATCCACCAGGGCTCGATCACGGTCGAGGGCCAGGAAGTCAACGACGCCAAGCTGGACAAGCTCTCCCTGCGTCGCAAGGTGGGCATTGTGTTTCAGCAATATAATCTGTTCCCGCATAAGACGGTGTTGGAAAATGTCATGATGGCGCCGCTCAAGGTGCTGCGCGAGCCAAAAGCCGAAGTCGAGGCGCGTGCGCGCGCGCTGATCGCCAAGGTGCGGCTGACCGGAAAGGAAGACGCCTATCCGGGCCAGCTTTCCGGTGGCCAGCAGCAGCGTGTGGCCATCGCGCGCAGTCTTGCCATGCGCCCCGACGTGATGCTGTTCGACGAGGTGACAGCCGCTCTCGACCCGGAGACGGTCAAGGAAGTGCTCGTCACCATCAAGGAACTCGCCACCGAGGGCATGACCTGCATTCTCGTGACTCATGAGATGGGCTTCGCCCGTGAGGTGGCCGACCACGTCTACTTCACCGATCGCGGGGTCATCGTCGAGCACGGTTCGCCTGCGCAGATATTTGGTGCGGCGCAGGACCCTCGCACGCGACAGTTCTTGAGCCAGATTCTCTAAGCACGTCCGGCCTTGATTGCTTTGCAATCCAGGCCTGACCCGCAATGACATTCGCTCCCGCCACGCCGTGGCGGGCCCGGTGTCCTATGTCCGAACGCCAAGAACCCTCCCGTATCGGAACGGGAGGGTGGTCTCACCAGGGGATGATAAGAATGAGCAGCCCCGCGCGCTGGACGATGGTCCAGCCGGCGCCGCGCCACGCGCGGCCGGCACCGGATTCGATGGCGCGCCGCGCATTTGCGGGGCGCACACGGCGCTTAGCGGCCGATCTGGTCGAGGAACTGGTACCAGCCGGCGACGACACGCACGGTCGGCTCGTGCAGGAAGTAGAATGGAATGTTCTGCGGCTTCGTGCGGCGCATCAGCGAGAGGTCCGGCTCATCGCCCATGGCGAGGTCGAGGACGTGGCGACCGATCAGGCTCGACATCGCGATGCCGGTGCCATTGTAGCCCAGCGCGAACGCCATGCGTGGGTTGAGCATGCCGACCTGCGGCAGGCTGTCGAGGGTCATGGCGACCAGTCCGGACCAACGATGGGTGATCGCCCGGCCTTCCAACAGCGGGAAAATCCCCTTCATGGCGCCCTCCAGTGCGCGGAAGGCGGCTTCGGAATCATCCTTGCCGAAGGCGCCGCGCCCGCCAAACAGCAGCCGGTCGTCGATGCGGCGGAACCAGCGCATCATACGCCGGGTCTCGCTGTAGCTGCGCCCCTGCGGCACCAGGGTCTTGAACACGTCGCCAGGCAGAGGCTCGGTCGCGATCATCGCGCTGCGGAACGGGATCACCGTCCGCCGCACCGCTTCGGTGGCGGACGTGAGGTCGGAATAGCCGTTGGTGGCGATGATCAGCCGGTGGGCTCGCACGGTGCCGCGGTTGGTGGCGAGTTCAATGCCATGGGGCTGCTGGGTCACCGAGGTGACGGGCGAGCGTTCGAAGATCAGGCCGCCGCGTGCACGCACGGCGGCCGCAAGGCCGCGCGCATAATTGAGCGGATGGATAACACCAGCATGCTGATTCAGCACGCCACCGACGAATGCGGTCGAACCGGTCTCGGCCGCGGTCTGGCTGGCGTCGAGGACGATCAGGCTGGTGTCGCCGAACAGGCGTCTGGCGGTCTCGGCCTCGTCGGTCAGCCGCTGCAGCGCGAGCTTATTGTGCGCGCAGCGCAGATTGCCGGTCTTGGCAAAGCCGGCCGAGATACCGAGGCTCTCGACATAGTGCTCGACGCAGTCAGTCGCGTCGTGGCCGAGCTGGCTCATCCGGCGGGCGACCTCGATGCCATGGGTGCGTGCCATGTCGCTTAACGAGACGCGGAACTTGGTCGAGACCACGCCGCCATTGCGGCCAGAAGCGCCGAAGCCGACCTCGCCGGCTTCGACAATGACGGGTTTTAGCCCGCGTTCGATGGCCCGCAGGGCTGCGGAAAGCCCTGTGTACCCGGCGCCGATGATGGCGACATCCGCGACCACGGCTTCTGCCAACTCCACCGGTTCGGCAGCTGCCGTGGCGGTGAGGCGCCACAGCGAAGCAGGATATTTCAGTTCGCGCATCTCGGTTTGTCTCATCTATCGGAGCCGGTTGACGTCAGTCGTTCTCGACCGCGTCTGCCAGAGCGCCGAGCGTGGCGAAGTGGAAGTCGGGCTTGGTCACGGTTTTCGGTTCCGGCGTGCCGCCGAAGCCCTTCATGCCCTGGCGGCGCTCGATCCAGCAGACCTTGTAGCCGAGCTCACGCGCCACGCCGATGTCGTGGTACTGGCTCTGCGCGACGTGCAGGATCTCTTCCTGCTTGTAGCCGAGCATCGACTGGCGGCCGAGGTTGTAGGAGAAGAAGCGCGGATCGGGCTTCGGATACTGGGCCTCGTCCGAGGTGACGCTGTCGTGGAACGGCAGTTCCAGCGTATTGGCGCAAGCGGTGTAGCCGACGCGGTCGAAATTGGTCATCGCCACCAGACGGAACTTGCGACGCAGGCGCTTCAGCGCATCGATCGAGTCCGGGAACGCCGGGAAGTTGAAAAAGTACCGCATGAAGGTGTCACCGGCCTGGTCGTCGTGCGGCAGGCCGAGTTCCTTGGCGGTGTGGATGTAGACATCGCGCATCACGACGCTGGAGCGGCCCGGGAACTTCACCCGGCCCTTAAGGTAAGGCGCGAAGATTTCGTCGTCCGTCAGCTTTGCCGCAGCCTCGCCGCCAATCGCGCGGACGCCATCGAGGATGCCCTTCTCGAAGTCGATGCACGTTCCCACGATGTCGAAAGTCAGAACCTTAAAATGCTCGAAAGCCATTTTTCGTGCCTCTTCATCTGTCTGGCGTCACTAACCCCAATAGGAGTGTTGGGGAGACATGAAGCCCGACGGCGCGGTGTGAGCAATTCTCAAAATAATCATCGCGGGGGTTACATTCGGTAATGTCCCAGCTCAGGAAACTACTGCCATCCCTCAACGCCCTGGTTGTCTTCGAGGCTGCGGTGAGGTGCGGAACCTTCGCCCGCGCCGCCCGGGAGCTCGGCGTCACCAGCCCGGCGGTCAGTCGCACCATCGGCCGGCTGGAGGGCCATCTCGGGTTGAACCTGTTTCACCGCACGCCGACGGGTGCGGTGCTGAGCAAGGACGGCAGCGAGCTGTTCGAGGGCATCTCGCAGAGCTTCGGCGAGATCGAGCGGACCCTCACGCGGTTGCGACGTGACCGGCCGGTCAGTCTCAAGCCGGTGGTCCTTTCTGTGTCGACCGCGTTCGCGACACATTGGTTCATGCCGCGCTTCTCGCAGTTCCGGGCCCAGTTTCCCGGCCAGGAGATCCGCTTCGATCTCATCAGCGGCCTGCTGGGCGGATCGGTGGGCGATGCAGACATCGCCATGCGCTTCGATCATAAGCCGGATGGGCAGCACCATGTGCGCACGCTGATGCCCGAGTCGCTGCTGCCGATCCGGATGCCGTCTTTCGGCGAACCCGAGGCGCAGGCCGAGCTGCCCGCGGATGCGTTCCTGCGCTCCGGCACCAAGGTGATCACGCTCGATGAGGCCCAACCCGATTGGGCGAGCCTTTTCGCCCGGAACAAGAAGCTCGAGTCGTCTGAACTGCAGTTCTCGGACTACACGTTGGTGGTGCAGGCGGCGCTGGTGGGGCAGGGGGTTGCGCTGGGCTGGCTGAATGTCGTCTCCCATCTGCTGGCGCAGGGGAGCTTGGTACCGGCGAGCCCCACTGTGGTCCATACCCGCCGCCACTGTGAACTCGTGACTCGCCGGGGGCCCGATTGCGGCGTGGTCGATGACATCTGCGACTGGATGATCGCCGAGCTACGGCAAGACATATCGCGAATCCATAGCCGCTATCCCAGCCTCGACATTCGAAGCTGATCACCCGTCACCGACGGGACACGCGCGCCTATCCATACCTTCACAGCAGTATAGGAATACCATAATGAGTGCTCTTGTCGCCTTCGATCTCGCTAATCCCGGTGCGCCTAAGCACAGCAAGCCGGCGCCAGACCGTCTGATTTCGGGCGATCCCAGCTATCGCACCTGGGAAAATGCGGCCGCTGGCCAAACGGGCATCCGCACCGGCATCTGGGAAGCAACGCCGGGCGTGACCCGCTCGATCAAGGGCGGAACCTGGGAGTTCTGCACCATCCTGTCCGGCGTCGTGTTGCTGACGGAAGATGGCGGCGAGACCCGTCGCTTCACCGCAGGCGACACCTTCGTCATGCGCCCCGACTTCGTTGGGACATGGGAGACCGTCGAGACGGTTCGCAAGGTTTTCGTAGCGGTCTCTTGAGCGACCGCCGGCACGCGCCCGCAAATGGGCCTTGGAGAGTATTCCGATGACCAAGACGACCGAAACCGTGCTCGGGCTCGCTGATCCCGGCTTGTTGATTGAGGCCGCGCTGATCGCGGGGCAATGGTGCCCGGCGGACGACGGCGCGACGCTTCCGGTGGAGGACCCGGCCAACGGACGGGTTATCGGCACGGTGCCCGCTTGCGGCGCCGGCGAGACGCGCCGCGCCATCGAGGCGGCGCAGACGGCATTCGCCAGTTGGCGCAGGGTGCCGGCCGCAGAGCGGGCCCGCCTGTTGGAGCGCTGGCATGACCTCATCCTCGCCAATGCCGCCGATCTCGCGTGCATCATGACCGCCGAGCAGGGCAAGCCGCTGGCCGAGGCGGAAGGCGAAGTGCGCTATGGCGCGTCGTTCGTGAAATGGTTCGCCGAGGAAGCGCGCCGCATCTACGGCCGCACGATTCCCGCCCCGGGGTCCGACCGGCGCATCCTGATGTTGGAGGAGCCCATCGGCGTCACCGCCGCCATCACGCCGTGGAATTTTCCCATCGCCATGATCACGCGCAAATGCGCGCCGGCATTGGCGGCCGGTTGCACCATGGTGATCAAGCCCTCCGAGTTGACGCCGTTTTCGGCGCTAGCATTGGCCAAATTGGCCGAGCGGGCCGGTATTCCTGCCGGGGTGATCTCGGTGGTGACGGGCCTACCTGCCGGCATCGGCGAGGAACTGACCGCGAGCCCGATGGTCCGCAAGATCTCCTTCACCGGCTCCACGCGGGTGGGCGCGCACTTGATGCGCGCCTCGGCACCGACATTGAAGAAACTGAGCCTCGAGCTGGGCGGCAATGCACCGTTCATCGTGTTCGACGATGCCGACCTTGGTCTCGCCGTCGAGGGCGCGATGGTCTCGAAGTTCCGCAATGCGGGCCAGACGTGCGTGTGCGCCAACCGCATCCTGGTGCAGGCGGGCATCCACGACGCCTTCGTCGCCCGGCTCGGCGAGAAGGTCAAAGCGCAGGCGGTTGGTCCGGGTACACAGGCTGGCGTCGGTATCGGTCCGCTGATCAATGCCGCGGCCGCGTCCAAGGTCCGCGCACATGTTGAGGATGCGATGAGCAAGGGCGCGCGCGTGGCGGCGCAGGCCCATAGCGGGCTCGACGAGACGCGCTTCGTCGCGCCTCTGGTGCTGACCGGTGCCACCACCGACATGCTTTTGGCCAATGAGGAAACCTTCGGCCCGGTGGCGCCGATCTTCCGGTTCGAGACCGAGGCGGAAGCGATCGCGATCGCCAACGGCACGCCTTTCGGACTTGCGGCGTATTTCTTCACCGAGGACATGCACCGCGCCTGGCGGGTGGGCGAGGCGCTCGAATTCGGCATGGTGGGGCTGAATACCGGCGCCATCTCCATGGAGGTCGCGCCCTTCGGCGGCGTGAAGCAGTCCGGGCTTGGCCGCGAGGGCGGATATCTCGGCATCGCCGAATATCTCGAGCCCAAGGCATTCCACATGGGCGGGCTGAAGCTCGACCCGATGGCCTGACATCGGCCTGACATCAACCACATGAGGAAACGTAAATGACCGACAGACGCTACCGGATCGCCGTCATTCCTGGCGATGGCATCGGCAAGGAAGTCATGCCCGAGGCGACGCGAGTGCTCGAGAAGGCCGCTTCGCTCTACGGCTTCACGCTCGAACAGACCTGGCACGAATTCGCCTGCTGCGACTGGTACGCCCGTCATGGCGAGATGATGCCGGAAGACTGGAAGGAGCGCATCGGCTCGTCCGACGCGATCCTGTTCGGCGCGGTGGGCTGGCCGGACACGGTCCCGGACCACGTGTCGCTGTGGGGCTCGCTGCTGCAGTTCCGTCGCGAGTTCGACCAATATGTGAACCTGCGTCCGGTCCGGCTGATGCCGGGCGTGCCCTCGCCCCTCGTCGGCCGCAAGCCGGGCGACATCGACTTCTGGGTGGTCCGCGAGAACACCGAGGGCGAATATACCTCGATCGGCGGGCGCATGTATCCCGGCACGCCGCGTGAGATCGTGGTGCAGGAAACCGTAATGTCGCGCCACGGCGTCGACCGGGTGCTGAAATACGCGTTCGAGCTGGCGATGCGGCGTCCGGCCAAGCACCTGACCTCGGCGACAAAGTCGAACGGCGTCGCGATCACCATGCCCTATTGGGACGAGCGGGTGGAGGCGATGAAGGCCTTCTATCCGGAGGTGCGGACCGACAAGTACCACATCGACATCCTCACGGCGCAGTTTGTGCTGAACCCGGACCGGTTCGACGTGGTGGTGGCCTCCAATCTGTTTGGCGACATCCTCTCCGATCTCGGCCCGGCCTGCACCGGCACCATTGGCATCGCACCGTCCGGCAACATCAATCCCGACCGGACCTTCCCTTCGCTGTTCGAGCCGGTGCACGGCTCCGCGCCGGACATCGCCGGCAAGGGGATCGCCAATCCGCTTGGTCAGATCTGGTCGGCGGCGATGATGCTCGAGCATCTCGGCGAGGCGGACGCGGCGGCGGCGATCGTGAGGGCGATGGAGCGCACCTTGATCGACCCGGCCTCGCGGACCGGCGACATCGGCGGCCGGGCAGATACCGCGACCTGCGGCAAGGCGGTAGCGGACGCTCTCGCGTGAGCAGGATTTTCTCCGTGCCGTCCGGCTTTCCAGGCGGTGCGGAGAAAAATTCTTCGCTGAAAGTCTCCATCGCGTGTGGTGCGTTGGGTTAGAGCCTAGCCTGATCAGGTTGAATCAACCTGATCAGTGCCGGGATGACCAGAATATCTAATAAATGTCTCTTCGCCTCACGCGAGGTCTTGAGCATGCCGTGATTGTGTGCAATTGGTCGCGGGTCTGATAATGATTATGCGGGAGAGATCTGCAGTCCTCCCGGACATATGTCGGCGCCGACGGAGCAACCCCCCAAGGAAACTCTCAGGCAAAAAGGACCGCATAATCAGGACGATCTGGAGAGAGGCGCCGCCCGGTTGGCAGGCGCCCACCGAAGGGGAAGCCCGAATGACGGCGGTGGTGCACCGTCCACCTCGGGGCGAGCTCTCAGGTACCGTGACAGATTGGGGGCAGTCGGCTGGATGCCAGAGGCATCCATGTCATGTTGTCCTCAAGCGCGGGAGAGCCCCATGCGCAGCATTGCCGTCATTGGAGCCGGTATAACCGGCATTACCACTGCTTATGCCCTGAGTGAGCGGGGTTATGACGTCACCGTCATCGATCGTCAGCGCTACGCGGCGATGGAAACCTCCTTCGCGAACGGCGGACAGCTTTCGGCCTCCAACGCTGAAGTCTGGAATTCCTGGGCAACTGTGCTGAAAGGCATCAAATGGATGTTCCGGCAGGATGCGCCCCTGCTGATGAATCCGAAGCCGTCCTGGCACAAATATTCCTGGATGGCCGAGTTTCTGGCCAACATCCCAAATTACAAAGCGAACACCATCGAGACCACTCGCCTCGCCATCCGGGCCCGCGACTACATGTTCGACGTGGCGAAGCGTGAGGGCATAGATTTCAATCTCGAAAAGCGCGGCATTCTGCATATCTATCGCGACAAATCCGGCTTCGAGGCCGCGGCCCGTGCCAGTGCGCTCTACGCGCAAGGTGGATTGCCGCGGCGAGCGCTAGGTCCCGCTGAGATCCATGAGATCGAGCCCACCCTCCATGGAAACTATTACGGCGGCTTCTTCACGGAATCAGACTCAACTGGAGATATCCATCTCTTCACGCGTGGTCTTGCGAAAGCGTGCCGGCGCCGTAACGTCCATTTCCTCAATGAGGCGGCGGTCGACTCCGTCCGGCATTCTCTTCAGGGCTCCCGACCTCGTATCGACATTTCGCTCACGATTTCCCCGGCGGATGAAGTCGCGCCCGCTGTCCACGAGACCCATAGCTTCGATGCTGTCGTGGTGTGCGCAGGCGTGGGGTCACGGGCGATTGCCGCTCAGTTGGGGGATCGTGTGAACGTTTATCCGGTGAAGGGCTATTCGATCACCGTGATGCTTGATGATGAGGCCAGCCAGAACGGGGCGCCCTGGGTGAGCCTGCTCGACGACCAGACCAAGATTGTCACAAGCCGCCTCGGGAAAGATCGCTTCCGCGTTGCTGGGACCGCTGAGTTTAACGGCGAGAACCGCGACATCCGTGCGGATCGCATTCGCCCTCTGGTGGAGTGGACGCGCAAGCTGTTTCCGCAGGCGTCCACGGCGCGGGTGGTGCCTTGGGCCGGTCTGCGTCCGATGATGCCGGACATGATGCCGCGTGTCGGGCCCGGGAAGCGGCGGGGCGTGTTCTACAACACCGGCCATGGGCATCTCGGCTGGACCCTGTCAGCTGCGACTGCTCAGATGATCGCTGAGGCGGTTGCCCTTGATATGCCGCTCGAACCCTCCTCGCCCATGCTCAGTGTCGCGGCGGAGTAGGGCGCCGCAGCGGCTCAAACCGCTGCAGCTTTTGCCATCAGGCGCGTTTTTGCCCTGACGGGCTGATCTGCGGCTCGCCCGGGCGCAACTGGGCGCGCCTGCGCAGGTGTTGGGCGGCGGCGATCTTGTCACCATCAGGCGGCCCGCGGTGTAAAGCCCGTTGCGCGCGTTGGACGCCACCGGAAGGCGGAACACGAAAGCCAATCCCCGTTCCGCCGCCATCTCGCGACCGGCGCGCACGACCACGGATCGGATTTCACGGCGCGTCTCCGGGAGCGCCGTGCCCGATGCCGCGCGGCCGTAAGTCTCGATCCCCGATGCGATCAATAGGTCGCGCGGCCCCCGGACACGTCGAAGACGGCGCCGGTCGAGAAGGACGCCTCGTCGCTGGCGAGCCAGCACACCAGTGAGGTCATTTCTTCAATCGTTCCGAAGCGGCCGACAGGAATCTTCGACAGCATGAAATCGATATGCTCCCGCGTCATCTGATCGAAGATTGGCGTCCGCACCGCGGCCGGCGTCACGCAGTTGACCCGGATATTCGTCCGGGCCACCTCTTTGCCGAGGGCTTTGGTGAAGCCGATCACACCAGCCTTCGAGGCGCTGTAGGCGGAGGCGTTGGGGTTCCCCTCCTTGCCGGAGATGGAAGCAATGTTGACGATCCGGCCGTAGTCCTTCGGCTCCATGGCGCGAATGGCGGCCTGGTTGCAGTAGAATAGGCCGTTGAGGTTCACATCGATCACCCGACGCCACGCATCGGCCGGATAGTCCCGCACCGGAAGATTGGGGCCGGTAATGCCTGCGCTCGCCACCAGAATGTCGAGCCCGCCAAGCGCGATGATGCTCGCATCCATCGCCTGGGTTACCGCTGCGGCGTCGCAGATGTCGAGCGCCTGGACATCAAGGGCGCCCGTCGCCGTCCTGGCGGCGGCCAGTGCTTCCACCTGCAAATCCCAAAGGCTCACTCTGGCACCTTCGGCCACCAGACGTCGTGCCACGTCAGCGCCAATGCCGGAAGCGCCGCCGGTCACGATGGCGGCGCGATTGCGAAAACGTTCGGCGAATACCATCGCTCAATTCCTCAAGCGCGCGTCCAGGCGACGACGTCCTGGCGCTGGCTCCCAAGCCTTTCGATCCCAAGAGACATCACGTCGCCGGGCCTGAGATAGATCGGTGACGGCTTCTTGCCCATGCCGACTCCGGGCGGCGTTCCGGTGGTGATGATGTCGCCTGGCATCAGCGTCATGAACCGGCTGAGGTAGCTGACGATCTCCGCACAGGAGAAGATCATTGTCCGGGTATTGCCGGCCTGCATGCGCACGCCGTTCACATCGAGCCAGATGTCGAGATTCTGCGGATCGCCGACCTCATCTCGTGTCACCAGCCAGGGGCCGACAGGCCCGAATGTGTCGCAGCCTTTTCCCTTGTCCCAGGTGCCACCACGCTCGAGCTGGTATTCGCGCTCGGACACGTCGTTGACGAGGCAGTAGCCGGCGACATGAGCAAGCGCGCCCTCCTCCTCCACATAGGAGGCACGGGTGCCGATCACGATGCCGAGTTCGACTTCCCAATCGCCCTTCGCGGACTCCTTTGGCAGCATCACGGTGTCGTTCGGCCCCGAGAGCGAGGAAATGGCCTTCGTAAAGACCACCGGTTCCTTGGGGATCGGTAGATCGGCCTCGATGGCGTGGTCGACATAGTTCAGCCCAATGGCGATGAACTTGCCGACCGAGGCGATCGGCACGCCAAGTCGTGGCGTGCCTTCGACCAGGGGAAGCGAGAGCGGGTCGAGGCGGGACAATTCGGCGAGCACAGGGGGCGCCAGCGTCGCGGGGCTGATATCCGTTAGATGAGCGCAGAGATCGCGAATACGCCCTTCGGCGTCGACGAGCCCCGGCTTTTCCTCGCCCTTCTGGCCATAACGCAGCAATTTCACGGTTCAGGTTCCTGCGATGTGATTGGGGAAACGACGGCTGCGCCGATCTGCTGCCGAAGCATTCATTCGATGATGGGCATGCTCCGGGCGGCTCACGGACACGAAAATATCGCGGTCGGGCTCCCTTCCGATGTCTCCCGCATTCGACCGTATCGGCAGCGCCGATTTCACGCGTCGAGGCAATGGAGATTGCCCCGGAATTCGCCCGGCCTGAGCGAGGCAGCAGGATGGGCACAGGCGATATCTTGCTCGGCGACCTCAGTGCTTGAGGAAGTCCAGGACCATGCGATTGAACTTGGCGGAGTGCTCCCATTGCGCCCAGTGGCCGCAATTGTTGAAGACGTGAAGCTCCGAATTCGGGATCCCTGAAACAAGACGAAGACCCACATCGAGCGGGACGAAGCGGTCGTTGCGGCCCCAGATGACCAGCGTCGGAGCGGAAATCTCGCCGAGGCGGTGGCCGACGTCGGGAAACTGGCGTGGGTTGGCGGCCGAGCTCTTCACGAAATTCTCAAGATGATCCCGCCGCGCCAGCATGTTTTCGAGTCGGGTCTGGAACAAATCTTCGGTCAGGTCGCTCGTGTCGAAGACGAAGACGTTCATCATCCTCTTCAAGCTCTCAATCGTTGGATCGCGATACAGGGCCTGAAGCAGCTTGATGCCCTCCGTTGGCATCGGCACGAATGAACTGACGCCCCCGGTTCCGCCACCCATCAGCACGAGCTTGCCGACGCGGTTCGGATGCGCCAGCGCGAAGGCCACGGCGCTGTGCCCTCCCATGGAGTTGCCCAGTATGTGGAGGCTCTCCAGCTTGAGGTGGTCCACCAGCCCCTTGAGGATCCGCGCATTCAGCTCCGATCGTGAGCCGGTGCATATGACCGTGTCGCTCTTGCTCCAGCCGGGACAATCAAGAAGGACCACGCGATAGCCGGCGTCGGTCAGGGGCGTGATGTTGCGATTGAAGTTGGCCCAGCCACTGGCCCCCGGCCCGGAGCCGTGGAGCATGACGATCGTCTCACCTCCCGTACCGGGGTCGCAGTCATTGTAATGAATATTGAATTGCTGCCCGCCATCGGAAATCTTGGCGAAACGGCTGGTGGCGGATTCGGAAAAATCCTGACCCATGCGGGGCCCTCCCTCAATTGCCGTCGAGGATCTGAAGCGAAACGGGCCATGGATTTCGGACGAAGATCCCATGGAACGCCACGGCTCATTCTATGAGCCGCATTCCTCTTGTTAGGCACGAGACCTGCCCCAAGCCGGACACGGTCAGGAGCGAGTGGTACCAGCGGTAACCGAGGCCCGACAACCAGTCCTGTCATAGTGGGCACGGAGTGCACCGGCCGGTGCGCGGGCCTGCGCGGCGGCGCGACGCCCGCGTGGCGCGACCCCAATCGGCGTCTTCAGGCCGGCTGACGCAGGCCGGGCCATTCGGCGGGCAGGCATGTGCACTGTGCGCACTGGCCGCGCGTCTCGCATTGTGGATGCAGGCGCACCCTTGCTAGCAGTCGGTGTTGTGGGAGCGGACAACGGCCCGCTCAGAGGCTGTTTTCAGGCATCGGGTTTGCGGGCCATGTGCGCGGTGGCCCAGCGCCTGGCGCGATGTCGCTTAGAGCCTGTTTGGGAAAACGGCGGCTGAGGGACGTCGAGGGATTTTGGCGATCCGGCAGGAGAAGCCGCCGGCGCGATGCCGCGCATCGGGCCAAGGTTTCGACGAACCGGACGCCGGAAAGACCCGGCGGGCCGACCCGTCCGACTTTTCCAAACAGGCTCTTAGGACGTGCTCTGCACATTCTCGGGGCGGGGGCCGTCGCCGCTCGGTGTCAGGTGGACGATCGGAATGGCCGTTTAAAGCACGGACCGCCGCACAAAAATCCCATCCCAATATGTTGGAGGAATCAATGTCGCTGCTCTCAGATCGCTTCGATCCCGGTCCGCAGATCGCCCAGTGCGGGTCAATCAACCTCGGGACAAAGAGCCTCGAGAAATCCCTTTCGTTCTTCCGTGACACCCTCGGAATGGAGGAAGTCGAACGCAGGGGCAACGTCTCCTATCTTCGCTGCTACCAGGAACTCGGCCATCACTCCTTGGTCCTGACCGAGCAAGACGAAGCGATCGTCAATGCCTACAGCTTTCGCGTCAGGCGGCCCCAGGATGTCGAACTCTTCCACGATGCTCTGAAGCAGCAGGACATCGAGGTTGTCGAAGTGCCGGCGGGCACGGAAGCAGGCCGCGGGACGGCGATCCGTTTTCTCCTCCCCGGCGGCGAACACCCCTTTGAACTCTATTTCGATATCGATAAGCCGCGGGCGCCTGAGGCGTTGCGTTCGCGACTGCCTTCGAACTCGTCGAAGCGCCGGGGTCTCGGGGTGCGCCGGATCGATCATTTCAACATCCAGACATCGCCGTCGACCATCAACCAGGCCGAGCAGTGGGTGAGGGACAACCTCGGTTTCAAACGCCGGGAATTTGCTTATCTGCCAGATCAGCCGGACACGGTGATGGCGTCGTGGATGTCGGTAACACCCCAGGTGCACGATCTCGCGATCGTCGCCAATCGTCTGGACAAGAAGGCTCAGCTTCACCACGTTGCCTTCAACCTGCAGGATTTCTCCGACGTGCTCACCGCCGCCGACGTGATCCGCGACCTGGAGGTTTCCTACGGCGTCGGTCCGGGGAAGCACGGCATCGGCCAGGCAATGTATCTCTATGTGTTCGACCCCGGCTCGGATCACCGCGTCGAACTTTATGCCGGCGGTTATTTGATCTTCGACCCGGATTGGGAAGCCATCGAATGGAAGAAGGAAAACTTCCCCGAGGGCCTGACCTGGTACGGCGACCCCATCGACACCGCTCCAGGCAGCCGAGGCCGGGATACAACAGGATCCGCCGGTCTGCGCCGGAAATAGCAAAAGGGCCGGGTTTCCCGGCCCTTTTCTATACGCGGGGAGAAGAAAGATAATCCTCGATCTTGCTGGCTGCGGATCGTAACGGGACGAGGAATTTTTTCCGCGCATCGGCGAGCGTAAGCGCAGACCGCAGCATGACGATGTTGATGCAGCCCGCCACCCGCCCGCCGTGAAGCACTGGCACCGCCAAGGCGAGGATCCTCGGCTCCTGCTCCCATTCGCCATTGTTGTGGGCATGGCCGGCTTGCCTGTGCTGGTTCAGCAGGCTCCGGAAGGCGTCGCGGCCCCGCCCAACCAGGCGTGAGCCCGGCTGCGCCGCCAGCCGATCGATCAATTCCTCACGTTCATCGTCCGGGCAGAAGGCAAGATAAGCTCGACCGACCGAAGTCTGCGTCAAGGACATACGTCTGCGAACGGTCACACTATTGAACGAGAGCGGACTGAAGCGATGCGTGGTTTCGCGCACACACATGTCCAGTCCGTCCAATGTTGCCAGATCCGAGGGCCAGACGACCTTGAGCAGCAATTCGCCGAGGACGTTGGAGGCCACTTGCGATATCCATTCCTCCTCGCGATAGCCCTCGCTCAGGTTGCGGACTTCCGGGGTCAGCCGATAGCTGTCATCCGAGTTGGAGCGGCGCAGGAGACCCTCGTCCTGAAGCGTCTCCAGCAGACGACGGATCGTCGTTCTATGCAGCCCCGTTGCTTCAGACAGTTCCCGTATTGTCGCCCACCCGCCTTCTGCTTGGTTCAGCGCCCGCAAAACCGCAAGCCCACGCGAGAGGCCCTGCACTGTCTTGTAAGGAGATTCGGTTTTCGACCCCACCCCGATTGTCCTCATTTCCCGTGCACTGAGTGAACATAGATGACATGGCCATTGCAGCCCTAGCAATGCCGACGATAGCGTCCCCTTAAGAAAAAGTTGGAACCTGCCTCAATGGGTTCCATGCGGAGGAAGCTGATGACTAGCCATAACGTGGCATAAACGTGCCGAAGCGACTTCGGTCTGTGCGCGATCCAGCGTTCCTGATCCGTCCGCGAAAAACGTTCCCTTCAAATTCCCTGCACGTGATCCGCGACGACCTGCCTCGCGGGAGGCCGTATCGGGCTCGCGCGCGTTCGCTCTTGTCCATGGAGGATTGCCCATGCACGCCAATCCGAGCACCTCTGGCCGTGACGCCACAGATCAGAGCCTGTCTACTGTAAAAACTGAAGTCTTAATCGTCGGAGCAGGCCCGGTTGGTCTCACGCTGGCCAATTACCTCGGCGGATATGGCATCCAGACCATCGTCATAGAAAGTCTTGCGCAGCTCATCGACTATCCTCGCGCCATTGGCATCGACGATGAATCCATGCGCACCATGCAGGCCATTGGTCTGGCCGACGCGATCGAGCCGCATACGACGCCCAATCACTGGATGCGTTTTCTAACCGCGTCGGGCCGCTGCTGGGCCTCGATCGAGCCGCGCACCGACGAATTCGGATGGTCGCGCCGCAACGCCTTCATCCAGCCGCAGGCCGACCGCATTCTCTTCGAGGGACTGTCGCGCTTCCCGAATGTTCAAGTGCGCTTCGCCACCAGCTTCGTCGGGCTCAGGCAGGACGCCGACCGCGTCGTCGCGCACGTCGCCGGTGCGGAAGGAGAATATGCGATCGAGGCCGCCTATCTCGTCGGTGCTGACGGCGGGCGCAGCCCGGTGCGGGACTCCCTAGGGCTGGCCTTCGAAGGGAAGACCGCCCCGAACAAGTGGCTCGTCATCGACGTCGAGAATGACCCGGTCGGCACCCCGAATCTCTATCTCTGCTGCGATCCGAAACGGCCTTATGTTTCCGCCGCGCTTCCGCACGGCGTGCGCCGGTTCGAATTCATGGTGACGAAAGGCGAGGACGAAGCCTATTTCAGCCGACCCGAAGCCATCCGCGCGCTGCTCGCGCGGGTCATCGACGACCCGGACAGAGCGAAACTGATCCGGCAGCGCATCTACAACCACAATGCCCGCCTCGCCACCCGCTTCCGTGTCGGGCGGGTGCTTTTGGCGGGCGACGCAGCACACATCATGCCGGTCTGGCAGGGACAGGGCTACAACAGCGGCATCCGCGACGCGGCCAATCTGGGATGGAAGCTGGCGATGGTCGCAAAGGGCCGGCTCGGCGAAGAGCTGCTCGACACCTATCAGCACGAGCGCCGCGACCATGCCAAGGCGATGATCGACTTGTCGGTCATGGTCGGCAAAGTGTTTAACCCGCCCTATGCTTTCCTGAACACGGTCCGTGACGTCACCACTCGCATCCTGAACCTGATCCCTCCGGTCCAGCGCTACCTCCTGGAAATGCGCTTCAAGCCCATGCCGCGCTTCACCCGGGGCGTCGTGGTGCCGAGCCGGACCGGCGATCCGCGCAAGAGCCCGATCGGCCGTCTCTTCATACAGCCGCGGGTGCGCCGGCTCTCTGGCGAGGTCGTGCGGTTGGACGACGTCATTGGGGCGAATTTCGCGATCATCGCCTGGGGCAGCAATCCCTTGCAGTATATGGACTTGGAGCAAGTCGCCATGTGGCGCGAGCTCGGCGCCGTCTTCATCAGTGTCAAGCCGGACGTTCAACTTGGCAGCCGTCCCGACGACGCGCTTGGTTTCCGGACCGATCCCCTCCATGGCATTGTGGAGATCGGTGACGTGCAGGGGTCCCTCAAGGACTGGTTCGGCAATTGGCCCGAGCCGATCGTGTTCCTGCGACCCGACCGCATCGTGGCCGCCACCTCCTCGCCGATGCGCGTCAAAGACGTCTCCCGGGACGTTGCGAGGGCCATGGCCTACACCTCCCGCAAGGGCCATGCCGCGCCGGAGCTGCTGCTTCCGCACGGTGTGGCCGCAGCCGAATGACCCCCTCGCCGAACCGAATGCCCCGATGGCCCGCCGCGGCTCAGGAGACATAAGATGCCCTCTTCAGAACTTGTCACAGCGCTGGCCGCCGAATTGAGAGCCGCGGAAGAGAGCGGCGCGGCGATCGCCCCGATCCGAGGCCGGCTGCCCGACGACGGCGGGGAGACCGCCTATGCCGTGCAGCGCGCCAATGTTGAATATTGGCGGGGTCGAGGCCGCAGGGTCGTCGGTCGCAAAATCGGCCTGACCGCGAAGGCGGTTCAAGCCCAGCTCGGTGTCGACCAGCCGGACTTCGGCACGCTCTTTTCCGACATGATCTTCGGCGACGACGAAGAAATCCCGGTGGCCCGGCTCATGCAGCCGAAGGTCGAAGCTGAGATCGCGCTGGTCCTAAAGCGCGATCTTCCCGCCGCGGACGCGCCGCTGACGGAACTGATCCAAGCCGTCGACTTCGCCCTTCCTGCCATCGAAGTGGTGGGTAGCCGCATTGCGGGATGGGATATCCGGTTTAACGACACTGTCGCTGACAACGCCTCCTCCGGCCTCGTCGTTCTGGGCGCGGTGCCAGTGCCTCTTGCGGGGCTGGATCTCAAGCTGTTGCCGATGATCATGACGCGCGGCGGCGAGAAGATCTCTAGCGGCAGCGGGGCCGCTTGTCTTGGCCACCCCCTGAACGCCGCACTGTGGCTCGTGCGCAAGATGGCGGCATTCGGCACCCCGCTCGCGGCCTGGCGGCGCGGCTGGCGGACCGCCTGACCACCGAGCCCGACGAGGCAGCTGGAAGTCCCAGATCAGGCGGTGAGCGCTCACAAAGCGAGCGCGAGACAGACTGGCAGCGTCGTCGACGGCATTCGAACGAAGGCTGTGACCGCCATCCGGTGCACTATGTGCCCATAGATGACGCCGCTATTGAAACGAAAGTTAAGCGTGGCGATAGCTGGCTTAGAAATAAAGGGTCCGCCCGAATAAGGCCCGCGCTGGAGGAAACAACATGACCAAGCAGATGAGCTGGGGTGCCCCAGCGTTGACCATCTCCTTTCGGAAAGCGCCCCGCCAGCTCCCTCTTTGCGATACCTCACGACCTTTCGTCGGTGAGGCATAGCCGTTTTTCAGCGCCAAGGTTGGGCTTCGCTCTGTCGAAGGCCGGATCGCGTCGGGCCGCGATCAGGCGTCCGTTCTCTGGACGCCTGGAGCCGGCCTCGGCCCGCGTCAAGCGATAGCGGCGCAGCCTGCGTCATCGCCCGAGATCTCGTTATGTAACGCCAATTACAGTCAACGAAAAAGACTTGAGGAGGAAAATGGTATGATCAGGCGCCAGTTCCTGTTGAGTGCGACAGCCGCGCTCGTTATCGCCTTTCCGGCGTTCGCCGCCGATACGGTCAAGGTCGGCCTTGTCTTGCCGATGTCGGGTCCGTTCAGCCAATACGGCCAGCAGATGCAGAACGGCATCAAACTGTTCATGAAAGAACATGGAGATGTCGTCGCGGGCAAGAAGATCGAGTTCATCATCAAGGATGATGGCGGGATCGCGCCCGACCGCGCCCGCCGCGCGGTGCAAGATCTGATCGTTCGGGACAAGGTCGATGTGCTGGTCGGCTTCACCTTCACCGCGTCGGCGCTCGCCGCCGCGCCGCTCGCCAAGGAAGCGGACAAGGCGATGATCGTGCTGAACGCCACGTCATCGGGCATCACCGCCGCCAACCCTTATATGATCCGCATTGGCCAGACCTTGCCGCAGATAACCGAGCCGGCCGGTCACTATGCCGGCGCGCAAGGTTACAAGACAATCTACACTGTGGTTGCCGACATCACGGCCGGCCACGACGCTGAAGCGGCCTTCACGCGTGGCCTGAAGGCCGCGGGCGGCGAGGTTGCCGGGACTTTGCGCGTGCCGGCCCAGAACCCCGACTTCGCACCGTTCGTCCAGCGCATCAAGGATGGCAAGCCGGACGCCGTCTTCACCTGGCTGCCGCCGGGCGAAGCCACGATCAATTTCATCAAGGAGTTCAATCAGCGGGGCTTGTCGGCGGAAAACATAGTCATGCTCGGCACGGGCGATCTGACGGACGAACTGACCATCGAGCAGACGGGCGAGGCCGGTATCGGCGTGGTGACCACGGGACATTATTCCATGGCGCACAAATCGCCCAAGAACCAAGCCTTCGTTAAGGCATATCTTGCCGAATTCCCGAACGACAAATGGCCGAATTTCATGTCCGTCTCCGCCTATGACGGCATGGCCGCGCTCTATCGCGGGCTGGAGAAGACTGGCGGCAATGCGTCCGGTCCGGCGCTCGTCGCAGCGCTGAAGGGTGAAAAATTCGAAAGCCCGAGAGGTCCGATCGAGATTGACGCGAAGACCCGCGACATCGTGCAGACCGTCTATGTCCGCAAGGTCGAGCGTGTCGATGGCACGCTCGCCAACGTGGAGTTCCAGGAGTTTCCCGCCAGCCGCGACAGCGCCTCGCACTAGCCACGCCCGCCAACGCTCCAGAGGTCAGCATGGCAAGCAACATCCTCGGCATTCTTTTCGATGGGCTGGCATACGGAAGCCTTCTGTTCCTGATCGGCGTCGGCTTGTCCATCACGATGGGCCTGATGAATTTCATCAATCTGGCTCACGGCACCTTTGCCATGGCGGGGGGCTATATCAGCGCCTCCCTCTCGCAAAGAAGCGGCCTGCCGTTTCTCGCCACACTGCCGGTCGCCTTCGTCGGGGCGGGGCTCTTCGGCCTCGTCGCCGAACGCCTGCTCTTCCGGCGGCTTTACAAGGCGCCGCATCTCGACCAGGTGCTATTTACCTTTGGATTCGTCCTTTCCTCCATCGCCGCCGCGCACTATTTCTTCGGCGCGGGCCAGCAGATGGGTGTGATGCCGTCCTTCCTGCAGGGGCAGATACGTGTCTACGGGATTGATCTTGGCAGATACCGCCTGCTGCTCATTGCATGCGTTGGGCTGATCACGCTGGCGCTTCATCTCATCTTGTCGAAGACCCGGTTCGGTGCCCAGGTCCGAGCCGCCGTCGACAACCAGGATGCCGCTGCCGGCCTCGGCATCAATGTGGGGCTCATCTTCAGCCTGTGTTTCGCGCTCGGGACCGGGCTTGCCGGATTGGGGGGAGCACTCGGCATCGAAGTGCTCGGGCTCGATCCCGGCTTTCCGCTGAAATACATGGTCTATTTTCTTCTGGTCGTCGTGGTCGGCGGCGCCGGCACCATCCGGGGACCGCTGATTGCCGCGATGATCCTCGGTGTCTTCGATGTGGCGGGGAAATACTATGTCCCGCAAGCCGGAGCATTCATCATCTACGTGCTGATGATCGTCCTGCTCCTTGCCTTCCCCACAGGGCTGGGAGGCAAGCGCGCATGACCCTTGCTCGCCTGTCCACACGAAACCGGCCAATGGTTCCAGTTCCGGGAGTTTCCCCATGAGCCCTCGTTCGTCCGCGATCGAGCGGTTGGCCAGTCCGCGGCCGCGTCCGGTTGAGGTGCTGGCCTGGCTGCTGCCGGCGCTGGCCTTTTTCCTCGTGCCCGACAATCTGGCGCTCGGCGTCTCGATCATGACCTATGCGGTCGCCGTGCTGGCTCTTGATCTGGTGCTTGGATATGCTGGCATTGTTTCCCTCGGGCACGCCGCCTTTTTCGGCGTCGGGGCCTATACTGCGGGCCTCCTGGCGGTCCAGGGCTGGAAGGAGCCGCTGACCGGCCTGCTTCTGGCGGGGGCCGTCTCGCTTGCGCTCGGCTTCCTCGCAAGTTTTCTCGTGGTGCGGGGCAAGGATCTGACGCGGCTGATGGTGACGCTCGCCATCGGCCTTGTCGTCTATGAGCTCGCCAATCGGCTGAGTTCCGTCACCGGCGGCATGGACGGCCTTTCCGGCTTCGAGATTGGGCCGATCTTCGGCGTCTTTTCCTTCGATCTCTATGGCCGGACCGCCTGGTGGTATGTCTACGGTGTCCTGATCCTCGTCTTCGTCCTGCTGCGCCTCGTCGTATCCTCGCCCTTCGGGCTGTCGCTGCGGGCGATCCGCGAGGGCGTGAGCCGCATGCCCGCCCTCGGGGCGTCGGTCGACCAGCGTTTGCGCATCGCCTTCACACTGTCCGCCGGGGTGACGGGCATTGCCGGCGGACTGCTTGCCCAGACGACGCAATTCGTCGGCATCGACTCGCTGTCGGTCGGTCGGTCGGCGGATTTCCTGGTGATGCTGGTGCTCGGCGGCACGGGGCGTCTCTATGGCGCCCTGATCGGCACGACGGTGTTCATGATCGCCCACGATTATCTCGCGGATATGAACCCGGTCTACTGGGAATTCTGGATGGGCCTGCTGCTGATGGCAGTCGTGCTGTTCGCCCGCGGTGGCATCGTCGGGGCTGGGCGCCGCCTGCTCCAGACCGTGAAGACCAAGTTCGCAAGGGCGGCGCCATGAGAGCAGACACCAGCATTCTTTCGGCCGACGCCGGTATCGCGCTGTCCACCGAGCGGCTGACCAAGGTCTGGGGCAGCTTCATCGCCAACAGCGACATCGACTTCCGGCTTCCGGTCGGGGCTCGGCATGCCCTGATCGGCCCGAACGGGGCCGGCAAGACCACCTTCATCAACATGCTGACCGGCGTGCTCGCGCCGACATCCGGCCGCGTCTTTATCGGCGGCGAGGACGTGACGGCCGATCGGCAGGAACGGCGGGTCAGGAAGGGCATTGCCCGCACCTTCCAGATCAACAACCTGTTTCCGGGCCTGACGGTGCTGGACAGCGTGCTGCTCGCCATCCTGGAACGCAAGAATCTGGCCGAGAGCTGGTTCCGTCCGCTCAAGTCGCATGTGGCGGAAATCGAGGAGGCGATGGACCTGATCACCGACCTCGGCCTCGAGGCTCAGGCCGGTGTGGAGGTGAAGACACTCGCCTACGGCAAACAGCGGCTGATGGAAATCGCGCTGGCGCTCGCCAGCCGCCCCCGGATCCTGCTTCTGGACGAGCCTGCGGCGGGTATCCCCGCGGGTGAAAGCAGTGAAGTCTTCTCGGTCATCGCGCGCCTGCCATCGGATGTCAGCATCCTGTTCATCGAGCACGACATGGATCTGGTGCGGCGCTTTTCCCAACGCATCACGGTTCTGGTCGGCGGGAAGGTGCTCACCGAAGGCGCTCCGGACGAGATCATGGCCGATCCGCGCGTGCGCGAGGTCTATCTGGGGGAAAGTGCCCATGGCTGATTTGCTGAAGATCGAAGGGCTTTGTTCCGGCTATGGTCAGGCCCGCGTGCTTGATAACATCTCCTTCTCGATGCGGGCGGGAGAAAGCCTCGCGCTTCTCGGGCGCAATGGCGTCGGCAAATCGACCCTGATGCGTACGCTGATGGGCCTTACCGTGCGGCATTCGGGCAGCGTCCGATTCGCCGGCAGCGATATTTCCAACGCCCCGCCGCACAGGCGGGCACGCGCCGGGCTGGGCTGGGTGCCGCAGGAGCGCGCCATGTTTCCCTCGCTCACCGTCGAAGAGCATCTGACGACGGTGGCACGCGACGGGCCTTGGACCTTGGCGGCGATCTACGATGTGTTTCCCCGCCTCAGGGAACGGCGCTCGAACCTTGGCAACCAATTGTCCGGCGGCGAGCAGCAGATGGTGGCGATCGCCCGGGCGCTGGTGACCAATCCGCGGCTGCTCCTGCTCGACGAGCCCATGGAAGGCCTGGCTCCGATCATCGTCCAGGAGCTCGCCGCCGTGGTCGGCCGGCTTATCCGCGACGCGGGGCTCTCGGTGATCGTCGTGGAACAGCATGCGCGGCTGGCGCTGTCGATGACGGCGCGCGCCATGGTGCTCAATCGCGGTCAAATCGTGCACGAATCGAGCAGCCAGGAACTTCTGGACGACGGCGCGAAACTCGGGCGCCTCGTCGCCGTCGCCTGACCGTTCCGCGCAGGGTCCGATCGCCCGCGCGATGTCCCCTTGGCCTGCTGCGTCCCGTGCCGCTGATACCCGAGGCGTCGGCTCCTCCGCCTTCTGCATCACCAACCCAAACCAGTGCCAGCCTGGAGTGCGACATGATCAGACGTGATTTTTTGCTTGGAGTGGTCGCCACCGCCGCATTGACGGGACACGACGCCCTCGCCGGCGCCGATTCCCCAGCGCTCAAGATCGATACCCATCATCATATCGTGCCTCCGTTCTACGCACAGTGGCTGCAGGAGCGGGGCATTACCGCCGGCGGGCTTCCCATTCCCAAGTGGTCTGTAGATGGTGCGGTCGAACTGATGGAGCGGGAGAGCATTGCGACCGGCATTTTCTCCGTTTCGACGCCCGGCGTTCATCTGGGCGACGATCGGGAGGCCGCGATGATGGCGCGGCGGGTGAATGACTTCGCCGCCCAGGTTGCGCAGGATCATCCTGGACGCTTCGGGTTCTTCGCCACCTTAACCCTTCCCGACGTGAAAGGCTCGCTCAGCGAGCTTGCCTATAGCTTCGATGTGCTGAAAGCCGACGGCGTGGTGCTGCTCAGCAGCGTCAGGGGGGAATATCTGGGCAATGCCTCCCAGGCGCCGCTGATGGAGGAACTGAACAGGCGGAAAGCCGTCGTTTTTGTTCATCCCGGAGAGCTTCCGGCCGAGCCGGTTCCCGGAATTCCGCCGCACGTTGCGGATTTTCTCCTCGATACCACCCGGGCCGCCATCAACATCGCGAAATCCGGCTGGTTGGAGCGGTATCCCGACGTCCGGTTCATCCTGTCTCACGCTGGCGGATTCCTGCCTTTTGCGTCACAGCGCATTGCGCGATCGGTTTCTCCAGACGGAACCGACGAACCGGGGTTGGCCCGGCTTCGGAAGTTTTATTTCGACACGGCGTTGGCCAGCAGTCCCTATGCGCTGCCGAGCCTGCTGGCCTTCACCGACGTCAGCCACATCACGTTCGGCAGCGACTGGCCCTATGCGCCGTTGGCACGGTCCGTCGCCTTTACCGAGCGGCTGGGCCAGTATCCGCTTAACGCATCCCAGCGTTACGCGATCTATCGCGGAACGGCTGAACGGCTCTTCCCGCGCCTGCGGGCCAAATGAGCCCCTAGATCGCGTGATATTTTCAGGCGATGGCGCTCCTCGCGCTGCGCCGAACCGTCCGGCGTGTTCGCCGCAGCGCGGTTTTCGGAACCGGTTTCAAATCGTGGTTCGGCGCCGCTTCCGCTCCAGCGGCGCCAGCACCACCGCCGCTGCCGTACCGGTGGTCAATCCCGCCTCGACGGCGGTGGCCGCCGCCAGCCAAGTGCGCGCCAGCGCGTCCTTCCACTCGCAGGGCGTGGCGTTGATGAGCCCGCTTGCCGCCGGCATCCGGGCCGGTGCGGGCGCCGCCGTGAGGGCGGTGACGGACGGGGCGCAGCAGCTCCGGTGCGACAATCGTAAAGGATGAAAACCGGCGGGAGGAACGCGAAGCCTATTGAAAGGCGACCGATGCGCCCCTCTCACGCGCGAACGTCGTTCTCCGGAGACACAGGCGCCCCCTCAGCATGACCACTTATAAGGCGCTCTGCAAAAGGCAGCAGCCATCACTGCCAAAGGGCGCGGCCGGCTACAGCGGCGGGCGACAAACAGGGCGTTAATCTGATGGGGAACGCGATGGGGAACATTTCCCCGACACACCGCTAACCCTCTGAAAACAATGGCGCGCCCGAAGAGATTCGAACTCCTGACCCCCAGATTCGTAGTCTGGTGCTCTATCCAGCTGAGCTACGGGCGCACTGTTTTCTCATTGTCGATCCGAAGATCGCCCAGGGTCGAAACCCGAGGGCTCGAAGCGGCGACCCGCTTGCGAGGAAGTGTGAGCTACAGGTTTTATTTTGCCCTGGCAAGGGCAAAGTGCGGTGCGCCATTTTCGGCCCTGTGGATATTTCCTCCGCGCGTCGGCGTCGGATCGGAAGCCGTGGCGGGTGCGCCGCGGTCGGTGCCGCCCGCGGGGCAGGGGGGGGTCGCGGGCCTCCGGCGGGTGGTCGGACGGAAAGGCGAACCTTCGCCGGAAATCGCGGTGTCATCCGCCGCGAAGGCGCCGAAGCGCGCCAGTAAACCGGGGTTCGTCCGCGGTGCGCGCGGGTTTCACGTGAAACCTCAGCCGGCGCGCAGGCGCTGGCCGCGCGGCCGCGCTTCCTGCGCCCGGTCGGGAATGGTGATCAGGAAGGTCGCCCCGCCCGGCCGGTCCAGAAGGCGGATCTCGCCGCCATGGGCCCGCACCAGCTCTTCGGCGATGGGCAGGCCGAGCCCGGTCCCGCCGGCCCGCGCGGAGGCCTGGAAGGCCGAGAACAGCCGGTCGCGCCGGGCCGGCGGGATGCCCGGTCCGGTATCGGAAATCTCGATCTCGACCCTATGGTCGTGCCGCCGCGCCGCGACGCGGATCTGGTCCCGCCCGGCCGGCCGCGGCTTGCGGCCTTCCAGTGCCTGGAGCGAATTGCGGGAGAGGTTGAGAATCACCCGAAACAGCTGGTCCGGGTCGGCATCGGCGGTCAGCGGGCGATCGAGCGTCACCACCCAGTCCACGTCCCCTTCCGCGCCAGGATGGAGCCCGAGCATGTCGCGCACCTCGTCGAACAAGGCGCCAAGGTCCACGTCGCGCCGGTCGGGCAAAGGCTCCTGGGCGCGGCCGTAGGAGAGGGTCTGCTCGCAATAGGCGATGGCGCGGTCGAGCGCGGCCACCAGCTTGGGCGCGAAGCGCTGCACCGCCGGATCGGGCAGGGACACCAGGCGGTCCGAGATCAGCTGCGCGGAGGCGAGCAGATTGCGCAGGTCGTGATTGATCTTGGAGACCGCAAGGCCGAGCGCCGCCAGCCGGCTCTTCTGCGTCAGGGTGTGGGAGAGCTCGCGTTGCAATTCCGCAAGCGCCTCCTCGGCGATGCCGATCTCATCGCCCCGCCCGCTGGGCGTGATGATGCGCGAGGCATCCTCCGGCGCCTCGCGATAGGCGCTCATGCGCTCGGTCAGGCGCCGCATGGGGCGCACGAACAGCAGGTGCAGGCTGATATAGACCAGGGCGCCGGCAAGCCCGTCCCACACCGCGTGCCAGGGCGTGATTTCGCGCATGTCGAGATGCTGGTCGATGGTCGGCGGCATGTCGGACATGGCGAGCAGGCGGCGGGTATCCTGCGCCTTCACCACCACCAGCTGGGCGCCGACATTGGCGAGCAACTGGCGGGTGAGGTCCGGGGGAATGGTCTCCTCCGGCGCGGCGTCCAGCACCAGGGCGGCGGTGCGCGCCGCAGCCACCCGGTCGGACAGCCAGGAGATGCGGAAATTGGCCATGGTGGGAACGAAGATCGCGAGTTCCGCGGCGGTCACGAACACCAAGGTCAACAGGAGAAGCTTGCCGGACAAGCCGAAGCGCACCCGTCTTGTGGGTGTACGCGGTTCGGTCTCGTGCGGCGCGGTGCTGTGCGTGAGCATACTCGACTGACGAACGGCGCGGCGCTCCTATGCGGTGCGCCGACGAATGTTATCTGTGTTCACGCAAATGTGCCCTTCGGAAGGCGATTGGAAGGGCAAGCCACGGTTTTGCCGCGTTATTCGCCCTCGCCAAAGCGGTCCGCCACCAATTCCTCGAGCGCCTTGAGCACGGGGGCCGCCTCCTCCCCATATGCCGTTACCGTCACGGTGGTGCCGGGCGCGGCAGCGAGCATCATCAGGCCCATGATGGAATTGCCGCCCACCGCCTCGCCGTTGCGGCATACGGTGACGGTGGCGTTGAAGCGCTCCACGGTCTGCACGAACTTGGCCGAGGCGCGTGCGTGCAGGCCGCGCTTGTTGATGATGGGCAGCACCCGCACCAAGGCGCCCGCCGGCGCCGGCGCGCCGCAGGCCTCGCTTATCTGCTGGTCTGAAGAAGGGTCATTTCCCGGCAAGGACGCGGCTCGCGATGTTGATATATTTGCGCCCGGCTTCCTGGGCCACGTCCACCGCCTCGGAGAGGGGCATCTCGCCGCGCACCTTGGCGAGCTTGACCAGCATGGGCAGATTGATCCCGGCGACCACTTCCACGTCCGGCGCGTTCATGACCGAAATCGCGAGATTGGAGGGGGTGCCGCCGAACATATCGGTGAGGATCACCACGCCCTGGCCCGACTGCACCCGATCCACAGCGTCGATGATGTCGTGCCGCCGTCGCTCCATATCGTCGTCGGGTCCAATGGTGACGGCTGCAATCTGGGCCTGAGGGCCCATGACATGCTCCAGGGCGGAGCAGAATTCCGTGGCCAGGCGGCCATGCGTGACGAGTACGAGACCGATCATGTTGCCTCCGCCTCCACCATCAAAGCGATGGAGGCCTCCCGCGCTGCGGGGTGGTCATATTCAGAGCGGCTCAAAAATTACGCAAGGGGTGCATCGCACAAAAGCACCGGACGAATCAGTAAGAAAGTGTCTTGAATGCCGCGGCCACCATCAGGGCGCCGTCGGCTTCTTGCGAAAATGCAATGCGAGGCAGGGGGAAGCCCAGAAGAGTGGCAGTTAAATCCGTGTCGGCCGGCAGGCGCGGCATCTCCGGAAAACCGAGATCCACCACCAGATGCAGCCGCGCTGCATCAATGTGGGGCAGGCGGCGGATGCCGAGTCTGCGCACCTCGATCAGGCCCGCGAGCTCCGGTGGCGCCGCGGCGGTCACGCCGGACCCATCCGCCGTGAGCATCACCCGGTCGTCGGCCACCAGTTCGGCCTCCGGCAGCGCGCGCGGCGGGTCCAGGATCAGGCGCAGGGCGAGCGTCGATTTTCCGCTGCCCGACGGGCCACGGATCAGCACCCCCCATGTGCCCACCCGCACGCAGCTGGCGTGAATGCTCGGGTGAATGCCGGCCGGGGACGCCACGGGCTAGCCGTTGGGCAGGCGCACGACGAAGCGGGCGCCGGTGACGGTCTCTTCCGCGCCGTCCTTGCCCGGCGCGATGCGGTTCTCGGCCCAGATCTTGCCGCCGTGCGCCTCGACGATCTGGCGCGAGATGGACAGGCCGAGGCCGGAATTCTGGCCGAACCCGTGGTCCGGCCGGTCGGTATAGAAGCGCTCGAAGATGCGGGCGAGGGCGTCGGGCCGGATGCCGGGCCCCCGGTCGTCGACGACGATTTCGGCGCCATCCTTGAGGCGGCGGCAGGTCACTGTGACGGTGCCGCCGGGTGGTGAGAAGGAACGGGCGTTGGAGACGAGATTGTCCACCACCTGGCCGAGGCGCGAGGCGTGGCCGACCAGCGTGAAATCGGCGGCGGCGCCGGGCGCGCGCTCGAATTTCAGCGCCACCTTCACGCCATCGTCCTTGCGCACCTCCTGCGCCATGCCCACCACCATCTCCAGCAATTGCTTCAAATCCACCGTCACCGCTTCCTGGCGCTGAAGCTCGGCGTCCAGCCGGCTGGCGTCGGAAATGTCGGAGATCAGGCGATCGAGGCGTTTGACGTCGTGCTGGATCACCTCCAGCAGGCGATTGCGGGAATTCTCGTTGCGCGCCAGCGGCAGCGTCTCAACCGCCGAGCGCAGGGAGGTGAGGGGATTCTTCAATTCGTGCGCCACGTCGGCGGCGAAGCTCTCGATCGCCTCGATGCGGTTATAGAGCGCGCTGGTCATGTCGCGCAGGGCGCCGGAGAGATGGCCGATTTCGTCCGAGCGCGAGGTGAAATCGGGAATTTCCACGCGCGACTTGATGCGGCGGCGCACCCGCTCGGCGGCGTCGGCAAGCTTGCGGACGGGATCGGCGATGGTGCCGGCGAGCAGCACCGAGAGCAGCACCATGACGGCGGCGGCCACGAGGAACACGCGCACGATGACGAAGCGTTCCGCCTCCACCGCCTCGTCGATCTCGCCGCCCTGGGTGGAGAGCAGCAATTCGCCGAGAATGGCCCGGAAGCGCTGGATCGGCACCGCCACGGAGACCACCACGCGGCCCCGCTCGTCCACCCGCACCTCGCTGGATTTCTGCCCCAGTGCGGCGGAGGCGACCTCCGGATAATCCTTGCCGCTCTGCGGCCCCAACTCCTTGTAGAGCGGCAGGTCGCCGCGCCCGATCCAGCTTTGCAGGCCGCGCCATGTGCGCTCCAGCAGGCCGGGGCGCGGCTGGGTCGGGGGCGGCAGGTCGAAGCGCAGGATCTCGCCCTTGGAATAGAGCGAGCGCGTATCGAGCAGCATCACCCCTTCGCGGTCATAAATGCGCGCGCGGGTGCGCGTGGGGCCGACGAGACGGCGCAGCACCGGCGCCACCCGCTCGGGGTTGATGGGGAATTCCAGCGGCGCGAACCCCTCCTCGGAGGGGCCGTAGCTCTCGCCGGCCTGAAGCTCAAGCAGGCGCTCGGGGTCGATCGTGATGGCGTTGGTCTCGACCTGAGCGGAGGCCGCGATGGCGCCGGCGATGATCTCGCCCTGCACCAGCAGACTCTGCACGCGGGCGTCGATCAGGCCGGCGCGGAATTCGGAGAGATAGAGAATGCCGGAGACGAGCGCGCACAGGCCCGCCAGGTTCAGCAGGACGATGCGCCGCGTAAGGCTGGAGAAGCTCTTGAACGCGACGAAGCGCGGCAGCCGGCCGAGATTGGCAAGCAGGCTGCGCGGCTTCGGCGGCGCGCCGTCGGCGGAGAGATCGCCGACGCCGGTATCGTCGCTGCGCTTGCGGCCCCGGGCCTCATAGACGCGCATTTCCTCTTCCGCCTCATCGGCAGCGGGAGAGGGGGGCGCGGCCTTGGCGGCGGAGGTCCGCTTCTGGAATATGCTCATGGCGCGGGGCGCCGGGCGGCGCCCGACCTCAGCTTTCCTTGAACCGATAGCCGACGCCGTACAGGGTTTCGATCATCTCGAAATTGTCGTCGGCGGATTTGAACTTCTTGCGCAGGCGCTTGATGTGGCTGTCGATGGTGCGGTCGTCCACATAGACCTGGTCGTCATAGGCCGCGTCCATCAGGGCGTTGCGGCTCTTGACCACGCCGGGGCGCTGGGCGAGCGCCTGGAGGATCAGGAATTCGGTGACCGTGAGGGTGACCGGCTCGCCCTTCCAGGTGCAAGTGTGGCGCTCCGGGTCCATGCGCAGCAGGCCACGTTCCAGCACCTTGGCGCTGTCGGTCTCGCGCGGGGCGGTGCCGTCCTTGGCGCCGACGCGGCGCAGCACCGCCTTCACGCGCTCCACCAGGAGACGCTGGGAGAACGGCTTCTTGATGAAATCGTCCGCGCCCATCTTCAGGCCGAACAATTCGTCGATCTCCTCGTCCTTGGAGGTGAGGAAGATCACCGGCATGTCGGTCTTCTGCCGCAGGCGGCGCAGCAGCTCCATGCCGTCCATGCGCGGCATCTTGATGTCGAGGATGGCGAGATCGGGCGGCGAGGTCTTGAAGCCGTCGAGCGCGGATGCCCCGTCGGTATAGGTCTCGATCCGGTACCCCTCCGCTTCCAGAGCGATGGAGACCGAGGTGAGAATGTTACGATCGTCGTCGACGAGGGCGATGGTGGGCATGACACCTCTTTCAAGGTCTTGTGGGCCGTTGTGCGACCGTCTTGGGGTGAACCCGTTTCCCGTGGCCGAAATGTGACACCATGTCAGAATCTCCCACCAAAATAGCGGGAAAACTAGGAAATTCCAAATGGATCGCGTCCGCACCCCGTTATGGGCTCGGGAGCTTCCCGGACTTGACCGCGACCGGCGGCGGCGGAACATGCGCCGCACGGAGGAAACAGCCCCATGACCAGCGACATGGACACCGGCGCACGCGCCGTCCGCATCCTGATGCACGAGGCCGGCTTTGCCGCCCTCGCCACCCTTGAGGAGGGCGGGGCGCCCTATGCGTCGCTGGTCGCCATGGCGCTCGATGAAGAGGGTCAGCCGATTTTGCTGCTGTCGCGCCTGGCGCGCCATACCCGCAATTTCCTGCGCGACGCCCGGGTGTCACTGCTGGTGACCGCCCCCTCCGGCGCCGATCCCCTCGACGCCGGGCGCGCCAGCCTGCTCGGCCGCATCTCCCTGAGCGAGGATGCCGATGCGCGCGCCCGTTTCCTGGCCCGTCACGCGACGGCGGCCGGCTATGCGGATTTCGCCGATTTTGCCTTTTATCGGGTGGAGGTGGCGGAAGCCCATTTGGTGCAAGGCTTTGGCCGCATCCTGACGGTGCCGGGGGCCGCCGTGACCACGGATTGGGCGGGTGCCGAGCCGGTGCGGGCGGCACAGGACGGGATCATCGCCCATATGAATGCCGACCATGCGGACGCCATTGCCCTGTATGCGCAAAAGCTTCTCGGGGCGCCGGGCGAGGGGTGGCGCATGGCCGCGCTCGACCCCATGGGATGCGACCTCCAGCGCGCCGGCACTGTGGCCCGGCTGGAATTTCCGGAGCGCGTCACAAGTGTTGCTGCAGTGCGGCAAGTTCTTGTTGCGCTTGTCGAGCGTGCTCGGACCGCAGCATAAATTCGATTTAATCGTTTTGATCGCACAGGAAGTGAGTTCACACACGCGAAACACCGATTTAGTCTGCGCCCTCCCGCGGTAATAACGTCCGCGGCGACAAGGCCCCCAGCATCATGCTGCGGAAGAGGGAGACTTTCGGTGCTCGAAACTGGATTTCGCAATAGCGCGTGCGGCGCCGAGAGCTTCGGCCTGCGCCATCTCACGGGCGTGCACTGGAACCTGAACGCGCCGGCCCTTTACGAGCACGCGCTGGAGCGCCTGGAAGGGCGGCTTGCCGCCGGCGGGGCGTTGATGGCGGAGACCGGGGTTCATACCGGCCGGAGCCCCAAGGACAAGTTCGTGGTGCGCGACGCCGCGACCGAGAGCGAAGTGTGGTGGGACAATAACGGCGCCATCACCCCCGCGCAGTTCGAGACGCTGTATCAGGACTTTCTTTCTGCGGCCGAAGGCAAGACCCTGTTCGCGCAGGATCTTTACGGTGGCGCGGACCCGGCTTATCGGATCCGGACCCGCGTCTATACCGAGTTCGCCTGGCACTCGCTGTTCATCCGCACCATGCTGCGCCGGCCGGAGCACGCGGAGCTGGCGGACTTCGTGCCCGAGATGACCATCATCGATTTGCCGAGCTTCAAGGCCGATCCGGCGCGCCATGGCGTGCGCAGCGATACCGTGATCGCGGTGGATTTCGCCCGCAAGATCGTGCTGATCGGCAATTCTTCGGCACCGGCAAGACCACGCTTTCCGCCGATCCCGCCCGCACGCTGCTGGGTGACGACGAGCACGGCTGGGGCGCGGACGGCGTGTTCAATTTCGAGGGTGGCTGCTACGCCAAGACCATCCGCCTGTCCAAGGAGGCCGAGCCGGAGATCTTCGCCGCGTCCGACCGCTTCGGCACGGTGCTGGAGAATGTGATCCTCGATCCCATCACCCGCGTGCCGGACTATGACGACGGGCGGCTGACCGAGAATACCCGCTCCGCCTATCCGCTGGACTTCATCCCCAATGCCAGCCCCACCGGGCGGGCGGGCCAGCCCAAGAATATCATCATGCTGACCGCCGACGCGTTCGGCGTGATGCCGCCGATCGCCAAGCTGACGCCGGCGCAGGCCATGTATCACTTCCTCTCCGGCTATACCGCGAAGGTCGCGGGCACCGAGAAGGGCGTGAAGGATCCGGAAGCGACCTTCTCCACCTGCTTCGGCGCGCCCTTCATGCCGCGCCACCCTTCCGTCTACGGCAATCTCTTGCGCGATCTCATCGCCGAGCACGGCGTGGATTGCTGGCTGGTGAATACCGGCTGGACCGGCGGCAAGTTCGGGGTCGGGCGGCGCATGCCCATCAAGGTCACCCGCACCTTGCTGTCTTCGGCGCTGGACGGCTCGCTGAAGGATGTCTCCTTCCGCACCGATCCTTATTTCGGCTTTGCCGTGCCGACCTCCGTGCCCGGCATCGAGCCGCACGTCCTCTATCCCTCCAAGACCTGGGCGGACAAGGCCGAGTTCGACGCCACGGCGCGCAAGCTGGTGGCCATGTTCCAGGACAATTTCGCCAAGTTCGAAAACCATGTGGACGCCGCGGTGCGCGCCGCGCAGCCGGAAGTGCGGCTCGCCGCTGAGTGAGGCTTCAGACTGGAAGCGTGTCAGGTGATTTGGCCGGGATCGGCGGGATATACCCGCCGATCCTGTTTTTTCTCGTACCGGCTGCGGCGGTCACATGGCGGAACTCGTCTCCATCGAGCAGGAACAGCGCCTGGTGGTGCTGGCGCGGACGTTGGATGCGCCCTCGGCAGCCGCCAGGGAGGCCATGGAGCGGGCGGCCAGCGCCTGGGGCCCCTGTGAGCAGACCTGCCTCGGCCGCGCGCTCTATCGCCATCATTCGATTTTCAAGAGTCAATCGGACGCGCCCGTTTGGAGCCACGCCGAGTTCCTCTATTTTCGCGACATGGTTCCGGGCGAGGTGATCGACCAACTGGTCCATCTCCCGCAGCCGTCCGGCGTGCGTGTGTTGCGCGCCGAAATCCTCGTTACGACGCCGGCCTCTTTCATCTTTCCGCAGGGCTGGGCGGGATCCTCTCATCGCCCGCATCGCAAGCCCTCCATTGAATATCTCGATGTCGATGTCGCCTGTCTTCGCGCTTATCGAGAGATCATGCGACGCTACATCGGGCCGGCGGCCTCAAAGCTCGTCGCCACGGGAAAGCTCGGCACATTCAGAACCATGGAGACCGTGGCCGTCCTCTTCCAGGATCCCGCACTGGGAGCGACCTGGAACCAGATTCACCTGAGCGAAGTAGATGCTGAAGGCTTTAAAGGGTTCGGGCAGGAGCTGGACGCCGCGCTCCGGGAAATTTCGCCGGAGGGCGGATTTGCGGGCGTGTTCGCCGGGCTCGACGGGATGCGAACCATTCCCCGATGGACGCTGAACGATCCCGTTCTGGAGGCGGATGCTGGGGTCGGCGAATGGGCGGCCGCCCGCGCTGAGCATTGACCCTGCCAGAAACCGGACGCGACGAGCGAGCGTGCGGCGCGGGGCCCCGCGCGCTCCGGCGTGACCTAAAGCTTTGGCGTGGAACCGAAACCCAAGCCTGGCGTTGGTCCGGCGATCGGGTCTGATCGTGTCGGCCGATCCGGCCGCCAGACCCGCGGCCGGGGACGGATGGGCGGGGCGGGACATCATGGGCGATCAGGTGGGGATGGCGCCGCGCCGCTCGACGCGCGCCCTTTCGGCGGTCAATTTTTTCCTCGCCGATGTGCGCGACGGCCTCGGTCCGTTCCTCGGCATTTTCCTGGTGGGGCAGGGATGGGCGCCCGATACCATCGGCTATGTGATGACCGTGGGCGGCCTTGCCGGAATGCTGGCCACCACGCCGCTCGGTGCGCTGGCGGATGCGACGCGTCACAAGCGGGCGCTGATCGCGGCCTGCGCGATCGCGGTGATCGTGGCGACCCTCGCTTTGCTGGCGGTGCCGAGCTTCTGGCTGACCGCCAGTTCCCAGGTCGCGACCGGCATTGCCGCGGCAGCGATCGGCCCGGCGATCGCCAGCCTGACGCTCGGCCTCGTGGGGCAGGCCGGCTATGCCCGCCAGCTCGGCCGCAACGAAGCCTTCAACCACGCGGGTAATCTCGCAGCTGCGGCGCTGGCCGGAGGCTTCGGCTATGTGTTCGGGGTCACGGCGGTGTTCGTGATCATGGCGGTGATGGCGGTGGGCTCGCTGGCCGCGCTCGCCTTCATCCGTCCGCAGGATGTCGATTATCAATCAGCCCGGGGGCTCGAGTCCGGGGCGGGCGCGCCGGGGCCCGCGCCGATCTCGATCCTGCTCACCTGCCTTCCCCTCCAGGTGGTCGCGGCGACGCTGCTGCTGTTTCATTTCGGCAATGCCGCCATGCTGCCGCTGCTCGGACAGGCGATCGCGGCAAAGGGCGGCGCGGATCCGAGCGCGTACACCGCCGCCACGGTGGTGATCGCGCAATTGACCATGATCCCCATGGCGCTGCTCGCCTCGCGCCTCGCGGGCACACGCGGCTATTGGCTGGTGCTGCTGCTGGCCCTGCTCGCCCTGCCGGTGCGGGGAGTGATCGCCGGCCTCTGGCAAAGCCCCTATGCGCTCATTCCGGTGCAGATTCTCGACGGGGTGGGGGCAGGGCTGCTCGGCGTCGCGACACCGGGCCTTGCGGCCCAGATCCTGCGCGGCACGGGCCATGCGAATATCGGCCTCGGCGTGGTGCTCACCTGCCAGGGGCTCGGCGCGGCGCTGAGCCCGGCGCTTGCCGGCTTTCTCGCCGCGCGGTTCGGCTATGGCGTTGCGTTCCTGGCGCTCGCCGGCGTGGCGCTCGCCGCGCTCGCGCTATGGCTCACGGCGTCCGGGTTCATTCGCGCTGCGATCGGCGCGACGCCGGGGGAGGGTCAGCGCAGCGCGCAGCCGGGGGGCGAGTCGGAGGCATAGGCGCCCTGGTCGAGGAAGCGGAGCGCCGTCGCCCGCGGAGCGCAGGGGTCGGCGGCAGCAAGTCCCGCAGGCGGCGAAAGCGAGGCCGCGGACGGCTCCCGCTGAGACTGCGCAAGCGGCTCGGCCTGGTCGGGCGCGGCCGCCCGGCCCAGATCGCCGAATATCGTCGCGCTCGCGGCAACCATGAGCGCGCTCAAGACATAGCCTTCCAACCGCATGATCCCTCTCCGTCCGGTCCCCCGCCCGCAGTCCTTTCCCAGGCAACAATATCTGCTGCGATGCAGCAATGGGCCTGCACTCATGGCTGGCCTTCGGGTCCTGAGGGCGATGCAGACCTTTGCGGTATCGGGGAAGGTGCTCGTTTTGCAGCGCAGCGTTCAGTGCATGGCTCTCTCCATTGTCGCGCCACGCTGGAACTGCTAAAAAAGCTCCATGAACCGTTCCGATCCGTCCTGCATGCGCCTGTCCAAGGCGGCGTTCTGCGCCGCCGGACCTTTCGCGCGCACGACCATCGAATTTGCAGCGGTGCCGGACCATGTGCGTATGCCGGGCCGCTTCTTTGGCCGGTTCACCACCGCCGCCCTGGCCGCGCTCGGTCGCTGACCTCTTCAATTTTTCGTCATCGAACCGGCTTGCCGCGTCTGCGCGGACGAGCGCCCGATCCTCAGGACATTCCCCATGACCGAGCCCACCAGCGCCCCGCGCACCCTCTACGACAAGATTTTCGACGACCACGTCGTCCACCGGCAGGAGGATGGCACCTGCCTGCTCTATATCGACCGCCACCTGGTGCATGAAGTCACCAGCCCGCAGGCGTTCGAGGGTCTGCGCATGGCTGGCCGCAAGGTGCGCGCGCCCGCCAAGACGCTCGCCGTGGTGGATCATAACGTGCCCACCACCGACCGCAGCCAGGGCATCGACGATCCCGAGAGCAAGCTTCAGGTGGAGACGCTGGCGGAGAACGCGGCCGAGTTCGGGGTGGAATATTTCAACGAACGCGACGTGCGTCAGGGCATCGTCCATGTGGTGGGTCCCGAACAGGGCTTCACCTTGCCCGGCACCACCATCGTGTGCGGCGACAGCCACACCTCCACCCATGGGGCCTTCGGGGCGCTCGCCCACGGCATCGGCACGTCCGAGGTCGAGCATGTGCTCGCCACACAGACGCTGATCCAGAAAAAGGCCAAGAACATGCGGGTGACGGTCGACGGGCCGCTGCCCGAGGGCGTCGGCGCGAAGGACGTGGTGCTCGCCATCATCGGCACCATCGGCACGGCGGGCGGCACCGGCTATGTGATCGAATATGCCGGTGACGCCATTCGCGCGCTCTCCATGGAAGGGCGCATGACGGTCTGCAACATGTCCATCGAGGGGGGCGCGCGCGCCGGCCTCGTGGCGCCGGACCAGAAGGCGTTCGACTACATCATGGGCAAGCCCCGCGCCCCCAAGGGCGCGGAATGGGACGCCGCGATGCGGTTCTGGCAGACGCTCTATAGCGACCCCGATGCGCATTTCGACAGCGAGATCCGCATCGATGGCGCCAACCTGCCGCCGATCGTCACCTGGGGCACGAGCCCCGAGGACGTGATCTCCGTGGAAGGATTGGTGCCCGATCCCGAGCTGATCGCCGACGAGGGGAAGCGCGATTCCAAGAAGCGCGCGCTGGCCTATATGGGCCTGATCGCGGGCACGAAGATCACCGACATCAACGTGGACCGGGTGTTCATCGGCTCCTGCACCAACGGGCGCATCGAGGATCTGCGCCAGGCGGCGAAGATCATCGAGGGGCATCACGTCAACCCGAATGTGAACGCCATGGTCGTGCCGGGCTCCGGGCTGGTGAAAATGCAGGCCGAGGCCGAGGGGCTGGACAAGATCTTCCGTGCCGCCGGCTTCGACTGGCGCGAGCCGGGCTGCTCCATGTGCCTCGCCATGAATGCCGACCGGCTTTCGCCGGAGGAGCGCTGCGCCTCCACCTCGAACCGCAATTTCGAGGGGCGCCAGGGCCACAAGGGCCGCACGCACCTCGTCTCCCCCGCCATGGCGGCGGCGGCGGCCATCGCCGGCCATTTCGTGGACGTGCGCCACTGGCCGAACGGCTGAGTCGCGAAAAAGGGCCAGCCCCTATGGGCCGGCCCTTTAGCCTTACGCAGATGAAAATCCGACAGGTCTGGTAAAATAAAACCTGTCAGCCGATAAGGGCCGAGGCCACGAAGGTCGCCGCATGGGCTTCCTGCGGGGCCAGATACGCGGCAACGCCTAAAATTGTCACCAGAGCGCCGGTGACCGCCAGTTTGCGCAGCATGGTCACTCTCCTGAATGCTTCTGGTGGTTAAACATCCCGGCAGCGTTAATGGTTCCGAAACCATAATCACGGGTTTCAGACCTTGGGCGCGACTTCAGGCAGGTGCCGGCGCCAGCGTCGGCGAGAGGGGAGCAGGAAAGCGATGCCCAACGGGTCCACGGCCAGAACCAATGCCATCGCGTGGCGCACCCGCGAGGCGCCGTCGCTGGAAGCCTTTGAAATCCTTGCGGAGGACGCCTTCGCCCGACTGCCCGAGAGCTTCCGCGCCCTGTGCGGCGGCGTGGTGCTGCGGGTGGAGGATTTCCCCGAGGATGATGTGCTCGAGGAGCTGGAAGCCGAATCGCCGTTTGATCTCCTTGGCCTGTTTCAAGGCGTGGGCCTGGCCCAGGCCGGGGCGGTTTCGGAGACCGGGCGCCTGCCGAACATGGTTTTTCTCTACCGCCGCCCAATTCTGGACTATTGGTCGGAGAATGAGGAAACCCTGGGAGAGATCATCGCCCATGTTCTGATCCACGAGATCGGCCATCATTTCGGCCTGTCGGATGAGGATATGGAGCGCGTGGAATCGCAGGTCGAGGACTAGATGGGTCATGGACGTGGCGGGTAGCGTCAGCTACTCAGGCTCGGCTTCTACGGGAATGGTGCAATGCGTGATCTTATTGCTCAAAGTCGCTATACTATGATGATGCGATCGCTGCATTGGCTCACCGTGGCGCTCGTCCTCACGGTGTATGGTCTTACCTATGTGGTGGACCTGTACGCACGCGGCACGCCGGAGCGCGGCGCGGTATGGGGCCTGCATGTTTCCTTCGGCCTGGTCCTGCTGGCGGTGGTGCTCGCGCGGCTGGTGGTGCGGGCGGTGGGGCCGCTTCCCGCCCCCTCGAATGCGTTGTCGCGGCTGATGTCCATCGCCGCGCACGTGGTCCACATGGCGCTTTACGTGTTGCTGATCGCGACCCCCGTGCTCGGCATCGCCATGAAGTTCCTGCGTGGGCAGAGCATCTCGCTGTTCGGGCTGCTGACGGTCGCCTCGCCGCTCACGCCGGACCAGGAGTTCGCGCGCCAAGTGCTCTGGGTGCACGAAAATTGCGCGAACCTGCTGATGATCTTGGCCGCCCTTCACGCGCTCGCGGCGCTCTATCATCACTTCATTCGCAAGGACGACATTCTGCAACGCATGTTGTTCAGCACCGGCCGGCGCTGAGGCACGGGCGGATTGGCGCGGCGCCTCAGCCGCCGGAACAAGCGGGCCGAGGGCCCTGAAGGGAGCCGGAAGGCGATGGAAAAGTTCACCACGGTCGAAGGCGTCGCGGCGCCGCTGAAGATGGTCAATGTCGACACCGACATGATCATTCCGAAGAATTATCTGAAGACCATCAAGCGCACCGGCCTCGGCAAGGGCCTGTTCGCCGAGATGCGCTATAAGGATGACGGTAGCGAGAATCCGGATTTCGTGCTGAACACGCCGGCTTATCGTAAGGCCAAGATCCTGGTGGCGGGCGACAATTTCGGGTGCGGCTCCTCGCGTGAGCATGCCCCCTGGGCGCTCCTCGACTACGGCATCCGCTGCGTGATCTCCACCTCGTTCGCGGACATCTTCTACAACAATTGCTTCAAGAACGGCATTCTGCCGGTCGTGGTGTCCCAGGAGGACCTGGACAAGCTGTTCGACGATGCCAGCCGTGGGTCCAATTCCACCCTTACGGTGGACCTCGAGGCCCAGGAGATCCGCGGGCCGGACGGCGGCACCGCGCGGTTCGAGATCGACCCCTTCCGCAAGCGCTGCCTGCTGGAGGGGCTGGACGATATCGGCCTCACGCTGGAAAAGGGTGCCAGCATCAACAGCTATGAGGCGACCGCGGCCGAGCAGCGCTCCTGGCTGTGACTTTGCCGGCTTGTAGACATCAGGCGCCGCCATAAGCGGCGCCTTTTTTATACCACGGCCGATTTTTTCACCCTCTCGTCCCTGTGTCGCCATACCGTTTGGGCTAAGTTGCGGGCGGGTCGTCCCCCGGCCCCGCATCGCCGCCCGTTCGGGCGGTCTCCCGCTCATCCAATGCCTTCGCGCCGGAGCCTGATCGTGCCGCATGCCACTCCTTTGATCGCGACCATCGTGATGGCCTTTGTCCTGGCCTTCATCCTGGGGGCGGTGGCGCAGCGGCTGCGGGTGTCGCCCCTGGTCGGCTATCTGCTCGCCGGTATCGTCGCCGGACCGTTCACGCCCGGTTTCGTGGCCGACCAGCATCTGGCGACCGAATTGGCCGAGATCGGCGTCATCCTGCTGATGTTCGGCGTCGGCCTGCACTTTTCGCTGAAGGATTTGCTCTCAGTTAAGGCCATCGCCATTCCCGGCGCGGTGGTGCAGATCGCGGTGGCGACCATTCTCGGCATGGGCCTGGCGCACCTGATGGGCTGGAGCCTCGGGGGCGGGCTGGTGTTCGGCCTTGCCTTGTCGGTCGCCAGCACCGTGGTGCTGCTGCGGGCGCTCCAGGAACGCCGCCTGCTGGAGAGCGAACAGGGGCGCATCGCGGTCGGCTGGCTGATCGTCGAGGACCTGGCCATGGTGCTGGCGCTGGTGCTGCTGCCGGCCATGTCCGGTGCGCTCGGCGGGCGCAGCGTGGCGAACAGCGAGGCGCTGGCGCTCTTCGGCTCGTCCAATATCGAATACACGCTCGGCCTGACGATAGGGAAGGTCGCGGCGTTCGTGGTGCTCATGCTGGTGGTGGGACGGCGGGTCATTCCCTGGATCATGCAGTGGGTGGCCCATACCGGATCGCGCGAACTGTTCCGCCTCGCCGTGCTGGCGATCGCGCTGGGCGTCGCTTATGGGTCGGCTTTGCTGTTCGGCGTGTCGTTCGCGCTCGGCGCCTTCTTCGCCGGCATGGTGCTGAGCGAATCGCCGCTGTCCCATCGCGCCGCCGAGGAAACCCTGCCGCTGCGCGATGCGTTCGCGGTGCTGTTCTTCGTCTCCGTCGGCATGCTGGTGGACCCCACCATCCTGCTGCGCGAGCCGCTCGAATTGCTCGGCACCTTGCTGGTCGTGGTCATCGGCAAGTCGGTGGCCGCCTACATGATCGTGCGGGTGTTCGGCTATGAGAAGCTCACCGCCCTGACGATTTCGGCGAGCCTCGCGCAGATCGGCGAGTTCTCCTTCATCCTCGCCGCGCTGGGCGTCGATCTCGGCCTGATGCCGGCCGCCGGGCGCGACCTGATCCTCGCGGCGGCCATCCTCTCCATTCTCATCAATCCGTTCTTCTTCATGGCGCTGGACCGGCTGCGGCCGCGCCTGACGCGCAAGACCGCCGAACCGGCGGAGGAGCGCCAGGCCAAGGAACAGCCGGCAGCGCTCGTGCCCACGCTTCAGAGCGGGCACACCGTGCTGGTCGGCTATGGACGGGTGGGCCGGCTGATCGCCGAGGGGCTGCGCGGCGGCGGCATCCCGTTCCTGGTGATCGAGGATGGGGGAGACGCGGTGGAATCGCTGCGCCGCGCGCAGATCGAGGTGCTGCCCGCCAATGCTGCCGCACCGGAAGCGCTGGCGGCGGCGAATCTGCCCGGCGCCCGGCGGCTGATTCTGGCGATTCCCGATGGCTTTGAGGCCGCGAGTGTGCTGCGCAAGGCACGGGCGCTCAATCCGGGGCTCGAAATCATCGCGCGCGCGCATTCCGATGCGGAGGTGGAGCATCTGCGCCAGGGCGGGGCGGGCTTTATCATCATGGGCGAACGGGAAGTCGCGCGCGGCATGCTCGCTTATGTGCTGGGCGACGGGACCGACGATGCGCCGTCCAGCATCGGCCCGCTGCCCAGCGGCCCGGCGACGCCGGAATCGGCGTCTTCCGTTGGCAGCGTTGGGGAAAACCCCACGGCTCTGGCCGCGACGCCGGCCGAGGGCGGGCCCGCGCCGGCGGTCCCGGACCCGGCGGGGGCGGGCGCGCAGGACCGCGCCAGCGCTCAGGAAAGCACTGCGGATCTGGCATCGGCAAACGGGGACAGTGCCGGGCAACCAACCCAAGGGCGTTGACGCGCTGCCCTTCGCCGCCTATAAGCCGAGCCCGAACTCGGGCGGCTCCGGCTCCTGGGACCTTGCCTTATACCCGATTGATATCGGGCGGGCGCCAAAGGCTTCGGCCGATGGAAAGGGTTCAGGATAGCGGATGTCGCCGTCAAAACTCCGGAGACAAGAACCGTGAAGCGCACCTACCAACCGAGCAAGCTCGTGCGCAAGCGTCGGCACGGCTTCCGTGCGCGCATGGCGACGATGAATGGCCGCAAGATCATCGCTGCCCGCCGGGCCCATGGCCGCAAGCGCCTTTCGGCGTGACCTGCGCCTGCGGAGCTGTTCATCTTGGATCGGCTCCTCAAGCGGCGTGATTTTCTAGCCGCGGCAAAGGCAGAACGTGCCGGTGTCGCGGGCTTCCTTTTGCAGGGGCGTGACCGCAAGGACCAGGGCGAGGCCCGGATTGGCCTGACGGTCACCAAGAAGGTTGGCAATGCCGTCGTACGCAACCGGATCCGCCGCCGACTGCGGGAAGTGGCGCGGCAGGTGTTGCCGGCAAAGGCCCGACCGGGCTTCGATTATGTGATGGTGGCGCGGCTGCATGCCTTGCACGCGCCCTTTCCGGATCTGGTGCGCGATCTTGAGCGCGCCGTGTCCCGGCTGCATGGCGCCGGAAAGCCAAGAACCAAAGAAACGTCCGCCCCCGCCGACGGAGCCCGCCCGGCATGACCGACAATCGCAATATGTTCATCGCCATCGGCTTGTCCCTGGCGATCCTCCTCGGCTGGCAATATTTCATCGGCATTCCGCAGGCGGAGAAACAGCGGCAGGTCGCCGAGCAGCAGCGCGTGCTTCAGCAGGCGCAGCAGCAGGCCGAGCAGCAGAGCCAGACCCCCGCCGCCTCAGCCACTCCCGGCCCAGACGGCGTGACAGCGCCGGCGAGCCAGGCGGCCCGCACCCCCGGCCGGGCGCTGACCCGCGAGCAGGCGCTCGCCCTTTCCCCCCGCGTGGCCATCGACACGCCGCGCGTGAAGGGCTCCATCTCGCTGAAGGGCGGCCGCGCGGATGACATCTCGCTGGCCGAGTATCACGAGACGGTGGACCCTACGAGCCCGATCATCGTGCTGCTCTCGCCTTCCGGCGCGCCCAATCCCTTCTATGCGGAATTCGGCTGGACCTCGGCGCCCGGCGCTTCGGTGGCGCTGCCCGGCCCGGATACCTTGTGGACCGCCCCCGCCGGCGCGGCCTTGACGCCCAATACGCCCCTGGTGCTGACCTATGACAACGGCCAGGGCCTGATCTTCAAGCGCACGTTCGCCATCGATGAATTCTACATGTTCACGGTGAAGGACGAGGTGGTGAACAACGCCGCCGCCGCCGTGACGCTCTATCCTTACGCGCTGGTGTCGCGCCATGGCATTCCGCACACCCAGGGCTTCTACATTCTGCATGAAGGCCTGATCGGCGTGCTGGGCGATTCCGGCTTGCAGGAAGTCACCTATTCAAAGATGGACGCGGCCAAGCCGAACCTGTTCAAGTCCACCGGCGGCTGGCTCGGCATCACCGACAAATATTGGGCGGCAACCGTCATTCCCGACCAGAGCGTGGCCGTGGATGCCCGCTTCTCCACCTCGACGGTCGGCAATGTGCCCACCTTCCAGGCGGATTATCTCGCCGCCGCCAAGACCATCGAGCCGGGTGCGACCGTGGCGTCCCAGTCCCGCCTGTTCGCCGGCGCCAAGGTCGTTGCGGTGGTGGACGGCTATGCCACCCGCTACGGCATCGACCGTTTCGACCGGCTGATCGACTGGGGCTGGTTCTATTTCATCACCAAGCCGCTGTTCCAGGTGATCGACTGGATCTTCCATGTGGTCGGCAATTTCGGCGTCGCCATCCTGATCGTGACGGTGATGCTGAAGGGGATTTTCTTCCCCCTCGCCAACAAGTCCTACACCTCCATGGCCAAGATGAAGGCCTTGCAGCCCGAGATGGTCGCCATTCGCGAGCGTTTCGCCGACGATAAGGTCAAGCAGCAGCAAGCCACCATGGAGTTGTACAAGAAGGAGAAGATCAATCCGATCGCCGGCTGCCTGCCGATCGTGATCCAGATCCCGGTCTTCTTCGCGCTCTACAAGGTGCTGTTCGTCACCATCGAGATGCGGCACGCGCCGTTCTTCGGCTGGATCCGCGACCTGTCGGCGCCTGATCCCACCACCGTTTTCAACCTGTTCGGCCTGATCCCGTGGGATCCGAGCAGCGTGCCGGTGGTCGGCTCCTATCTGATGCTCGGCGCTTGGCCGCTCATCATGGGCGTGACCATGTGGGTTCAGATGAAGCTGAACCCGGCGCCCCCGGATCCGACCCAGCAGATGATCTTCAATTATATGCCGATCATTTTCACCTTCATGCTGGCGCATTTCGCGGCGGGCCTCGTGATCTACTGGGCCTGGAACAATACCCTTTCGGTGCTGCAGCAGGCGGCGATCATGAAGCGCAACGGCGTCAAGATCGAATTGCTGGACAATATCCGCGGTGCCTTCAAGAAAAAGGCGTCCGCCAAAGGATAAGCGCCAGATCCTTCAGGCATGGTTCCGTGTAAAAGCTGAAGCGCTCCACCTGACGGTGGGGCGCTTCACTCATGTTTGATGCTCGTCTGCGCCGATTGCACGCGCCCGCCTTAGATCCGCACGCGGGAAAGGTAAGGTCCTTCCAACGCGAATGAAGGACATGACGATGCTGCGGGTTCTTGGATGTGTCGGTCTTCTGCTCTGCGCGGCTCCTGCGATGGCCGCGCCCGTCTCCTTTGCCGTGGACCCGTCGGCAACGCGGATCGGCTTCGAGGTTGGCGCAAAGGGATATCCCGTCACCAAAGGGGTGTTCCGCACCTTCTCTGCCGATCTCAACATTGATTTCGACATGCCCGCGCGCAGCAAGGTGATGTTTCGGGTGGGGTCGAACTCGCTGGATACCGAGGCGCCCGCCTTGGACGATTATGTCCGTGGCCCTGGCTTTTTGGATTCGGCGCGGGTGGTGGCCATCGGGGTGCCGTCGTCGATCAGCCCCAGCGCGCGGAAGATGCCGGTTTCAAGATCGGCAAAGCCCGCGCCCTTGCCCGTCCGCCCCCCGCCTATGCGCAGGCCGCACCGAGATGAGCGGGCATTTGGCATCGGCGCCGGAGCGGTGGAGCCTGCCGCTGCGATGGCTGCATTGGGCCATGGCCGGGCTGCTGATGGTTCTGCTCGGGCTCGGGCTGGCCATCGCCTATGGCACGTTCGATCTCGGGCAGACCTTCGCCCTGTACCAATGGCATAAGTCGCTCGGCGTTTTGATTCTGCCTTTGGTGGTGCTGCGGCTCGCGCTGCGCGCGGGAACGGCGCATCCCGCTTCGGCGCCGACGGTGGGCAGCCGCGCGCGTCTCGAGGCCGGTGTGGCGCGCATCGTCCATGCGCTGTTCTATGTGCTCATGCTCGCCCTGCCGCTTACGGGCTGGCTGGTGGTCTCTTCATCGCCGCTGCATCTGCCGACGCGGCCCTTCAATCTTTTCACCTTGCCCGATCTCGTGGCGCCGGACGCGGACCTTTATGCGGCGATGAGCTTGCTGCATGCGACGCTCGCCTACCTGCTGCTGACGGTGCTGACGCTGCATGTGGCCGGCGCGCTGAAACATCGGCTGGTGGACCGCGACACGACTTTGCAGCGGATGAGCCTGTGACCGGGACAGCCCCGCGTAAGGCTTGCGAAACCCGCCAGTCCGGCGGATAAGCCGTGCATGACCGAGCCTTCGACAGACCTGGACGCGCAATTCCTCGAACAGGGGCGGCTGTTGTTCGCCGCCGAGTGGAATTTTCTCACCGCCGCTCCGACGGTGGAATTCCTGCCGCCGATGCTGGGGCTCGAAATCGCCTTCGCAGGCCGCTCCAATGTGGGCAAATCCAGTCTCGTCAATGCGCTCACCGGCCGCAAGACGCTTGCGCGCACGTCGGTGACGCCGGGGCGCACGCAGGAGCTGATCTTTTTCCGCGTCGGTCCGCAGCTCACCATGGTGGACATGCCGGGCTACGGCTTCGCCAAGGCCCCCAAGGAGAAGGTCGAGGCCTGGACGCAGACCATTCTCGACTATCTGCGTGGACGGGTGAATCTGGCCCGCGTATTCGTGCTGATCGACGCGCGCCACGGCATCAAGCCGGTGGACGAGGATGTGCTGAACCTGCTGGATAAGGCGGCGGTATCTTATGCCATCGTGCTCACCAAGGTGGACCAGGTGAAGCCCAGCGCCTTTCCCGAGCGCCTTGCGGAGACCGAGGCGAAAATCCGCAAGCGGCCGGCGGCCTTTCCCCATGTGTTCGCGACCTCGAGCCATACCGGCGCCGGCCTTCCGGAATTGCGCGCGGCGGTGGCGAGGCTGCTGGTGGAGCGCGCGAGCTGAGGTAAGCCCAGGCCGCGGCGCGCATTTCGCGCGCGGATGGGGCGAGGCGACGCGTGTGAGGCCTTGGAACCGGCCGACGTCAGGCGCCGCAATCCGCACGTCGCAACTTCCGGAAGGGCAAATTCCGGAGTGGCAAGTTCAGGAATGGCAAGTTCAAGAGTGGGGAGCTCGGCGTCGCGAATCTGCGGATCGCCGATATGAGGCCGGCGACCGCACGCCTTGAAGACCGGGCGTCGCGACCCGGCCGTTCCTGTTCACGCAAACGGCCCGCAGGGACAGCCCCGTGTCATGCCGATGTCGGTCGGACACTTGGGAAAGCGCCCGATTGTCATGCCCCGGCTGCCCCGGTCAACGCCTGGGCGCGGTTTCCTGAAGAAGGGCTTCGGTCGCGGCGATGGCGCCTTCCAATTCGGAAATCTTGCGCAGGGCGCCATCGGAAGGAAAGGTCGCGGAACGAGCGGCGTTGAGGAGAAGCTCGCGCTGGGCCGCTTTCAATTTATCGAGGAGGCCCTGGAGGTCTGCCTCGGCTTGCTGCGCCATTTTTACGCTGTATCCCTTACATATGCGATAACGGGCGCGACCGCAGAGGCCACGCCCGTCTCGAATAGCGAGGCGGGAAATCCCGCCCCAAATTCAGTGATCAGTCGGCGACTTCGATGCCGCGGGCTTCGGGGCCCTTGGGACCCTGGCCCACCTGCACCACGACGCGCTGGCCTTCGGCCAGATCGGCCAGACCGGAGCGGGACACGACGGTGACGTGGACGAACACGTCCTTGCCGCCGCCTTCGACGGCGATGAAGCCGAAGCCCTTATCGGGATTGTACCACTTCACGGTGCCGACACGCTCTTCCGTGGGGCCGGAAGCCGCACGCGGGCCAGCGCCGGCGCCAGCGCCGAAGCCGCCCGAACGGGGCGCGCCACCAAAACCGCCCGTGCGTTCACGGCGGGGAGGGGCTGCCTCGGCGGTCGAGGTGTCGACTTCGAGCACTTCGGTGACCTGACGGCCCTTCTGGCCCTGGCCGACGCGAACGCTCAGCTTGGAACCCGGAGGAACGCTTTCCTGGCCGGCGGCCTCGAGGGCACGGGCATGCAGGAACACGTCGCCGGAACCGTCGGAGAGCTCGACGAAGCCGAAGCCCTTCTCAGGGTTGAACCACTTGACGGTGGCGTCGATTGGCGGACCAGACGGAGCCGGAGCACTGAAGCTGCTGCTCGGCGAAGAAAAG
>NCEH01000015.1 GCA_002304505.1 Rhizobiales bacterium 32-66-11 | reverse complement strand
TGATAGGCGCCGGCCGCCCCCGCCGTTTCGCCCGACATGGTGTAGGCCGTCGGGGTCACGGCATCGCCATAGGTCTTGGTTACCGCGTCCGCCGTGATGGTCACTGTGGGCTGGACGGCGAAGACATAGCGATTGCCGCTCTGCGCCACCGCTCCGTCCGCCAGCGTCCAGTTCCAGACCGCATAATTGGCGCTGTCGAGGTTGCCGTATGTGTTGCCCGTGGAGCCCGGCAGATAGACCAGCCAGCGCCCGCCGGTGCTTGCCACCGCATCCGCGCCACGCAGGTTGACCAAGTGGCTCCCGGACAAGGTGACATTGCTTCCACCAAGGATGGTGCCCGTCGTCGCGACCCCGAGATCGCCGCCCGCCGCGATGCCAACTGTGCCGGTGCGAGTGACGGCCGTATCCACGGTGAAAGCACCAGAGGCCGAGACGTCGAGATTGGCGAGCCCGCTCAGCAGCGTGCCCACGGCCGTATTCGAGCCATAGGCCCCGGCGAGGGCGGTTTGCATGGCGGAATTCGTCGTGGCGTCCGTCGCCACGCGCAAGGTGCCGCCCCACAGATTCAGGCCAGACGAGGCGCTGCCATAGCTGGCGGACGAGGATGTATAGGCCAGGAAGCCGGTGCCGGGATCGGTGAAGCCGGGTGCGGACAAGGCGTAATAATAACCGTTGGCGCCGCTGGTCGCGCTCCCGACCTGATTGCCGCCCGCCATGACCGTGACGCCTGCGCCCTTGGAGGCCGTCGTACCGCTGTCCGTATAGGCCGTGCCGGAAATGGCGACCGGCACCTCGCTCGCCCCGTAGAACGCCTTCAGATAGGGATACAACCCCGGTCCCGTGCCCCACACCGTGGGGTCGAAGCCCGCGGGCAAGGCGCCCTGCAATTGGGCCGTCGTAAGCGCAGTGCCGCCCGGAAGCGTAACGCCGCCGCCGACATTGGTCGATCGCCCGGTCGTTTCACTGTCCCAGTAGGCGTTCACCAATGTGGGGGAGTAGCCAAAAACACCGATAAGCCCTCCTCCGACACCGCCTGAGACGTAGCCAGACGCATAGACACTGGAAAGGGTGGTTGCGTCCGTATAGCCTATAACCCCGCCTGCGGCGCCCAGGGCAGAGACTGAACTCGCCACGTAAGAATTGACAATGCTTCCGATCCAGCCTTCCCCCAGAATGCCACCGATAAAGCTGTATCCGGAGGTTGAGGTGCTTGAATATACTTGTAGTATACTTGAATTTCCAGCGTAACCTGCAATACTACCCACTTGCCTTCGCCCCACCACGGAGCCACCGAGCAATCCGATATTGGCGATCGTGGCGTTCCCCCTGGCGCCAAACAAGCCAGTATAATCGGCACTCGGAAGGTTGATATAGAGATTGGCCAGCGTATGGCCCGCGCCATCCAGACTCCCCGTGAAGGGCGTTGCCATCGACCCGACTGGCGAAAAGCCCGCGCTGCTCCACATCTGTGCGGGCTGCTGCAGGACGGAGAGATCGATATTGGCGCCCAGCGTGTAGCTGGCGCCAAGATTCATGCTCATCAACTGAAGCTGGTGAGCATTGGTGATGGTGGTGGAATATTCCGAGCGCAGGAAGGGCCTCGTCGAGCCCTCGATCATGTACCAGGTGTTGGTGAAGTCGAATCCGGCATAGGTGGCCTGCGCGAACGCGTTCGGCCCCGCGGAAGAACTGTAGATCGCTGTAATGCCGGTGCTGGTGCCCGCGCCCACGGCATTGCTCGTGCCCGAGCTGTCGACGTCCCAATAGGCGCCGCTGATCGAAGCTACGCCATTGCCAAGCAGCCCACCGACCGATGACGAACCTGAAACGCGGCCGGTGCTGTAGACATTCGAAATGCTTCCCCGCGCATCGCCGATCAACCCGCCGACATTGCTGTCGCCGGTCACGCTCCCGACACTGTAGCTGTTGCTGACCGACACCGAGAAATCGCCCCCCAGGGTATAGCCCACTAGGCCACCGACCTGCGAGATCCCGGCGACACTCGCCTGACTGTGGGTTCCGGAAACGGAGACCGCAGATATGCTCCCGTTCAACAGTCCAATCAGGCCACCGGTCCTGCTGCCGCCGGAGACAGAGCCGAGGGTGTAGGAATCCGTCACGCTCCCACCACCAAAGACGATGCCGACCAGCCCGCCGACATTATCCTGCGAGCCGACGATAATACCGTCACTGAAAGAGGCCCTAACCGAGCCGCCTGTCTGTTGGCCAATGAGGCCGCCGACCCTGAAGCGCCCGGTGACGCGGCTGTTGGTCAGGCCGATATTGCTGATGGTCGCGCCGCTCGTGGAGCCGAACAGGCCGACACTGTCGGTGGTGGGGCGGTTGATGGCGAGCCCGTCGACCACGTGGTTCAACCCGGTGAATGTTCCGGTGAAGGTCCCAATGGGCGCGAAGCCGGCGTCGTCATTCCACCCCGCCGTGGCCGAGGCGTCGATGTCATTGCCAAGAGCGTAGAGGCCACTGTTTCCCATGGCCTGAAGGCCAGTGGCGTCATGGATCAACGTATAAGCGGCGCCATTGGTGGCGAAGGAGGCGGACGCTCCCGAGAGGGTGACGCGCGCGCCATTGTCCAGGCTGTAGTTGCCGCCGAAATTCAGCGCCAATCCCGCCGTCGCGCCGGTGGCGGAGATGTCCGCATTGATCAGGATGCTGCCCGCCGCTGTCAGCGTTAGTACGCTGTTCGCGCTCCAGGTCATGGGCGTGGCCACCGTGATGTTGCCCGCCTGCGAACCGCTGCTACCAGTTGTCACCACCACGTTCGCGCCGGCAAGGGCGGCCGTAAGCGTGGTCACATTGAGGATGCTGTCATTGGCGCTGGCATCGAAGCCGGACATGCCGGAACTGGTTCCCGCCGAAATGGTCAGGTCGTATGGATCGAGCAGCAAGGTGCCAAAGCTGCCGCCTTCGCTGCGCAGGTCCGTCATGCCGCGATAATCCAGCATCGCCTTTCCGGAGACTTCCGCATCGCCGCCGGCAGCCATGCCGGCGGCCGTGGCGGAAATAGAGCCCTGGAAGCTGGTGTGCGCATCGGACCACACCACCACCTTGCCACCGGCCCCTTGCGTGCCGTCCGCCCGAATGCCGACGCCGGGCGCCACCGTCACCGTCTCGGCATTGGCCACCACCTCCGACAGATATTTCGTCGCCGCGTCCTTGCCGCCCTGATAGTCGCCACCCACCAGCACCAAGCCGCCCACGGATCCGGACACATCCAGATCGGCGCCGGCCGCCAGTTCGATCTCGCGGGCCGTCACGACGATGGTGCCGCCGGTGTCACCTTGGCCGGTGGCATCAAGCTTGCTCGAGACCGCAACCTTTCCGCCGGAGACGCGGATCTCGCCGCCCTTCGCCCGTCCTCCCGAGGGCGCGGTGCGCGCGACCATCTTCTGGGTGGCGGTGACGGTGCCCCCCTCGCCAGCCGTCAGGAAGATGCGTCCGCCCCTGCTGGCGATGCCGGTAGCCTTGGTGAGGCTGTGCGTATTGCCCGCCAGCGCATAGACGTTGCCGCCGTTGGCCTTCAGCTCTCCCTCGGCGGCCTTGATGACACCGGAGGTCTTCGCCTCGGTATCGGCGCCGCCGACCTTCACCACGAACTTGCCGTCGGAGACGCGCGGCGTCGCGCATCAGGACTTCGTAGCCGGCCGCCAGCCCCACCGTGCCGTTGGGCGCAGTGATCGTGCCGGCATTCTCCACCTTCCGGGCGATCAGGGCCACGTCGCCGCCGAGCGCGCCGATGGTACCGTAATTGATGACGCTGGCCTTGCTTGATCCCCGGAAGGTCATGGCCCTGCCGGCATTGAACTCGGCATCCGAGACATCATGCGTCGAGGCCACGAACGAGCCGCCGGTGCTCACCTGGCCGCCGGGTCCGACGGTGATGCCGTTAGGATTGACGAGATAGACGCTGCCGGTCGCGGAAAGCATGCCATTGATCTGCGAGCGCGAGAGGCCGGTGACGCGGTTGAGCGTGGCGCCGGCGCCATTTTCGAAGCGCACGCTGTTACCGGCGCCGACAGAGAAGCTGCCCCAATTGATGATGGCAGTGCGCGAGCCTTGTGTGATCACCATGCTGGATGGCGAGGGAGACGAGATGGCTGCCTGCCCGGACGATACGCTGCCACCGGCCGGCAACGCCTGAGCCAGAACCGGACCGGAAGCGAAAACCAATGCTGCACTGGACAGCAGCGCAATCGCGCGCCGCGAAAGAATACCTTCGCGCGGAACGTTCGTTCCAGCACCCCCCATCAGCTCCGCCATCCCCGCCCCCATGCTACAGGCGAGTGTCGTCAGCGACCCTCTCGCAGCGGTGTCGGGAAAGCATAGTATCGTACCATCATTTCCACCATTCCTCTAAATAGAGGATGTGAATACCCACAGGGCTTCAGCTCGCACTTTGAATCCATAGGCTCATCAGCGCTGCACGGCTTGAAACGCCGAATTTCCGAAATATACTTGTGACCCGCTGGTGCACCGTTGCCTTCGAGAGGTCCAAAACGTGCGCGATCTCAGCCTCAGATGCCTTGGTAAGCAGAAGCCGCAAGACTTTGCGCTCGACTGGTGTGAGCAGCTCTTTCGCCAACAGCAAGCCGTTATTCAACATCAATTGGCGGTGAAACCATTTTATGCCGCGCAATGCACAGATAAGTTCTTCAATATGCTGATCCTGGAAAGTCGTTTTGGAGTAGAAGCCGAAATGCGATTCGCAATCATCATTAAGCGGAAAAGCAACGAAGACAGCGTCGCGTGTGCCCACGGAGGCGTAGTGGCGCTTGTAGAATTCCGATGAAAACCAGCTGCGCGGCAACTCACGCCGAAGCGAGTAGCTTCTGAAGGCGCCCACCTGTTTGAGTGGTAGCAAGAAAGAGGGGTCGATCTCCCGACGGTCCCATACCTCGAGGATTTCCTTGAAGTGGGTTTCATCCGGGTGGGGCTCGACTGGATGCAACGCCTGAACCGAGGCGACCCGCCACCCTTGAAGCGGATCGCCGTCCAGCGCGTCATTCACCCGGATGGCGCCGGCCCATGTGGCATTCCACGCGCCCACCCGCTTGCACAGCGCGCCCATGAGATGGGTCACGGCGGAGCCGGACTGGGTCTGTTCGAAATCGGAAATTTCATCCCAAAGGCGATGGGCTACGTCCTGAAAATCCGCGTGCATGGATCGCCTGTCAGCATTAATTTTGCGAATCCCACGCTTAAGCTAGATTGTGGGACGCGTGAATAGCCGAGCAATGCCGAGACGGCAGGCTTTTGCTGGCCCCGCAGCCTCGCCCACTCTTTGCGCTTCGAGAATCTGCAACGGCTACCTTGGATTAGGTATCGAGCACGACAAACGGCCTGACGGTCGAGGGTGACGATGCGGTCGGCTGGAAGGAGGCCAACATCCTCAGCGACGATCCCGACCTCGTTCGTGCCGCCTCCGCCTTCTTCGACGAGATGTGGGGCGCCGCTGAGACTCGTATCGTCACAGCCTCGGATATCAAGGCGGCCCGCGCCAGACGCGATGCTGTGCCCGCTGGCACGCTCAATCCACCCAATTCAAAAACATTGATCGCAGCATGCCGCGAGCGGCCTGATGTTTTCAAGCATGTCGTCGTCATCGCATACGGTGAATATTTGAGTCGGGTGGCTAAGAAGAAATTGAAGGCATTTAAGGAGCAAGCGGCGGTACTGGAGCCAAGCTCAGATCTCTCGAAGGTTAAACGGCCCTGGGGATATCAGGTTGGCGCGATCCCGATCGGAGCGTGGATTATCGATCTGGATCGCACGGACGTAAAGCTTCCGAAGATTCTCGGCTGCTCGCGATCGGTGGGAATTCAACGCGAGATCGAAGGGGAGGAACTCCTGGCGGTAACGCCTCGCGGTGTCGTCTCGGTGGGCGGCCGTCGATACCCGATCGCTTCCACGGCGCGCGCTTTGCTCGAAGCCGCCGGGAAGCAGATCATGAGGGCGGGCAAGAAGGGCTTTGTATCGCTGCAGCAGGCCATCGAGATCGCGGACCGCCTCGCTCGAAAACAGGCGCCATAGGATAACAGTGGAAGAGTGTGCCGCCAATTTTTTGGCCAGATTCACTTCAGAAATCTGCCCGCACGCAGCTACGACCTCCATGCCGTTCAAACGGCCTTCAATTTTCAGGGTCGCCTGGAGCGGCGCCGAGATCGGTCGCGTTGGGTGGGCGCTCACTCTGACAGCTCGGGGACCCTGCGAACGTCCGCTTCCGGCCGCGCGGGAATGTAGCTTTTGGCGAGCTAGGTCCATCAGCCGCCCATTGAGCACGGCTCCCAGGCTGGAGGGCTTCCGATCGATTTCCGCAGTGCCTCGGTGAAGGCCCTCACCTTCGCGCTCGGCTGAGGCAGGGCGCGCAGGAGGTAGATGCCCGCGGGCGCCGCGTTCCACGCCTCGTCACCCAGTTGCAATCGAACCAGCCTCCCGGCCCTCACATCCGATCCGACGACCCAACTCGACAGAAACGCAACTCCCAGGCCCGCCTCGGCCGCCGCACGCAGGGCCTCGAAATCATCTGACCGAAAGGTCACCGTGCCTTTCCCGGCATGGCCGGCCGGGCAGCCGATCACATCGCGCCAGCCGAGGAGATCCGCGCCATGAAGCTTGTCGAGCAGACGATGCGATGACAGGTCGGCTACGCTATTTGGCGCACGCTCTCTCGCCAGATAGGCCGGGCTCGCCACTAGCAACCGCGTAAGGGGCGCCAGCTTTGTCGCGATCAGCGTGCTATCGGTAAGGGCGCCCATGCGGATGACGACGTCGAGACGTTCAACAACCGGATCGGCCAGCCGCTCCGTCAAGTCGAGCTCGATGTGCAGGGCCGGATGCTCGGCCTGCAACGCTGCGACGACCGGCAGGACATAGCGCTTGCCAAAAGTCGGGAAGCAGGCGATCCGCAGCGTGCCCGAGACGGAACCGTCGAAGGCGGCGACCTCGGCATGGGTATCGGCCAGTTCGTCGAGATGCCGCAAGGCCCGCTCGTGCAGCCGCTGGCCGGCATCGGTGAGCGTGAGCGCCCGCGTCGAGCGGATGAGCAAGGCAACGCCCAGATCCTCCTCCAGCGCGTCGATCTGGCGCACGATCGCCGAGGGCGTCACCGCGCGCCGGCGGGCGGCGCCGGAAAAGCTCCCCGCCCGGACGACATCGACGAAAGTGGCGAGGAATTCGGCGAAATGAGGTCTCATCTTTGCGATCCAGGCAAAGCCGTTTGCAGGAGGCTCCGGCTTATCGCCGATCCCGGACACTCGCATATTCGCGGCGTTCGCACAGCGGCGGCACCTCGTCGACGGACACATTCGCCGGGGGTGGAGCGAGCCAACGTTCCATTTCGCAAGCGACGGCGCCGACCACGGAAATCTCGAGATACGACCAACCCGGACGCTTCGCATACCCCAATTCAGAGTCGCTCTTCGACGGATTGGGGCTTGGTCTCTATGAAGGGGCCACTGTCGTCTAATAGAAACGTTTATTGATAAGGCAATGCTATGAACATCCTCACCGACAAGATCCTTTCGCAATCCGCCTATACCGCAGAAATTGACGTACCGCTGGATAAGGTCAACATCGCCGAGTGGTTGTTCAACCTACCGGAAGCGGAATATCTGCGCTGCTGCCCGCCTGACCATATCGGTTCCGGCGTCACGACGGCGGATGACGGCCGCCGCATGGTCATCAATGTCGAGATGATCGGCACCGGGCTGGTCATCCAGCACTACGTCGCGGAAGAAGCCACCGCCAGCTATTGCCGGATGAACTCGATCTCCGACGTGTTTACGCCCGTGGGACGCACGCAGGTTAACGTGATCTGGGAGCTGATCGCCGAGGCCATCGAAGGCGGGCGCACCCGCTACACCAACCGCGTCACCTCGCACCCAACAGACGTGTTCATGGACTTCGTCGCCGCGCACGGCCAGACCTTCGAGCAGGCTGCCGTGGCCCGGCAGGAAGCGGGGGGTGACCATAACCGCCGCGAGACGCCGCTCTTCGCGGCCAGCATCGCCCGCCGGGCGATGGCCAACGCCGACGCGAAATGAAGGCGATCATGTTCGATGACTTCAGCAAGGCGGACGTCCTCCGCTTTGCTGAGGTGCGATGCCGGAACCCCGTCCAGGAGACCTGCTGATGAAGGTGCGCCCGGCTGGCGTCAATCGTGCCCATCTGCTGCAGCGTCAGGGCTATTAGGGCCACCACAGCTATGGCGAGAGCGACCTACTCTTTAGAGCACGGTGCTTATAGGCGGCGCGGTAGAAGATCGGTTCGAGCCGACGTGCATGCCAGCTTGAAGCAGCCGGCGGCGTCCGCCCAGTATACGATACGAACAGATAGGCCTGCGGCCGCATGCGGCCGCTGCGCGACAGAGCGTCCTTGGCCGCGAAGGCATCGGTCATGTAGCGCAGGACCGGGTCGTTTAGGCTGTAGCCGATGAACAGGACCGTGAATTCTGCGAACAATCGGGCGACGAACCGCGCCGCCCAGGCATCGGTCAGATAGGCGCGCCCAAAGTCGGCGCTTGTGAGCACCAGATGCTGATTGCCGCCATCAGTCGTATCGAGCCGCCCATGCAGATAAACGATGCTGCGCCAGCTCGCATGACGAATATCCCAAATCCTCATGCGCACGGGGAAGGACCTCCCATGGACATCTCCCCATGGGTCCGTTAGACGAAGGTTGTAAACTGTCGCCAATGTTGGAAAGCCTGGATTCATGACAGGCTTATCCCGGGTGCCGCGCTGCTTCGCATGTTGCGTTTACATGGCGCCGCTTGGTACCGAGACAGGTCACCTTTTATCGCGCGGAGCACTCGCAACATGGCCAAACCCGAGGACGCCCTGTCGGCCATCGCGCAGCGCCGTACCCAATCGCTCACGGACATCGTGCGCAAAGAGCTGGAGCGAATGATCCTGAGCGGAGAAATCCGCGCGGGGGAACGCATCAACGAGCAGACCCTGGCCACCCAGCTCGGCGTCAGCCGAGGGCCGATCCGGGAAGCGACGCGGGCGCTGGAACGCGCCGGGCTGGTGACCTCCGTCGTCAACCACGGCAGCTTCGTGCGCGCCATCGAGGCGGACGAGGCGGCGGAAATCTACGACCTGCGGGCGGTGCTGTTCGGCTTCGCGTGCAGCCGGCTCGCGGCGCACATGTCGGCGGAGCAGGAAGCCGTGCTGGGAGATTTGCTCGCGCAGATGGATCTTGCGGTCAAGAAGAGCAAGGCCACTTTGTACTATCAGCTGAACTTGCGTTTCCACGAGCAAGTGATGAATTTTTGCGGCCACCGACGGCTGAAGGAAACCTACGAATCGTTGTTGAAGGAAATGCATCTCGTGCGCCAGAGATCCTTGATGTCCGCGGCGAGCATGCGTGAATCCAATGCCGAGCATGCCGCATTGCTCGCAGCGATGACAGCGGGAGACGTGGCGCGCGCGCGCCAGTTGGGCGAGGCCCATGCCCAGGGCGGCAAGCGCCGTTCGTTCGCAGCCGGCACCTGACCGCGTCCCATCCTGTCCGCGTCAGCTCTCAAGACCGGCCGGTCTGCGCCCGATTATTGTATACTGTTGACAGTTTTCGATCCCACGTCGTATCGAGAAGGGGAAGGCGCCGCCTGGCACAAGGGTCGAGGGTACACGTATGGACAGGCGCAGACGCTGGATGAGGGTGGCGGCCACATTCGCTGCGGCCGCACTCGGCGGCGCCGGCATGGCGGCGCTGGGGGCACCGCTCGCGTGGCTGCTCGGGGCCCTGCTGGTGATTGCCGCCCTCGGCCTTCTCGGCGCGCCCATCGAGGTTCCGCCCTGGTCCCGGCAAGGCGGGCAGGTGATCGCGGGGGTCGCGATCGGCCTCTATTTCACGCCGACCTTGATGGACCATCTCCTGTCCAATATCGGTTACATGCTGTTCGCCGCCGCCGTCTCGATTTTCGCCGGCGGCCTGCTCTCGCTACTGCTCGCGCGCTCGGCGAAGGTCGACAACACCACCGCCTATTTCGCCAGCCTGCCCGGCGGCGTGGCCGAGATGTCGGTGTTGGCGGAGCGCTTCGGCGGCGATACCGCGCTGGTCGCTCTGTCCCAATCGCTGCGCATCGTGGTGGTGGTGCTGACGATTCCCGTCTCGATCGCGTTTTTCGGCGTCCAGGGCGCGGAAAGCTATCTGCCCCCTTCGCTTCCGCTGAAGCCGGTGGAAATGGTCGGCATGCTCCTCGCAGGCTTTGCCTTCGCCTATCTGCTCGGCCGGGTCCGCATGGTGAACAACTGGCTGCTGGGCGGCCTCGTGGTCGGCGCGGCGGTGGCGCTGCTGCAACTCCCCCTGTCCGGCATACCGACCCCGGTGGTGGATGTCAGCCAGGTCCTGATCGGCGCTGCCCTCGGCGCCCGCTTCCGCCGTCACATGATCCAGCGGCTGCGGAATTTCGTGCCGGCGGCGGTCACCAACACTTTGCTGCTGATCGCTTTCAACGTCGCCATGGCCGCCGTGATCGGATGGCATGCGGGCCTGGACCTCGCCACCATGGTGCTCGCCAATGCGCCCGGTGGCATCGCCGAAACCAGCATCACCGCCAAGACCCTGCATCTCGGCGTGGCGGAGGTGACGGCGTTCCACCTCGTGCGGATTCTCTGCATCATCCTGCTGAGTGCGCCCGCCTACCGGCTCGCCCGCTTCGCCGTGCTGCGCGTGCGCGGCAGTTCCAGCGGCTAGAGCACGCGCCGATCACGTTGTTTCAACCTTTGCCGGCTCGTCGAGCAGGCTCACATGGGCCGCGACGATCTGCCAGCCCTCGGGAAAGCGGATCCAGGTCTGCATCTGCCGCCCCAGCTTGCCGGGCAGGCTGTCGCGTCGAAACAGGGTGGAGGCGGTCGCGGCATCGCGCCCATAGGTGGTGATCACCGTGCGCGAGAGCGTGCGCAGAAGGTTGGCGCCGGAATTGGCCGTGCGGAACGCGCGGATCTCGGCATGGCCGTAGAGGTTTTCGCCCATCCCGTAGCGGATCGTGCGCGGATCGTCCCGAAACAGCGCCCCGAGCGCCGCCACGTCATTGGAGAGCACGGCGACTTCATAACGTGCGAAAGCCGCCTCGACCTCGGTCAATACGTCGGGGAGATTGATCTCCATGCCCTCACCTCTTTCCAAAATCCTGCCGCTTATTCGAACTCTTCGCTGCCGGGGACGACGCCCCGCGGGAGGCCGGCGACATACCGGGCGAGTTCGCCGGGCCGCGTGATCCACACTTTGTCGCGCTGCTCCAGCATGTGCGCAAAGGCGTCGCGCAGGGCGCGCAAGCGGAACGGCTGCCCGACGATGAAGGGATGCAGCACGACACTGCAAACCAGGGGATACTTGCGCGACTGGATCAGCATTTCATCGAACTGATCGACGATCATCTGCGCGAAGTGCCGCCCGGTATGCTGCCGAAATACCATGGCGGGACTGTCGTTGAGCTCGATCGAATAGGGAATGGAAAGCAGCGGCCCAGAGCGCGTGCGCATCCAGAACGGCTGGTCGTCCGCCGCCCAATCCATCACATAGCTGAAGCCTTCCTCCTTCAGGAGGTCGAGCGTGCAGGCGCTTTCCGCGATATAGGGGCCGAGCCAGCCCTGAGGCGCCGTGCCGGAATGGCGCAGAATGGCCTCGCGGCTCTGGGCGATGAGGCGGCGCTCGTCATCTTCCCACCACCCGTCCTGGCGCTCGGAATTGGTGCGCCCGTGTCCGACGAATTCGTCGCCGCGCGCCAGCAGGGCCGGGGCGATTTCCGGGCACGCATCCAAAGCCGCCGCATTCACGTTGTGCGCGCAGGGCAGGTCTAATTCATCCAGCAGATCAAGAAGATACCAGAGCCCGACGCGGTTTCCATAATCGCGCCAGGCATAATTGCGCTGGTTCTGCGGCGCCCCGAGCTGGGCGCTGTCGCTGCCGAGGCCGGCGCGAAATGCGAAGTGCTCGATATTGTTGCTGACCACGAGCGCGAGATTGGCGCCGTTGGGCCAAGTATAGCCGGGACCGCCCGGATGGGGCTTGCGGTGCCCCCGCGGATCTTGAGCGGGAAGCCGACGAAGCGGAACCGGCCGCGCCCCACCAGCTTGTCCAGATTGGCGAGGCATTCCATGTGGGTGATGCCCCGCTCCGCGCATGCCAGATGGGCCTGGAAATTCAGCTCGCCCTCCGGCGCCGGGCTCACGGCCTCCACGCCGAACATGCCGATGCCCATGTCGGCCAGCCAATGCACGCTCTCCAGTGCAAGGCCGGGAAACTCGTGCGGATAGCCGGGTTTGCCAAGCAGGCGGTCGTTGGTCGCCATGTGGAGCAGAACGGTATCGCCGGGGCGGATCTCCTCTCCTGAGGCCGCCAGCGCCGCCTCCATCTCGGCGACCGTCACCGCGTGGCGCAGGGCGACGTGCGAGAGGTCGAGGCAGATGGCGGAGGTGTAGAATTTCTCCAGCGGCATCTGGTCGATGGACTGCGCCTCGGGGCGGGAATCGAAATGAACGGGGGCGTCCACATGGGTGCCCGCATGATCGCTGAAGGCGATGGACAATGCCTTGGATGTGAAATCCGTATTCCCCGCCCGCTTCTTCTCGGAATGGTCATACCACACCGAAATCACCACCGGCGGATGCGAGGGATGCACCTGCGTGCGATGGAAAATCTCGCGGCTCAGATCAATGAGTTCCACATGCGCCTCCTCAATTGTGCGCCGTCTCAATTGCGCTTCGGCTCAATTGCGCTTCGTCATGGCGACAGCGTCCCCGGGCAGGATCGGGGACAGCACATCCTCCGGCCGCAGGGCGCCGTTCGGCAGGCGCGCCGGGCGCAGCGTGAAGCCGAGGATACGGCGGGCGACCCCGAGCGGGGTCCGCGTCAAGAGCCCGTCCGGACGCCACAGCATGACGCCGACGATGATCACCCCGTAGACGATCAGCCGATATTCGTTCGCGAAGCGCAAAGCCTCCGGCAAGGCGGTCAGGACGACAGCGCCGAGGATCGGGCCGGCCAGGGTCTGCAAACCGCCGAACAGGAGGAAGATCACATAGTTGAGCGAAACGAAGAAGCCGAGCTGGGACGGCGTGATCACCAGCAGATAATGGGCCTGCACGGCGCCAGCCATGCCGATCAGCGCACTGCCCAGCGCGAAGGTGATGATGCGCACCTGGGCAACCGAAACCCCCATGGAGGCGGCCGCCAGCGGGTCATCGCGCACCGCGCGCGCCGCATAGCCGAGGCGCGACCCGTCGAACCGCCATGCGACGTAGAATGAGATCAGCGCGACCACCACGCAGGTGAAGAGCCCGGTATGCGGCTCAAGCCCGGTAAAGCTGTTCGCCCCGCCGATATAATCCCAGTTGAACGCCAGCACAGAGAGCGCTTCGCCGGCCGCGAGCGTGGTCAGCTTCAGGATGAAATCCCGCATCTTCAGGGTCAGCAGCGCCAGGACGCCCCCGAGCGCGCCGCCCATGAACGCCCCCGCCGCCACGGCGGGCAGGAACGGGACGCCGAACTTCACCGTCAGGATTCCCGAGGCATAGCCGCCGACACCCGCGATCGCCGCCGTGGCCATGGACAGCTGCCCGGATAAAGCGGTGACATAAAGTCCGATCGTCATCGCCACGTTCAGCAAGGTGAAGATCAGGATCGGTTCGAAGAAGGCAAGATTGGGCATGATGCCTCCAGCTCAAGTGGCGTAGGAACCGAACAAGCCGTTCGGCCGCAGGTAGAGCACGCCGATCAGCACGAAGAAGGCCACCGCATCGCGCAGGGATGAGGAGACGTAGCCGGTCACCAGCGCCTCGAGCACGCCGAGCGCGAGGCCGACCGCGATCACCGCCTCGAAATAGCGATTGCCCGCCACGAGCATGCAGATGAACGCCTTCAACCCGTACAAAAGCCCCACGAAGGCCGAGGCCGAGCCATACAGCGACCCCACCGCCACGGCGGCGAGGCCGGCCATGGTCGAGGCGAGCCAGAAGGTGATCTGGCACACGCGCCGCACGTCCACGCCGAACGCGGCGGCAACGTCGGGACGCTCGGCGATCGCCCGCGTCGCCCGGCCGATGTGGGTGCGCCGCACATACAGGCTCGCCAGCACCAGCAGCACCGCGCACAGGCCGAGGCAGAACATCTGGCGCAAGGTGAGCAGCACCGGGCCGATTTCGTAGAACCGCGCCGGCAGCAGGCGCGGATAGGGGATCGGATCGGGACCGACGATCACCGCCATGCCGTTCTGCAGGATGACGGAAACCCCCAGCGTTGCGATCAGGGTCGTCAGCACGTCCCGCCCGCGCAAAGGGGCGACCACCGTGCGCTCGATGATCGCGCCGATGGCGGTGGACCCCACCGCCCCGCCCAGCAGGGCGACCGCCAGCCCGCCGCCGGGCACGAGCCCCGCCGCCACCATGCCGGTGAACATGCCGATCATGAACACGTCGGGATGGGCAAACTGGATCACGCGCAGCACCGTGAAGGCGAGCGCGAAACCCACCGCGACCACGGCATAGGTACTGCCGATCACCAGACCGTTGCTGAGTTGTTGCAGGAAAAGATCCATCTCGACGCCGTCCTATGCGCTGCCGCCCAGGAACACGTCCTGTACGCTTTTCTTGCCGGCGATCTCCGCCGCCGGCCCGGCTTCCACCACGCGTCCAAGCTCCAGCAGATAGGCGAAGTGGGCGACTTTCAGCGACTGGCGCGCGTTCTGCTCCACCATCAGCACCGCGATGCCCATGGTGTTGATCTCGCGCGCCAGCGCGAACACGTCCCGCACCACGATCGGCGCAAGGCCGAGCGAGGGCTCGTCCATCAGGAGCAGGCGCGGGCTGGACACGAGGGCGCGGGCGATGGCGACCATCTGCTGCTCGCCGCCGCTGAGGGAGCCCGCCAGCTGGTGGCGCCGCTCGGCGAGGCGGGGAAACCGCTCGAACATCTCGCCGATGCGGCGCTCGACGGTCGCCTGGTCGCGAACCTCGAACGCCCCCATGCGCAAATTGTCGAGCACCGTCATGGTGTTCCACAATTGCCGCGCCTCGGGGACCCAGGCGATGCCGAGCTGGTGGATCTGATGCGGCCGCAGGCGCAGCAGGTCGTTTTCGCCGTCGAAGCGGACGCTGCCGCTGCGCGGCTTCAGCAGCCCCATGATGGTCTTGATGATGGTGGTCTTGCCGGCGCCGTTCGCGCCCAGGATGACCCGCAGTTCGCCCGGCTCGATCTCCAGCGATACGCCATCGACCGCCGGGACGGAGCCGTAGGAGACGGCGAGCCCTTCGATTTTCAGGAGCGCGCTCAATCCTCCACTCCCAGATAGGCTTCGATCACCTTGGGATCGGCGCGGATCTCGGCGGGCAGGCCTTCGGCGATCTTCTGGCCGAAGCTGATCACCACGATGCGGTCGGAAGCGGACATGACGACATTCATGTTGTGCTCGATCAGCAGCAGCGCGATGCCGCGTTCGCGCAGGCGGTCGATCATCTCGATCACCGCGTGCGCTTCCCGCGCCACCATGCCGGCGGTGGGTTCATCAAGGATCAGCAGCCGCGGCTGAAGCCCGAGCGCCCGGGCGATTTCCACCCGCCGCTGATCGCCATACGGCAGCTCGCCCGGCATGCGGAACCGGTTTGCACCGACCCCGACCCAATCCAGCAGCGCCTCCGCGCGCTCGACCATCTCCCGGCGGTCCGTGCGATCGCGCGACGTGCAGGCGAGCGCGTCGAATACGCCGGACCGCCCGCCGGCCACCTGGCCGATCATCACGTTTTCCAGCGCATTCAGATGCCCGAACAGGCGAATGTTCTGGAAGGTGCGCGCGATGCCCATGGCCGCCAGCCGATGCGGCGCGGCCCCGGTAATGTCCTTGCCATCGAGGACCACCGAGCCGAAATCCGGCTTGAGAACCCCGGTGATCAGGTTGAACAAGGTGGTCTTTCCGGCACCGTTGGGGCCGACCACGGAGACCACCTCGCCGGCCCCCACCGAGAACGTCACGTCATTGACGGCGACCAGGCCGCCGAAGCGCCGCGTGAGCTGGCTGATCTGGAGCACGGGTCAGATCGCGGTATAGGTGCCGCGGCCGGTGATCTCGATCGCGACCACGTTTGGCGTATTGTTATTGCCGCTGGGCGGGTTGTGGAACGTCATATGGGTGCCCAGCGGAGACACGAAATCCAGCTCCGACAGCGCTTCCTGAAGCTTGGCACGCGTGGGGGCGCCGGCCTTCCTCAGCGCTTCCGCGATGGTGGAAAGCGCATCGGCGCCGTAGGTGGAGAAGGACGTCGCTTCCTGCGAAAACTTCGCCTTATAGCGGTCGATGAAGGTCTTCACCGAGGGCGTGGGGGAGGCGAGATCCTGCGCGAGCCACGTATAGCAGCCCTTGATCTCGCCGTGGGTGCCGTCCCAATAGACCGGATCCTGGAACGAGCCGAAGCCCGTCATCAGGGGCACGGTAAAGCCCGCCTCCCGGATCTGGGACGTGACCTTCACCCCGTCGCCGGTGGCGGCGGCGACGAACATGGCGTCGGGCTTCTTGCTGCGGATGGTGGCGAGCTGGGCCGAGAAGTCCTGGTCTCCGGCGCGGAATGCTTCGAACGCGACCACCTCATAGCCCAGTTCCTGCGCCAGGGTCTTGCAGGCTTGGGCATCGCCCGCCTGGCCGTCCTGGGTCTGGTCGTAGATCACGCCGAGGCGCTTGAACCCCACCTTCGCATGCACCTTGCGCAGCAGCACCGGGATCGCCGTCTCGGAGACCGGATTCACCCGGTACGACCAGATGTTCCATTGCTTGACCGGCGCGCCCGAGCCGGCGCCCACCAGAGGAATCTGCAACTGGCCCGCCGCCGGGACGGACGGCACATAGCCGACCGAGTTGGACGGGCCGATCACCGCGAGCACGTCCGCGTTGGACGCCGCCTGACGCAGCAGCGTGATCGCCTGCTGCGGGTCGTTGGCCATGTCTTCGGTGGCGATCTGGACGCGATACGTCGTGCCGCCGAGGGTCAGGCCCGCGGCATTGATGTCGTCGGCGGCGAGCTGCGCCCCATCGCGCACGCGCCAGCCATAGGGCGAAGACGGCCCGGTGATCGCCTGAATGCTGCTGACCCGCAGGACTGCGGGCTCGGCCCGCCCGATCGTCGGCGGCATGGCCAGCCCGAGGACGGTGCCGGCGGCGAGGCGACCAAGGCCTCGCCGGCTGATGCGGAACGCAGTCTGATCGTTGGTCATGAGAATCTCTAAACCTTCCGCTGCTTGCGGTTTGGCGACCTCCGGAGCGCGAATACAGTGCCGCATTGAGCAGCCACCGGCCCTCCCGCTCGGTTGATCTTATTTTGCACGGAGGGCGGTAAAATCGCAGCACAAATTGTAGACAGTTTACAATGAATTTTTGTGCAGGCGGCGCGATATCGGTGCAGCGGCGAACGGCGGAGCCTGCCGCATTTTCGCGCGAGGGCCGATGATTGCGAAGACAGGTGCGGCCAAAATATTCGCAGGTCATCACATATTGGATGCTTGCGCCCTGCTTAATGCATGCAAATTCACCACCGATAGAAACAGGTCAGCGATGTAAACGCCTGACGGATATCGCACCTTGCGAAACGCCCAATGGGGCGCCCAGCGGCGTCGCCTCGGCACAGTTTCGCGCGTCACGCCGGCCGAAATCCAGCATTGTAAATCGTCAACACTCGTCATAACGTTTTCAGGCTTTCACGGCGCAAGGGGGATCGGCCTTGCCGATCATAGCCTTCCCGGCTGCGCAGCCGGACCTTCAGAACGACACCGCATCGTCCAACCGCCCGGAACCCATCCGCAGGCGGTCGGGCCATCACTTCATCACAGACGGAAGCGGAATATGACGTCTTCTCTTCCCAGGGTCGCGGTGATCGGGACCGGCGGCACGATTTCCTCCTGGGCCCAATCCAGCCTGGACACCATGGACTACCCGGAATTCGGCGCGAAACGGCCGGTCGACGAGATCCTGGAGCACGTAAAGGAAGCACGGCAGGTCGCCGATCCGCTGCCCGTGCCCTTCCGCTCGGTCGGCAGCACGGCGATCGGCCCGGCGGACTGGGTGGAGCTGCGCGAACTGGTGCACGCGACCGCCGCGCGCCAGCCGGATCTCGCCGGCTTCGTCATCCTGCACGGCACCGCGACGCTGGAAGAGACCGCCTTCTTCCTGAACCTGACCCTCGCCATTCCCCAGACCGTGGTGCTGGTGGGGGCGCAGCGGCCGGCGAGCGCGCTCGGCAGCGATGCCGGCATCAATCTCGTCAACGCCCTGCGCGTGGCGGGGTCGCCGCTCGCCCGCGGGCTCGGCGTGCTGGTGGTGCTGAACGACGAGATCCATGCCGCGCGCGACGTGGTGAAGACCTCCACCTATCGCCAGCACACCTTCCGCTCGCTGGATTTCGGCGCGCTCGGGCATGTCGATGGAGACGGCATCCATATTTATCGCGCGCCCACGCCCGCCCATGCGCCCGAGGGCGAATTCTCGGCGCTCGGAGACATTGTCCTGCCGCGCGTCGACATCCTCATGTCCTATGCCGGCGCGGATGCAACTTTCATCGACGCCGCGATCGCGGCCGGGGCGCGCGGCCTCGTGTCCGCCGGCCTTGCGCCGGGCCTCGTCACGCCGGCGGAACGCGTCGCGTACGAGCGGGCGGTCGCGTCCGGCATCGTGGTCGTCCAATGCACCCGCGCCGCCAGCGGGCGGGTCGGGCGGCGGCGCTATCTCCAGGAGGCGGGGATCATCGCGGGCGAGGATTTCAGCCCGCAGAAGGCGCGCATCCTGCTGTCCCTCGCCTTGGCGCGGACCGACGATACCGCGGAGATCGCCGCCATCTTCGCCCGCTGCTGACCCCGCGCCGCGAAACGCTGCCGCGTCCCCCGAAACCGCCCTTGCCGCCGATTGGGAACCCGATGATCGATCTGATAATCCGCGCAGATACGGTGATCACGCCGCACGGCGTCGGCGCCTATGACATCGCTGTCGCCGACGGCATCATCGCCGCGCTCCACGCCCCCGACACCTTGCAGGCGCCCGAGGGGGCACGGGTGATCGATGCGCGGGGAAAGATCGTGATGCCGGGTGGCATTGATCCCCACGTGCATTGCGCTTGGCCGATGCCGGTGCCGGACGGGCCACCCAGCTTCACGGAGCCGCCATCGGTGGTCAGCCGCGCGGCGCTGTTCGGCGGCACCACCACGCTCATCGATTTCGCGCGCTGGACCCATGGCACCACCATCCGGGGCACCATCGAGCGGCGCGACCAGGATTGGCGTGGCGCCTGCCATTGCGACTATGCCTATCACGTGATGGTTGAAGGCGACCTGCCGCCCGACATCCCCGGCCAGCTCGCCGAAACCATCCAGGCGGGCTATCCGACGATCAAGCTTTTCACCACGGACATCACCCCCAGCCGGCGCGGCCGGATGGTGGATTTCGGCGATATCTGGGAAGTCTTCCAGGTACTTGCGGCCAATCGCGGCCTCGGCGTGATACATGCCGAGGACAATGACATCGTCATGCACATGTATGGCAAGCTGATCCGCGAGGGCCGCACCGGGTTCGAGAACCTGGCGGAAGTCCACAACACGCTGTCGGAAGACCTCTCGTTCCGCCGCATCATCCGCTTGGCGGAAAGCGTGCCGGGCACGGCGCTCTACATGATGCATGTCAGCGCGGCCACCGGGGTCGCGGCGGTACGCGAGGCGCGCGCCCGTGGGCTGCCCATCTACGGCGAGACGCTGCACCAATACATGCTCTACAACAGCGCCGATTATCGCCGCCCCAACGGGCAGATCTACCACACCTATCCCTCGCTCAAATCGCCGGAGGACCAGGCCGCGCTTTGGGCGGGAACGCGCGACGGCTCGATTCATGCGGTGGCGACGGACGAATTGTGCTGCAGCCTCGCGACCAAGGTCCAGGGCAGCCGCATCGACGACACCACCGGAGGCAATGCCGCGTGCGAGCCGCGGGTCGCGCTGATGTATACGGAAATGGTGGGCCGGCGGGGCTATTCCCTGACGCAGTTCGCCGATCTCGTCTCCAGCAATGCCGCGAAGATCATGGGGCTCTATCCGCGCAAGGGCGCCATCGCCGTCGGGTCGGATGCGGACATCGTGGTGCTGGATCCGGCCTTGCGGCGGGTGATCCGCAACGAGGACCTCCACGAGACCGATTATTCGCCCTGGGAGGGGCATGCCGTGGATGCGTGGCCGAGCGTCACGATCCTGCGCGGCAAGGTGATGGTGGAGGACGGCCGATTCCATGGCGCGCCCACCGACGGGCAATGGCTGCACCGGCGGATCACAGACGATATTCTCGCGGGCGCCGCCTTGTGACGCCGGCCGACCTGCGCGGCCTGATCGCCGATTGCCTGCGGCTCTGGGGGATCTGGGGGCGATGCGCGGCGCGCGGGGACGGGGTGGAGGTGCGCACGATGTCGGGCCTCTTTCTCCACATCCGGCAAGCACATGCGGCGGAGCGACCGGCGCGCTGGATGCTGGAGACAACGGGAGGCGCGGTGCGCCCACCCCGGCCTGCGGCCTCCATCGTCGGCCTGCTCGGCGCCTTGCGCAAGGCGCTGGGCGGGGGAACGGCGGGGCCGGCGCTGAAGGTCGGCCGGGCGGAGATCGGGCCGGAGCCACGCACGGACCACGCCGCCCCCGCTCCCGCTCCCGCTCCCGCCGGGATGCGAGGCGCCACACCGGGCACAACCCCGGTGCTGGTGGTGACCGGATTTCTGGGCAGCGGAAAAACCACCTTCATCCGCAAGCTGTTGAGCGACCCCCGGTTCGCCCGGTCGGCGGTGATCGTGAATGAGTTCGGGGAAATCGGGCTCGACCACGACATATTGGCGAGCAGCAGCGATGCCCTGATCCGCCTGTCCACCGGCTGCCTGTGCTGCGCGGTGCGCAGCGATCTGATCGACACCTTGCTGGACCTAGACGCCCGCCGGTCCGGCGGCGAGGTGGCGTTCGACCGCGTCATCATCGAGACCTCCGGGCTTGCGGACCCGGTGCCGATCCTCCAGGCCCTCATGAGCGACCCGGCGGTGGCGGCCCGCTTCACCCTGGAGGGGGTCCTGACCCTGGTGGACGCGGTTCACGGACCCTCCACTTTGGCGGGCCATGTGGAGGCGCGCCGGCAAGTGGTGGTGGCCGATCGCCTCCTCATCACCAAGACCGATCTCGCGCCCGCCTCGGCCGGCCTGCTTAAGGATCTGAACGCCCTCAACCCTTCTGCGGACAGGGTTTTCCACGCGGAAGAGGCGGCAGCGGGGCTGCTGGCCGGCAGCGGCGCCGCCCGCGTCCGGCAGATCGCAACGGGATGCGTGGATCAGGCCGCGCGCCATTCCGGCGGGCGCGACGCCCTCGCTTTGACCCGCGATGCCCCCATCCCCGCCATCGCCTTGGCGCTGTTTCTCCAGGCCCTGGCGGACCAGGCGGGCGACCGGCTGCTGCGGGTCAAGGGCTTGGTCTTCATCGCCGAAATGCCGGAGCGGCCGGCGCTGGTTCATGGCGTGCAGCATGTGTTCGCGCCGCCGGAATGGCTCGAGGGGTGGCCGGGCGGCGAACGGCACACGCGCATGATGTTCATCGGCGCGTCTCTTCCCCCGCGCTGGCCGGCGCGGCTGCTGGAGGCGATCTGCGCGGATGTGCGGGCGGCGGCGGAAAACGCCTGATTCCGAAATTCAGGGCATTTTTTGCAAAAATCCCAGATACGCCAGGATCAGGGGTGCCGCTTATGGTTCGCCCTGCCGCAAACCCATGTAAAACAAGGCGCGCGGCAGAAATGTTTCACGTGAAACACTTGGCCCCCACGGAGAAGCCTTCGGTTCAAAAGCTTCTCCGCGTGACCAAACCGGAATTTACGTGAATTTCGGCAAAATGTGCGTCGCCGAAATTCAGGCCGGCCGAATTTCGCCCGCGCTCACCCGCACATCTCGTCGAGCCAGCGCGCCACCGCCGTCAGGCGGTAATCGGTGTCCGCCGTGCCCATCAGTTGGAGGCCGACCGGCATGGCGTCCACCGCCATGAGCGGCAGGCTGAAGGCCGGGCCACCCACCATGGACCAGGGGCTGAGAAAGCTGCGGCTGCCGGTGGAGAGATGCGCGTTCGGCCGGTCCACTGTGCCGGCTTGGTCCACACCGTCGAACGGCGCGGGGCCGGAGGAGGCCAGGGTGATGAACCCATCCACCTGCTGGCCCACCAGCGCCACCTGCGCGCGGATGCGGTCGCGCTTGGCGAGCGCCTGGCGATAATCGCCCGGCGTCATGGCAAGGCCGCGCTCCAGCCGGGCCTTGGCGGTGGCGCTGATGGCCTCGGGGCCGTTCGCGTCGAGATAGGCCACCAGCGGCCAGCGCAGCTCGTACACGAAGATCCGGTCGGAGACCTCGTCCGCGTCCAGCAGCAAGTCTTCCAGCACGGCGATCCGATCGTCGCACGCGCGGTCGAGCAGGCCGACGCCGAGGGCTTCGAGGCGAGCGCACATCTGCGCCATGGCCTCCCGCGTCGCCTCGTCGAGCTGCGCCATGCCGAGGGTGTCCAGGCGCGCGAGGCGCAGCGGCTTTAAGGCGCGTGGCATGGCCGGCGCGCCGGAAAGGCCGGGATGGCCGTTATGGCCGCCGATGCGCGCGGAAATCTCGAAGGCGGTCAGCCAGGCATCGGCGAGGCTGGCCGCCATGGGGCCGATATGGTCCTGGCTCGGGGCGATGGGATGCATGCCGCCCACGTTCAGCGCCCCGTGGGTGGGCTTGAAGCCGTAATTGGCATTGAAGGAGGACGGGCGGATCAGCGAGCCGCCGGTCTGGTTGCCGAGCGCGACCGGCACCATTCCCGCCCCCACCGCCGCCCCGCAGCCGCTGGAGGAGCCGCCGGCGGTGCGGCGGGCATCGAAGGGATTGCGGGTGGGCGGGGATTTGCCCATGGCGAATTCCGGCACATGGGTCTTGCCGAGGAGCACCGCGCCCGCCTGCCGCAGCGCATAAGTGCTCGCCGCATCGAACCGCACCGGCGTGTCGTCATACACCGCGCTGTTCATCTTCGAGGGCATGCCGCGCACATTGATGGTGTCCTTGATGCCCATGGGACAGCCATCGAGGGGCGAAAGCGGGCGGTTCTGCGCATAGCGCTGCGTGGACGCATCGGCGGCGGCGCGGGCGCCGCGCAGATCGAGGAAGCAGAACGCCTGGATGACAGTGTCGAGCCGGTCGATGCGCTCCAGGCTTTCCTCCAGCAGGAGGCGCGGCGTAGAGCGCCCGGCGAGGAAAGCGGCCCGCGCCGCGACGAAGGCGGGCAGCCGGCTGTCGGGGTCATAGCCGCCGGGGGAAGCCTCCGCATTTCGGACCGCGATTTTCGCCATGCTCGCCCTCGCCTCGCCCTCATCCCGGCCGCGCCACCCGACCCGCCCCTTCCGCCGCATGCGTGCGCCGACGGGTGGGGTTTCGTCCTCAGTATGGACAAGTGTCAACAGTAGGCAACATGATCGAACGTGGCTTTCGCCTCGGCCCACCGCCGCCCAGCTGGACCTCGCCACGCGGCTGTTCGAGTCCCTGCGGAACGGCAGCATCGGCGCGCCGGGCGTCACCCGCGACACTTATGGCGCCGGCGAGAATTTCGCCCACGGCCTGATGCGCGACCATGCGCTGCGCCTCGGCCTCGACAGTGCGACCGACGCCGCCGCCAACACTTATATGACCTTGCCCGGCCGCGACCGCGCGGCGCCCCGCGGCGGCGATCCGGACCTGCTGCGCCAGGGTTACCGGCATCTCGACCCGCGCACGGTCCGCGCCTTCCTGGAAGGGCATATCGAACAGGCGCCGAGCCTCGTGGAGGCCGGCCTTCCGCTCGCGGTATGCACCGACATTCCCGGCAATTTCCGCTATCCCAATGCCCAGATCGCCCGGTGGCTCGCCGAAAACGCCTGCGCCGGAGCGCTTGTGGAAGCAGAGCCTGTTTGCAAAGCAGGCTCTCGCGCTTTGGCGCTCAGTCCTTCATGCCGGTGATGGAGGTGCTCATGGCGCGCGGGTCGCGGGTCGGCCAGCGGCCGCAATCCACCTTGGTCAGGAAGTCGCCGACGAGGCGGTTGTATTCGTCGGGATCCTCCAAATTGATGGTGTGCCCGCAATTGGGCATCACCGCCAAGGCGGCCGAGGGAATGTGCTGCTTCATCAGCAGGCCGGGCGTGAGGCAGGGCCAATCCTCGTCGCCGGTGATCACCAGCGTCGGCACGGTCAGCCGTTTCATCTCCTCCACGATAGTATAAAGCGAGGGCCGCTCGCGCTGCACGCCCAATTGGGTGTTGGCGGAGCCCAGGGCCGAATGCTCGGCCAGCATCTGCTTGAACTCGGCAAAGCCGCGCGGGTCCTTGTTCTCGAACTGCACGCGGGTCGGCCCATAGGCATATTTCTCGGCGAAGGCGGGCATGCCGGCGGAGGTGATGAAGGCGGCGATGGTGTCGGCCTCGGCCTGGAAGCGGGGGCGCTGCTCCAGCTCGGCGCCATAGCCGCACCCGCCGACGCAGAGCGAAAGCGCCAGCTGCGGATGGCGGAAGCCGAAATGCAAGGTTGCGAACCCGCCCATGGACAGGCCCACCACATGGGCCTGCTTTTCCCCCGTCGCCGCGAGCACGGCGGCGATGTCGTCGGCCGCGCGGGCCTGGGAATAGGAGCTGGCGCTTTCCGGCACATCGGAGGGCAGGAAGCCGCGCGCGGCGAAGGCGACGCAGCGATAGCGCTGGCCGAAATGGCGCATCTGCGGTTCCCAGCTGCGGATATCGCCGGCGAACTCATGGACGAAGATCACCAGCCGGCCGGTGCCGGTTTCCTCATAATGCAGGCGCACTCCGTCGTCCGTCGTCGCGTAGGCCATGGTCCATTCCCCGATTGGATTTGCGCACACCATTTGCGGGACATGCGCACCGGCGCTGCGATGCGCGGCGGCGCCCGTCCGCTTGTCGTCCCGGCGGTTCGAGCGCCCGGCGCGGTGGCCGGGCCGCCGAACGCCCCTCATCTGTATACTGTTTACAATTATCGCCGACAAGGATGGATCCCCTCGCCGCGGCGACGGCGGCGGCCCGCCTCTCAGGCCGCGCGCGGGTGCCGCAACGCCCGTATCGCCCCATCCAGGGCCAGGCACAGCAGCAGCGAGGCGCCGGCGAGGGGGAAGGGAATGGCCAGCGCGAGGATCAGCAGAACCAGCGTCCGCAAGGTGGGCGCCGCGAGCGCGCGCGGCGCGGCAAGTCGCCCGCGCGGCCGGCGGCGCCACCACATATAGGGGCCGGTGATCGACAGGAAGATAATGCCGAGGCACGGGATCAACATGACGATCTGGTTCAGGCGGCCGAAATAATTCCCCATGTGGAGCTGCACGCCCAGTTCCACCGCCTTGGCGGCGATGCCGTAGTCCGCGAAGCGGACGTCGTCGAGCACGCGTCCCGAATATTGGTCCACATAGAGCGTGCGCTGGCCTTCCGGCTGGTCGGGATAGCTGAAGACGATATAGGCCGCCGTGGGATTGCGCGGCAGGTTCATCCGGTAGGGCCCTGCCATGCCGTGCGCCGCCGCCACCTGCGCCACCGCGTCCACGCCGATCGCCTGCGATTCCGCCTGCGCCGCCGGAGCCATGGCCGCGCCGTGGTGCGCGTGCGGATCCGACTCGGGAACTGCCGGCTGGGGAGCAGCCGACTGCGGGGCAGCCGACTCGGGAGCTGGGGCATTTTCCGTGGTCCAGGGGCCGGCGCCGTCGGTCGCCTGCTTGACGGTGGTGGAGGTGATGCTTGCCCCATGCCCGCGATGGCTCACGGGATAGCCGATGCCTGCGAAATCGGTGCCGCGCCGCAGCAGATCGCCCCAGACGCTCGCCCAGGGCAGGCCGGTGAGGATGAGAAACATGACCAGCACCGCCGTCCAGAGCCCAATGGCCGCGTGCCATTCCTTCCAGAACGCGCGCCCACGGAGGCTGAAGCGCGGCACGAGGACGCCCGCAATCCCCATGCCCGGCCGCGGCCACCACAGATAAAGGCCGGTGACGATCAGGATGAAGCCCCAGCAGGCCGCGAGCTCCACAACCGCATCGCCGAACGTGCCGAGCATCAGCGAGCCGTGCGCCACATCGGCAAAGCCCACCAGGGTGCGCGTATAGACATAGGAGCCGAGGACGCGCCCGGTGCCGGGATCGACGAACACCCGGCGCGGCGCGCCCTGCTGCGGCGTCACGAACAGTTCGACGCTGCGCCCCTCGCCCTTCGGCGTGTCGATGCGCGTGACCTTCCCGTCCGGATAAGCGGCAAGCGCGGCGGCGGCCATTGCGCTGAGCGGCACCGCCCCTTGCGCGGAGGGGACAAACCGCAGGTCCGGATAGACGAAATCATTGATCTCATCATTGAAGAGATAGATGGCGCCAGTCACGGCAAGTATTATCAGGAACGGAGCACAGATGAGCCCCGCATAAAAATGCCAGCGCCAGACCGCGCGATAGAGGGCGGCGGCGGACCATCGAGCATCCCGCATGGAACATCTCCCACACCCGCCGCCCGGCGCCACGTGGACGCCGGGCGGCCGGGGTTCAGAATTTCACCGCATAGGACAGCTCGAAGCTGCGCGGCGGCGCGATATAGACCTGGGTTGAACTATAGCCGGACCAGTCGGCATAGAATTCATTGGTCAAATTCTTGCCGCGCAGGCGCACAACACCCTTGCCGACCTCATAATCGAGCCAGGCATCGAATACGGTGCGGCCCTGCACCTCGATGGTGTTGGCCGTGTCGGTATAGAAGGAGCTGACATATTGCAGGGAGCCGCTGACCGTCAGCGGAATCTGCTCGAACCGGTAGCTGGTGAGGAACATATAGGTCAGCTCCGGCACGTTCGGCGGCCGGTTGCCGGCCAGATTGGCCGAGGCGCTGTAGAGTTGCGTGAATTCCGCATTGATGTAGGAGACATTGGCCATCACCTTCCACCGGTCGGTGAGCGCCACCGCGATTTCCGCCTCCGCACCGCGCGAGCGCTGCGAGCCGCCTTGTACGGTCAGGGCGGGGTTGAGCGGATCGCGGGTCAGGATGTTGTACTGCTCGATCTCATAGATCGACGCCGTCGTGACCACACGATTGTCCCACATGGCGGATTTGATGCCGGCCTCGACCGAATTTCCATAGGACAATTCGAACTGGGAATTGGCGAGATTGCTCAGCAACAGGCTGGAGATCGGCACCGTGGCCTGATTATACTGCGCATAGAGCGCCGTCTCGGGCAGGATATTGTAGACCGTGCCGACACGCCAGGACACGCTGTCGTAGGTATTGTCGAAGCTGGAGAGCCCGTTTGTGTTCAGATTGAAGATCTGGCGATCCAGCTGGATGTTCTCATAGCGGATGCCGCCCACCACCAGCCATTTGTCGGTGATGTTCACCGCATCCTCGGTGAAGACGGCCGCGGTGCCGACCTGGCTGTCATAATCCTGGCGGGTGGGGAAGTTCGCCGCCGTATCCGCCGGGAAGAAGCCGCGCGCCGGAAAATAGGGGCTGACCGGCGTGGTGTTTCCAAAGCGGCGCTGGGAATAGAAGGTGGTGTCGATATATTCGGCCCCCGCCGCGAAGCGGTGCCGCATGCCCCAGAGCTGGCCGTCATACAGGGCGGCGACGCGGTCGGACCACACGTTCTGGTCGTGCGAGATATAGGTGGTGCTGCGGTTCAGCAGGCCGGTCGCGCTATTATAGGTGAAATCCTCGGAGTTCGCCCACACCCGGCTCGCAGTATAATAATTGAAATCGTTGCGGATGGTCCAGTCGTCGTTCAATTCATAATCGGTGCGGTTGCGCACCCACCAGGCGGTGGAACTCATCTCGCCATTATAGACATTGTAATTCTTGTCGCGCAGCGCCTCGTCGATGACGAGCCCGCCCGGAGCCGAGACGATATTGGAGGGCGAAAGCGCGGCCGACCGCGCGATCAGCGGCGCCCCTTGATAGGGGGTCTCGTAATCGTCGTGGAAATAATCCACCGACGTGGTGTTGGTGAGGCGGTCCGTAAGCTTCACCGTGGCGCCGAGGGTGAAGGCGCCCTGGGTCGAGTCCGTATCGTCGACATAGCCGTTCGACTGCGAATAGATCCCGCTCGCGCGCAGCGCCAGGTTCGGATTGACCACCACGTTGTAATCGGCGCCGACCCGGTAGGTGTCGAAACTGCCGATGCTGCCGATGGCCTGGCCGAAATTGCGCTCGAAGGACGGCTGCTTGGTCACGAGATTGATGGAGCCGGCGAGCGCGCCATTGCCGGAAACCACCGAGGCGGGGCCCTTGAGGATCTCCACCCGATCGAAGCTGAAGCTGTCGTAATTGCGCGAGACCAGCAGCGGATCGGGCACCTGCATCCCGTCCACCGAATAGCCCACGGCGCCGCGCGAGAAGCCGCGCATGGAGGTCACGCCCGGCTCTCCCGGCAGATTGCCGGCCATCACGCCCGGTACCGTGTTGTAGACCTCGGTGAGGGTGTTGAGGCCGCGCTCCTGCATCTCCTGCTGGGTCACGATGTCGATCGCGGCAGGGGTCTCGAACGGGGTCAGCCCAACCAGGCTGCCGGTCTCGTTCGGGATCTTAAGCTTCTGGATCTGCGGCAGGAGCAGGGAGCCGGCTCCGCCGTCCTGCACCGTGATTTCGGGAAGCTCGACGGCGGTCTGGGCAACGGCGGTCTGGGCAAGGGCGGGCGAGGTCGCGAGCAGGAGCACGGCGCAAAGCCGCTTTCCGCCGCCACGTGCGGGGGGCTGATTCATGGTTGCACTTCAATGAATTGGGTTGCGCAGAGGGCGATCAGCGCACCACGGATCGCACGACGCGGCCCCGCGACGCCTTGGCAAGAAGGCCTGGGGGACGCGGCGCGCATAGGATCCGCGCGCGGACGATTAGGCCGCGCCGGGCGGCCCTCTGGCGGTTCGTTGATTGCGGGGGTAGCTCGACCTTGCGCTGGGATCGGGGGTCGGGGCCGGTCCGGGCGCGACCACGAAGCCGATCGCCGACACCTCGGCGGCGGGCGGCGGCGTGATGAGCAGGCCGCCCAGCATGGGGCAGCTGCGGGCGCAGCAGTCGAAATGCCGCGTCTGCGACGGATCGGGGGCCGCGTCAGGGGCCGCCTCAGTCGCGCCCGAGGCGGAGCAGAAAATGCCTTGATGATCGGCCGAATCAGGCGCCGCCAGCGCGCCCAGCGCGAACCCCGCCAACACCATCTGCAAGACGAGCAGATAGGCGGCGAGAAGCGCGAAGGGCAGCTTCCAGGCCGGCGCGGAGCGGCTCATGAGGCACATGGGGGCGACATCATGTCCCGGTTATAGGGCACGCGGCCCGCGCGTTCTCCCGGGAAGTGGCGATGCGGCAACTTGTCCGTGGGCGAAGGCCGCCCACGGATAGTGCGAGGCGCGCCTCAGACGGCTTCGTACAGGCGGCGCTCCAGCAGCGGGGAGCCATGCAGGCGGCTCAGCGCCTTGGCGGCGGCGAGCACCGCGAGGTCGGCCAAGGGCTCGATGATGATGACCAGCATATAGGCGCCGCCGAAGGTGGAAATCGCGGCGATATTGTCGGTCGCAAAGCCCTGGCCATAAAGCGCCCAGAAGGCCACCCAGCCGACGATGCCCGCCTGGTAGGTCGTGGAGAGCGCGAGCGCCTGGCGGTAGCGCAATTCCACATACGGCGTGTTGGGCGCGATGATTTTCTGGGCCACGACCTGCAAGGCGAACAGCGGCACCAGCAGCGTCGTGACGTTCATGCCGAATTGCGGCAGGTCGAACGGCGCGAAGAAGATGCCCTGCACCAGCAGGCCGGCGGCAAGGCCGATGGCGGCCGGCGCCATGCCGAAGATCAGGAACAGGGTCGAGCCGAGGATCAGGTGAACCTCCGAGACCCCGACGGGATAATGCGGCAGCACCTCGAAGAACGAGAACACGAGGACGCTCGCGATCACGCTGCGCGACACCAGGGAGAGGATGCCGCGCTCGCGGACGGCCTCATACGCCAGCTTCACGGCATAGCCGCCGGCACCGGCCGCCGTGACGTAGCTGAGCCAGATTTTCCCGCTATCCACGAGTCCAGGTTCGATATGCATGACTGCTCCTCCGCCGTCTCACCCGACGGCCTGCGTTAGATCCGTGCGCCTGGCCGGTCTCCTGACTCGCGGGTCGCCGCATGCCTCCCGTCTTCCCGAAGCGCACCTTGAGGGGATTGCTTCAGTGACATCGTGGAAGGCCGCTCGCCGCTCACAGTCGCGGGGGCGGTCGGGGCTCAGGGCGTCATCGGCCCCTCCCCCGTTCCCATTTCACCTCCGGCATGTGCGTCGTGCCGGAAGAACCATTCGCGCGTTCAGGAGCGGCCAACCTCCGCTTCATGTCAAGGTCGAGGCGCGGCCGCGCACCTGGATATGACGATTCTTTGTCGCGCCGAGGGAAAAGCAGGGCGCCGGCTGGCATGTGCCGCCCGAGGCGGTTGCCGGAAGGAGCGTCCTGCGATGATTGCGCCCTAGGATTTACGTAAGGACAGATCGTCATCGGCGCTGTTCTGTCACGACGCGCCGCAGGACGCGCCGCGCGGGTGGGAGCGGGGCGCAGGAGCGCCCTCAGCGCGGCGGTTATTTGGTCAGGATCAGCTTGTTCTTGGATGTCAAAGTCAGGGTATAGACCTGATCGCCGTGAACGATGCGTACCGTGCGCGCCGCGCGAAACAGATCGGCACTTTCCAAGCATCCGTCCGCCATCGCGATGGTGCGCACCTGCGTTTCGGGAGACGGCACGGGTCTCAGCTTGATGATGCCCATGGGCTGCGGCTCCTCTGCCGGTTTCCGGCGAGGGGCGGCGGCACGCGCCGCGCCGCCCCTCGCCCCGGCATGCGTTACAGAATCAGGAGTCCCGGCAGGACATAGCGCGCCAGGACGGCCAGCTGACCGAAGATGAAGGCCACGGCGGCGGTATCGCGCAGGTCGATTCCGTCGCCGAGGATATCCAGGAAGGGCCGGATCGCGTGAAGATCGAGCGTCACCACACCGGCCATCAGCAGGCACCCGGCAGCGGCGCCGGATGCGAAGGTGCAGCCGAGATCCACGGCCAGCGCTGCGGCGGGCCTCATCCGGTGGGTCCCTTGGCGTCGAGCAGCGCGTTCAGCTTGCGGTCCCGCGTCTCGGCGTCGTCCTTATAGGCGATGAAGCCGGAATACCCGCCCTCGGCGTCCATCAGATAGATCAGGGAGGTGTGATCCATCGTATAGTCGCCGTCGCTGGTCGGGATCTTGCGCCAATACACCCGGTAGGCCCGGGCCACCGCATCAATGTCCTTGCGTGCGCCCGACAAGCCGATGATCCGCGGGTCGAACGACTGGAGATAGCGGGCAAGGATCTCCGGCGTGTCGCGCTCCGGATCCACGGTGACGAACAGCACCTTCAGGTCCTCGCCCTTCGGTCCGAGGCGCTTCAGCGCCTCGGACATGTCCCACAGGCTGGTGGGGCAGACCTCGGGGCAATGGGTGAAGCCGAAGAAAATGGCGAACGGCTTGCCTTTGAGATCGACATCGGAGAGCGCCCCGCCGCGCGAGGAGACGAGGCGGAACGGCCCGCCGACCGTCGCTGCGGACGCAACGCTGGCAACGCCGGCATCGCCCGGCCGGATGAAGGGGGCTGCCGCCACCACGGCCGCGGCCACCAGCGCGAACGCGGCCACGCCGAGGGCCACCAGCGTGCCGCTGGAGAGCTTGGAGCTTTTCACGGCCGTCGGCTCACTTGCCGGACGGCATCGTCATATGGTCGTGCCCGCCACCGTCGCTGCCGCCCTGGGCGGCGATGGACTCCACCTTGAACTGAACCGGCACGGTCCCGGCCTTTTCGAACGTCAGCGTGCCGTTGACCATGGCGCCTTGCTTCAGGGGCTGCTTCAGCCCCATGAGCATGAGGTGGTAGGAACCCGGCTTCAGCGCCACGGATCCCTGCGCGGGAACCGCAATGCCGCCCGCCACCGGGCGCATGATCATCACCCCGTCCTTCATGGACATTTCGTGGATTTCCACCTTCTGCGCGCCCTCGGCAGTGGCCGCGACGAGGCGATCCGGCGTCGTGCCCTCGTTCTTCAGCACCAGATAGCCGGCCCCGACGCTGGCGCCGTTGGGCGTCGCGCGGGTCCAGGGGTGCTCGATCTCGATCGCGCCGGCCTTGAACTCGTGCGCCATCAGGGCCTGCGCCGAGAGGGTCAGCAGGAACATGGCGAAGGCGGCGGCCGCGAGCGCCTCTTCGAGATACATGCGGCGGCAGAGGCGCGCGAACGCGCCGGGAATGCGGAAAGAATTCAACATGGCTTGGCTCCACGATACGGCCTCCTCCAGGGGAGGACCGGATGTCACGATCGGCGGACTTTCCCTGCGCGAACGCAGGCGTCAGGCGATCGCGGGTGGAGCCCTGGCGCGGCTGGGGGACCGGCGCTGGCCCGGCGCGGCGGAAAAATCCGCCCCGCGCATGAGGAGCGATGCCGCGTGGCGGATCGGCGCGACAAACCCCGCCGCCGCCGGCGGCGGTGCGGCGGCCGGCCCGAACATGGGACAGCCCATGACGCAGCAGTCCATCCCCTCATGATGGGAGGGGGGCCCGTCCCCGGTCTGGGACCCGTCCTCGGCCGGGGCACCGGAACAGAGGATGGCGAACGCATCCGGACCCTGGGCTGCCACTTGCGCCGCCTGGGCGCCCGCGGCAAGCCCCACGGCCAGCATCTGAAGGACAAGCATATAGGCCGCCGCGATGGCGGCCCAGGCTCTCCAGGATGTGCGCGGCTTGGCCAAGATCAAGATGTCTCGAAGGATCGTCGGATGACAGTATGACATTGGGACGCCGACAACCGTAGACCAAAGTCGTGCGGCACGTCCTCGCAGGGCACAAGCGGCAGCGGGGCGTTTCCGCCGCGCCGCCGCTTCTTTGGCGAAGGCTCAGAAAGACACGGTCACCCGCGTGTTGATGGAGCGGCCATAGCCGGCCACCGGATAGCCCCAGGCGGTCGAGGTGCCCATCATGCTGGAGACCTGGTAATTGACCAGGTTCGCGCCGCCGAGCGGCAGGTCGTATTGGGTATCGAGGATGTTATCGATGCCGAAATCGACCTTGAGCTGGCCCGCCGTATAGCTGGTGTGGAAGTTCAGCAGGGCATAGGCCGAGGTCTCCAGCTCGTTGTGCACCTGGCTGACCTGCGTCTTCGACGCCACCAGCTGGACCTCGACGCTCGAGCTCCAATTGCCGAGGGTGTGGTCGAGCGCCAGCGTCGCGTTGACCGGCATGATGTGGTAGAGATTGACCCCGTCGGTGCGCTGTCCGCGCACGAAGTTCAGGCCGCCGCGAAAGGCGCCCTGGCCGTAGGTGCGATCGTCCCACAGCGCCAGCTTGCCATCGATGTTCACGCCATAGAGCCAGGCGTCGTAATTGGCGAACTGCAGATAGACGAACGTGTTGTCGGCGGTGAGGTTGTTCGGCAAATTGGCCAGGCATCCGGGCAGAGCGCAGCGCTGCACGTCGATATAGTCCTGCACATAGCTGTAATAGGGCGAAACCCGCACCTGCCAAACCTTCTGCGCCGGATCGTGCCAATCGGCCGTGAAGCTCACGGTGTGGGCCTTTTCCGGCACCAGGTCGAGATTGCCCACATAGCCGTTGCCGTCGCCGAACCAGCCGATCATCTGCATGGCCATGCCGTTCGTGGACCAGGCATAGCGCTCGTACAGGTTCGGCGAGCGCGTCTTGCGGGACAGGCCGAGCTCATAAAGGCTGAAGGCGTTGGCCTCATAGCGCAGGATCGCCGAGCCATCGATGTTGAAGTCGGTGCGCGCGTGGCTCTGGGCATTGAAGGCGGCGGCGTTCGCGCCGTACATCATCTCATTATAGCCCTGCACGTCGCCGGTGTTCATCCAGACGATATCGTTGCGCAGGCCGATGATGGTGGTCCATTGCGCGTCGAGATGGCGTTCCCATTCGCCGAAATAGCCGAAGCGCAGGCGCTGGCCGTTGTTGATGTTCTCGAACGTGTCGGGACCCATCATCATGGAGTTCGCGACCGGCGGCCACCAATCGTCGAGATTGTTGTAATAAAGCTCGTTGCCGACGCGCACGATGTCGATGGCTGACGCGCCGATGGTGCCTTTCACCTTGTAGCCGAGGTCGGTGCTGCGGGTATCCATGGGCATGTCGCCGGTCTTGTCCGGCTGGATGAAGCCCATGGTGTGGCGGACGCGGTTGGCGAAGATCGAGGCTTCGAGCTTGCCCCAGTCGAACAGGCCCTCGTAATTGCCGTTGGCATAGATGCTCTTGTTGTCGACCATGTCCATATATTGGTTGACATAGCCTTGGTACGGGATGAACTGCCCACCGATCTGGAAGGTGAACAGACTCTGATTGACCTGTTTGGCGATGGTCAAGGAATGGTTCTGGGTCTCATACATGGTTGACTTGATGACCGTGCCGTTGCCGGACGTGTAATCGCTCGCGCGCGCCCAGCCGCCGGTATAGGTCACGCTGGTATCTTGGTTTGAAACGGTGCCGTTGAAGTCGGTGCCGTAGGAATTGCCGTTGCTGCGGTAGAAGCCGGACAGGCTGCCGGACACCTTGAGCGCCTGGCCGGGGGTGAATTTCGGCGGGGCGACGGTAACGTCCGCCTTCGCGCCCGTATAGTCGCCGCCGACGCTCACCGGTGCGGTGCCCGTATAGACCTTCACCGAAGAGATCATCGCCGGGTTCACATAGGAGAGCGGCGGGTTCATCTCGTTCGGGCAGGCCGGGCTGAAGATCATGTTGTTGATGGCGACCTGCACCCGGTCGGCCCCCATGCCGTTCACCGCCGGCAGGCTCGACACCCCGCCCGCGCCCCAGGTCGCGCCGCCCGGAATGCGGGAGATGAGCGAACCGGAATCGCTGGTCCACAGCGTCGCATTCTGGGCTTCAGGGGCGGAAATGAAGGCGGTGTCGACGGGCGTATAGGGGCCAAAGCCTTGTCCGCCGGCGACGGCGGCGGGGGTCGAGGGCCGGACCACGATGGTCGGCAGATCCTGAACCACCTGCGCCATCGCCGCGCCGACCGCGAACGGGGTGAGGCAGAGGGCCGCCAGCGCGGGACGAACCAGGGCCGTCGTCCGGCGCAGGACGTGATGACGTGAGGTGCGCGGTCGGGATGGAGTGTTGGTTTGCGGGGTGTTGTTGGTTTGCGATCTCATGGCGTTTCCAAAAATTCAGGTCGGGGCCGGCCACGGCACGCAGAGCGGCGCAACGCACAAAGGCGCGCTGCCGCTGCGGGGGCTCGGCCAAATCGGAAAGAAGGGCTTTAACGCCAGCTGGGCCGGCGGCGCGTCAGGCCGCGATCGGCGGCCCGCGCGGCCGGTGCGCCACGCGCACGCCGGACAATGTGGGATCGGCGGTCCCGCCGGGCAGGAACCGGAACACAACCGCCAGCCGCGCGATGGCGGGGGTCGCGGGCGGTGTCGGGAGGATCGCCAGATCCACGCGGGCAAGGCAGAGCGGGCAATGGACGAACGCCTTGGTGCGATCGTCCGTAGGGCCGTGGGGCGCCGCGGCGGAGGGATCGTTCTGGCAGATCTGGAACAGGCCGGGCGCAGTGCCCGACACGCGGCTCGCCAGGAAAGAGCTCGTCAGGAAAGCGCTCGTCAGGACGGCCTGAAACACCAGCGCGTAGACAATCGTCCACGCAACGATGCGCGCGCCGCCCCAATGCCGCCCCAGCCGCTCGATCATCCCCAACTCCCCGGCCGGATTATGCCGCCTGTCGGTGGGGAAATATAGGCCCCGGCAATCGGCCATAATGTCCCAATCGCGGGGGCCTCACGGCCTGCCACACGCGCGGCCAGGCACGGGGCAACTGCATCGCGCCGAAACCTCTCGACATTTCCATACTTCTCGACATATCATAATCAAAGGGAGCGCGCCGTTCGATGAAGCGCCCGAAGGTGGATGCGAGCGAGGCCCTCCGGCCTTGCCGGGCATCCCGCCGGGATCGGCGCGATGGACGGCGCTTGGACTTCACTGGAACCGCCAGGCTGCGGCCTGAGGAGGCAATATGAGCGAGGATAAGATTTTCAACGTGCTGTTCCTGTGCACGGGAAATTCGGCACGTTCGATCATGGGCGAGTGCATCTTGAACCGGCTGGGAATGAGCCGGTTCAAAGCCTATTCGGCGGGCAGCCACCCCAAGGGCAATGTGCATCCCGAGACCTTGAAGCTGCTGCGCGGCATGAATTTCGATGTCAGCGGGCTGCGCTCCAAGAGCTGGACCGAGTTCGCCCAGCCGGGCGCGCCGCGGCTGGATTTCGTCTTCACCGTCTGCGATGACACCGCCCAGGAAGTCTGCCCGGTTTGGCCGGGCCAGCCGATGACCGCCCACTGGGGCATTCCCGATCCGGCCGCCGCCACGGGGTCGCCCGCGGAGATCGCACTGGCCTTCGCCGACACCTTCCGGATGCTCAACAACCGCATCTCGATCTTCACCGCTTTGCCGTTCCGCTCCCTCGACCGGCTCGCCCTGCAGAAGCAGCTTGACGCCATCGGCAAGGCCGCGGGCGCAGCCGCGGCCGCATCGGCCGCCTGAAACCCCTATCCCAGCGGGGCGCCTGTGTTCGCAGGTGCCCCGTGCCTCGGCGGCGCGGCGGGACAGAGGGTCGGCGGTTCCCCGTGCGTTGGCGCCGCGCATGCAGGGGGAAGGCTATGCATCATCCATTGACGCATCGATGATCAAGGTATATCGATCGCCCGATCCGGCCCCTCGATGACTGGACCTTCGATGCCTGTCGCCGTCGCCAAGCCCAGCCCCGACTTCTTGAGCCGCGCCTATTGGAACGGCACCATCAAGATGAGCTTGTCCAAATTCTTCATCTTGAGCGTGCTGCACCACAAGCCGATGCACGGCTATGATGTCGCCCGCGCCGTGGAGCGCACCACGAACGGCTGCTGCTCGCCCACCGAGGGCACCATCTATCCCGTGCTCCGCGAGTTCGAGGAGGGCGGCTATCTCACCTCGGCGAGCGAAGTGGTCTGCGGCCGCGAGCGCAAGGTCTATACGCTCACCGCCAAGGGCCGCGAGGCCTTCAAGGTGGCGGTGGAAGCCTGGATGGACGTCACGCGCTGCCTGATCGATTCCGAGCGGATGGTGAACGCCGACGCGCCGAAATCCGACTGCTGCCCATGAGCGAACTCGCGGAAGGCGCGTCCGGCTTCACGCCGCTGAGCGGGCGCAGCCTGTTCATTACCGGGCTGGGCATCGGCCAGATCTGCTCCTGGGGGTCGCTCTATTACAGCTTCCCCCTGATCGCCGAGGCCATGGGGCGGGATCTCGGCTGGACGAAGCCCGAAATCTATGGCGCGGCAACGCTGGGCCTGGTGCTCGCGGGCCTTGCCGCCTATCCGGTCGGCGCGGCGATCGATCGCGGCCATGGCCGCCTCGTCATGGGGGCGGGATCATTCCTGGCGGGATTGTGCCTGTTCGGCTGGTCGCGGGTGGAGACGCTCGGCGCCTTCTATCTCTTCGCCGCCGGGGTCGGCGTGCTGCAAGCGGCGACGCTCTACGAGCCCGCCTTCGCGGTGGTTGCCCGGCGCAGCGGCACGCGCGGGGCGCGGGCCGGCATCACCGCCTTGACATTGTGGGGCGGCTTTGCCTCCACGGTGTTCATTCCGCTGGTGCAAATCCTGATGGACGCCTGCGGCTGGCGCGGCACGCTGATGGTGCTCGGCGCCATCAATCTCGTCCTGTGCGCCGGCCTCTATGGCATGATCATCAATCCGAGGGCCGATTTCCCCCAGCGGGTCTCGGCGAAGCGCCTCGCCTTTTCCGGTAGCACCGCCATTCGCGCGGTGATGCGCCAGCCGGCCTTCTGGGCGCTGGCCCTGGCCTTGACGGCCTATTACGGGACGTTTTCCGCCTTCACCTTTCACTTCTACCCGCTGCTGGTGGAGCGCGGCTTCGATACCGCAACCGTGGTCGCGGCGATGGCGATCATCGGCCCCGCGCAGGTGGCAGGGCGGATCGCCATCTGGGTGTTTGCGCCGCGCGCTTCGGTCCGGCTGATCGGCTGCTTTGTCGTGGTGGCCTTTCCGGCGGCGCTGATCGCGCTTGAAGCCCTGCCCCCGAGCTTCACGCTGGTCGCCTTCGTCGCCGCGCTCTATGGCGGCGCCAACGGCATCATGACCATCGTGCGCGGGCTCGCCGTGCCGGAAATGCTGACGCCGGAATCCTATGGCGCGGTCAATGGCATCCTGGCGGCGCCCGGCATGGTGGCGCGGGCGCTGGCGCCGGTGGGCGCGGCCGCGCTCTGGGCGTGGTCGGGCAACTATGATGCGGTCCTGATCGCCACCATCGCCGGCTCCCTGGTGCTGGTCGGCGGGTTCTGGACCGCCGCCATCCTCTCCCCAAAAACCCTTCCCGCCAGCCTTTGATGTCTTGGAACCGTGCCATGGCGCATGACTTGGACCTTGTATTTCCCGCGCTCGACGACGCCTATTTCGATGCACCCGACGTCGAAAGGCTGGCCCTGCCCGGCGCTTCCACGCACCCGCCGCGCATCCTGCTGCTCTATGGTTCCCTGCGGGAGCGCTCCTACAGCCGGCTGCTCACCGAGGAAGCGGCGCGCCTGCTCACGCGCATGGGCGCGGAGACGCGGATCTTCGATCCCCGCGGCCTGCCGCAGCCCGACACCGTGCCGGTGGATCATCCCAAGGTCCAGGAATTGCGGGCGCTCTCCACCTGGTCCGAAGGCCAGGTCTGGTGCAGCCCGGAACGGCATGGAACGATCACCGGCATCTTCAAGAGCCAGATCGACTGGATTCCCCTAGAACTCGGCGCCGTGCGCCCGACCCAGGGGAAGACCCTGGCGGTGATGCAGGTCAGCGGCGGTTCGCAATCCTTCAACGCGGTGAACGCCCTGCGCGTGCTCGGACGCTGGATGCGGATGGTGACGATCCCGAACCAATCCTCGGTCGCCAAGGCCTATCTGGAATTCGACGAGGCGGGCCGCATGAAGCCATCGCCTTATTACGACCGGGTGGTGGACGTCATGGAGGAATTGATGAAATTCACCCTGATGGCGCGCGACCGCGCGGATTATCTGGTGGACCGCTATTCCGAGCGCAAGCAACAGGCCGAGGCGGCGCGCCTCGCTGAGGCAACCCCGCCCGAGAGCCGGTGAGGTCTACCCCAGGCGCAGCGATGGGTTCGTCATGGCCGGGCGTGTCCCGGCCATCCATGCCGGGCCGACCGCGCGGGCCTTGAAAAGCTGGCGCCAGTGGGTCCGCGTGGATGCACGGGGCAAGCCCGTGCATGACGATGCTCTGCTGGAACCAGGCCGGACCATGAATACCGATCGGCACCAGGGCGTTTCCCCGCGTCATGCACCCGGGAAAACGCCCTCTTTCATCGTGTCGACGCGTTCAGCGGCCCCGCCTCAGGAGCCGGTCCATTGGGGAACGGCCTTCGTGCGGGCGAGGAAATCGCGCACGCCGAGGCGGAAGTCGTCGCTGCCATAGACTTCTTCGATCAGGGCATCGACGTTCGGCAGATTGCCGAACATCATCGTGCGCAACGTCGCCTTGGTGGCGCGCGTGGTCAGCGGCGCATTCTCCGCCGCGCGGCGGCAGAGGCTTTCGATTTCCCCCTCCATCGCGTCCGGCTCGACCAGCCGGAGCAGGAATCCGCTCGCGACCAGTTCCTGGGCGGAAATGATCTCGCCCAGCAGCACCATGCGCTTGGCCACGGCGACGCCGATCGCCCCGCCGATGCGCGCGACGCTCTGGGCGGAAAGGCAATTGCCCAGCGTGCGGCCGATGGGCGAGCCGAAGCGGGCGCTCGGCGTCGCGATGCGGAAATCGCAGCTCGACGCGATGTTGAGCCCACCGCCCACCGCCCAGCCATCCACCACGGCAATGGTCGTGACGGGGATGGCGTCGACGGCGCTCATGCATTCGTCGATGGTGTGTTCGTAGGCCTGCCCGTCGGCGCCGCTGGTGAATTTCGTGAAGCCGGAAATATCGGTTCCGGACACGAACGCCTTGCCGCCCGCGCCGCGCAGCACCGCGACCCGGATCGCAGGATCCGCGGCGATCGCGCGCGCCGCATCGCGCAGATCCAGCCACATCTGGCTGGTGAGCGCGTTATGCGCCGACGGATTGTGAAACGTGATGCGGGCGACGTCGCCGGTCGTCTCAAACTTGATGCACGGGCTGCTCATCGCGCTCACTCCTGGTGTCCTTCGGGCCAAGCAGCCCCTTGCTGATGAGTTCCTGCCGGATTTCCTCCCCGTGCTCGCCGAGCAGCGGCGGCGGCAGGCGCAATTCCTGGGGCGTCGCGCTGAGCTTCACCGGAAAGCCGAGCGCGCGGAACTCGCCTTCCACCGGGTGCGGCACCATCTGCACCATGTCGCGGGCGACCGCCTGCTCGCTGGCGAGCGCCTCGCCATAATCGAGAATGTCGGCCGCGGGCACGCCGGCGGCCAGCATGGCCTCGATCCATTCCGCGCGGGTGCGGGTGAGGAAGGTGGGCGCCAGCGCCTCGATCAGCACGAGGCGGTTCGTGACGCGGGCCGCATTGGTCGAGAACCGCTCGTCCTGCTGCAACTCCTCCCGCCCGATCACCTTCAGGAAGCTGAGCCACAGGCCCTGGTTGGCGGCGCCGATGACGAACCAGCCGTCGGAGGCCTGGACCGCCTGATAGGGCGCGGACATGCGGTTCGCCGAGCCGATCGGGGTGGGCGACTTGCCGGTGCCCCAAAGCTCGGTGGTTTCCCAGATCGACAGCGCCAGCGCGGCTTCGAACAGGGAGGCGTCAATATATTGCCCCTCCCCCGAGGCCTGCCGGCCGATGACGGCGCTCAAGATGGCATAGGCCGAGAACAGGCCGGCGCCGAGATCGGCCACCGCGATGGAATTTTTCGCCGGCTCCATGCCGGGAAATCCGTTCGAGCTCAGAACCCCCGTGACCGCCTGGGCGATCAGGTCGAAGCCGGGACGCTGCGACCAGGGGCCGGTCTGGCCGAAGCCGGAAATGCTCGCATAGACCAGCCGCGGATTGAGCGGCCGCAAGGTATCGTAATCCATGCCCAGGCGCGCCGCGACGCCGGGGCGGCCGTTCTCCACCAGCACATCGGCGGTTTTCACCAGAGCGTAGAGGACTTCCCGGTCGGCCGGCGACTTCAGATCAAGCGTGATGCTGCGCTTGTTGCGGTTGAGCGCGAGAAAGCCCGGGCTGTCGGTGCCCTTCAGGCGGAAGCCCATGGAATGGCGCGTGGAATCGCCGGTGCCCGGCGGTTCGATCTTGATCACGTCCGCGCCCATGTCCGCCAGCAGCATGCAGCAGAAGGGACCGGCCATGACCTGCGTAATGTCGAGCACACGTATGCCTGCAAGAGGCAGTGCCATCGTAAGTCCTCCCATTGGTGTCTTTGTTCTTCGTTGCGCGGCCGGGGGCTGATGTCCCCAGGGCTTGGAACCGTCGGTCTGCGTCAGACGCGCAGCGCACGGGCGACCAGCTTCCCGCCGTGGCGATCGCCCCTGAACCCTGCCGTCGCCTTAAAGGTACTTTTCTATATCATATAGGATTTTAATGGTCAGCAATTTTCCTGTCAAACCCGGTGCGGAATCTTGGAGGCAAGTGGAATCTTGGCGGCAAGCGGATCACACCGTGCGTCGTCGGCGGGTGCGCGGCGCGCGGGGAGAACGCCCCTCCCCACCCGGCACATCGCCGGCCGCGGTCGCGCGCTCCTGCTCCGCGAAGGCCTGATCCATGCGCTGCCGCGAGGCATGCAGATGCGCGCGCATGGCCGCTTCCGCCGCCACCGGATCGCGGGCGAGGAGCGCGTCGATGATGGTTTCGTGCTCCTTCACCGCCTCGGACGGCGCATTGGTCTTGAACAGGAAGCGGAAGATATGAAGGTGCACGTGCAGCCCCTCGATGGTCTCCGCAATGAACCTGTTGCCGCTCGCGGTGGCCACCAGATGATGAAGCTTCGCGTCGCCCTCGGCGAACTGCGCATAGGCGAGCTCATCACCGGTCTGCGCCAGCGACATCTCGCCGGAGAGTTTCGCCAGCGCGCGCAACGCGGTCTCGTCGCTCCGCTCGGCCGCGAAGGCCGCCGCCTGCGGCTCGATCAGAAGCCGCAGCTCGAACAGATCGGCGATTTCCTCGCGGGTGAGCAGGCTCGCGGCCCGAAAGCCCACATTCGGGATCTTGTGCGCCAGCTTCTGCGCTTCCAGAAGCGTCAGCGCCTCGCGGATCGGGGTTTGCGAAATCTGCAACTTCCGCGCGAGCGCCTCGATCCCGATGTGGGCGCCGGGCGCGATCTTCATCGTCACCAGCATCGACAGCAATTGCTCGTAGGCCAGCTCCACCAGCGATTGCGGATAAGCCGGGCGTGCGTCCTCCAGCGCGACGAGGCGCGCGAAGGAGGGCAATTCCTGATCATTGGTGGTCATTGAGAATCAAACCCAGAACGCGTGATGCTATAAAATATATAATCTCGAAACCCGAACCAAGCTGGCCACAAGGCGCACCCGCCCTCAGGCATGGCCGACGATCCGCGCGGGTTCCGGGCTTTCCCCGGCCAGGCCGAGCAGATGCGCCCACACCGCCGGCGCGACCGGAATATCCTGACCCCTGCGCGCGTTGCGGGTCTCGAACGCCCGGTCGCCGGGAATGCGGACCGGATGGTCCGGATCCGACGGCATGGAGGTGCGCAGATCGTCGAGAAACTCGGAGACGAGCCCCGCCATATGCGCCGCCGGCTCCATGACGATGAACACGTCGCCCTTGTTGCAGGGGTGCGTGGAATCCAGCGTTCCCCGCACGTCGGGCCCGAGCGCGCAGGCCGCAAGGCTCGCCACCAGCACTTCGAACGCGAGCCCCAGCCCATAGCCTTTCGCCCCGCCGAACGGGGCAATGGCGCCGGCCTTCGCCGCACTGGCGTCGGTGGTGGGATCGCCGTGCGCATCGAGCGCCCAGCCGAGCGGGATCGGCGCGCCGCGCGCCGCGTGATCATGGATCTTGCCCATGGCGACGATGCTGGTCGCCATGTCGAAGACGAACGGGTTCGGCTGCGCGGGCACGCCGATGGCGATGGGATTGGTGCCCAGCATGGCCTTGCGCCCGCCCCAGGGATGGACCAGCGCCTCGCTGATGGTCAGCGCGAGCAGCACCTGGCCCTTGCGCGCGATCTTCTCGGCATACCAGGCCAGCATGCCCAGATGGTCGCATCGGCGGATCGCAGCCATGGCGATGCCGGTGTCCTTGGCGCGTGCCGCGATGGTGTCGAGCGCATTCAGCGCGACCACCGGGCCGAGCCCCTGCATGCCGTCCACCTCCAGCAGCGCCGCGCCGCGCCAGCGGCCCTCCCCCGTGGCGCGGGGATCGACCACGCCATTGGCGATGCGCTCCAGGATCCGCGAGAGCCGCAGGAGCCCGTGCGAGGGGAAGCCGCGCAATTCCGCCTCCACCAGCAGGCTGAGCTGCTGTTCGGCATGATCTGCCGGCACGCCGGCGCGCCCGAGCGCCGCCCGTCCGATACGCTCGATCTCGCTTAAGGACGGCATCTGACCTCCCGATCTGTGCGCATCATCGCCATCGCCCCCGGTTCCGCGGGAGGCCCATGCCCGCGCATCCCTCTGCGCATGGGCATCCCGCGGGGATGGGTGCTACCAGTTCACCGCCACATATTTGGCCTCGGTGAATTCGAGCAGGCCGTGATGGGCGCCCTCGCGGCCAAGCCCGCTCTGCTTGACGCCGCCGAACGGCGCCGCCGGATCGGAAACCAGCCCGCGATTGAGCGCCACCATGCCGTATTCGAGCCGCTCGGCCAGTTGCAGGCCGCGCTTCATATCGCCGGTATAGACATAGGCGGCGAGGCCGTATTCGGTGTCGTTGGCCATGCGCACGGCATCTTCGACATCCTTGAACGGAACCACCGCCGCCACCGGGCCGAACACTTCCTCGCGCAGGATGGCGGCGTTCAGCGGCACGTCGGCCAGCACCGAGGGCGGGTAGAAGAAGCCCGGGCCGGCACCGGCGGCGCAGCCGAGGCGCACGCTGGCGCCCTTGCCGAGCGCGTCGCCAACGAGCATGTCGATCTTCTCGATCGCCGCCGGGTTGATCATCGCCCCGCATTGGGTGGTGGTGTCGGTGCCCGCGCCCAGCTTCAGCGCGGCCATGCGCTCCACCAGCTTGTCGACGAACGCCGGATAGATGCCTTCCTGCACATAGAAGCGGTTGGCGGCCGTGCAGGCTTCGCCGGCATTGCGCATCTTGGCGATCATCGCGCCGTCGAGCGCGGCTTCCAGATCGGCATCGTCGAGCACCAGGAACGGGGCGTTGCCGCCGAGCTCCATGGACGAATTGATGACGTTGTAGGACGCCTCGCGCAGCAGGATCCGGCCGACTTCGGTCGAGCCCGTGAACGAGAGCTTGCGCACGCGCGGATCACGCAGAATGGCGCTGCACAGCGGGCCGGGATCGGAGGTGTTGACGATATTCACCACACCGGCGGGCACGCCGGCACGGCGCAGGATCTCGCCCACGGCAAGCGCGGTCAGCGGGGTTTCCTCCGCCGGCTTGAGAATGCAGGTGCAGCCCGCGGCGAGGGCCGGCGCGATCTTGCGCGTCGCCATCGCGGCGGGAAAATTCCACGGCGTGATCAGCAGCGAAATGCCGATCGGCTGATATTGCACGAGGATGCGATTGCCGCCGGCCGGGGCGATGGAGATGTCGCCATTGATGCGCACCGCTTCCTCGGCATACCAGCGAAAGAATTCGGCCGCGTACAGCACTTCGGAACGGGCGTCGGGCAGCGCCTTGCCGTTTTCGAGCGAGATGATCTGGGCCAGCCAGTCGGCCTGCTCGATCATGGCCGTGAAGCAGCGCTGCAGGATCACCGCGCGGGCACGTGGCGGGGTCGCCGCCCAGGCCGCCGCGGCGCCCGCCGCCGCATCGACCGCTGCCATGCCGTCGGCGACGGTGGCATCGGCCACGCTGGCGAGCACGCCGCCGGTCGAGGGATTGAGGACCTCGATCTGCGCGCCGTTGGAACCGGCGACCCAGGCGTCGCCGATCAGCAGGCCGGTGGGGATGGCAAAACCGCCCTTGCCTTCAAAGCCGGGCACGACATAGGTCGGCTCGGATGCGATCGGGCTGAGGCTCGCAGTGCTGGATGACATGGCAATAGATCCTGCTGGGTGTCAGAGATTGAGCAGCGCGGCGCGTTCGCCGCGGAACGCCGCTTCGGTGATGTGAAGCATCGCGGCCAGGTCGAGCGGGCGCGGGTTGTTCTTCACCAGCCGCTCGGCCTTGAGGGAGCCCGAGGCGACCTCGTGCTCATGGCCGCTGGCGAGCCCAAGCGCGGCGAGCGAGCGCGGGATGCCGATGGTCGCGAACAATTCGGCAACGGCGTCGATGAACGCCTGCGACAGCGCATCCGTGCTCATGCCGGCATCGCCGAGGCCGATGGTGCGGGCAAGCTCGGCGAACGCCTCCGGGCAGGCGGAGCGATTATATTGCATCACGAACGGCAGCAGCGCGCCGACCCCGTCGCCATGGGCCGTGTGGGTGAGATTGCCCACCGGATATTGCAGCGCATGCGCGGCCGCCGTGCCGGCGGTGCCGAACGCGCATCCGGCCGCCAGCGACGCGAGCATGAGGCCCTCGCGGGCCTCCATGTCGGCGCCGTTCGCATGGGCGCGCGCCAGATAGCGGAACACGTTCACCACCGCGAGCTTGGCGAAATGGTCGGACAAGAGATTCTTGCCGATGAACACATGCTTTTCGGTCAGCTGGGGCTCCGGCGGCCGGGCCATGCTGGTGAACGCCTCCACCGCATGGGCTAGCGCATCGGCGCCGGAACAGGCGGTGAGGCCGGGCGGGCAGGTGATCGTCAGTTCCGGATCGCACACCGCCATCTGGGGAATGATATAGGGGCTGGCGACGCCGATCTTGGAGCCGCGCGCCGTGTCGTGCACGACAGCGACGGGCGTCACTTCGGAGCCGGTACCGGCGGTGGTCGGTAGCGCGATCAGCGGCAACACCGGGCCGGGAACCGCGAACTCGCCGTAATAGGCGCTGACCTCACCGCCGTGGGTGATGAGCACCGACACGATCTTGGCAAGGTCCATGCAGCTGCCGCCGCCGATGCCGATCACAAGGTCGGGTCCGAAATCGCTGACCTTGGCCATGCAATCGGCGATGGATTCGAGCGGCAGGTCGGCGATGGTCTGGTCGTACACGCGGGTCTTCACGCCGGCGGCGTGGGTGCCCATGACATGACGCTGGCCGCGCCCGAAGAGGATCGTTTGGGGGAGACGCAAAGCTCCGAACATGGCGCAATTCTCTCTCAATATGTGACGGCACCCGGCCGTCTCAAAGGGTGACAGGTCGCCTGGATCCAGGCCGTGAAATCAGTGGCCGCAGCCCGTCGCGGCCTATGCCACGCCGCGCTTGGTCCCGCTGTTGAACACGGCGCCGAAGACGCGGGTGATGAGCGGAAGCAGCAGAAGGAAGATCCCGATCGTCATCATCGTGGCGACCAGCGGGGTTTCGAAGAAGACGCGCAGCGTTCCCCCGGACGAGAGCATGGATTGCCGGAACGCGTCTTCCGCCTTGTCCCCCAGCACCACCGCAAGAACGAAGGGCGCCAGCGGATAGGACAATTTCTTGAAGACATAGCCCACGAGGCCGAAGACCAGCGCCAGCCAGATGTCGAAGACATGGTTCGCCACCGTATAGGCGCCGATGACGCAGATGATCGCGATCAGCGGGCCGACCACGGAGAACGGCGCGCGCAGGATGAAGGCGAACAGCGGCACGGTCGCCAGCACCAGGACCACCGCAATCAGATTGCCCGCATACATGGAGGCGATCAGGCCCCAGACGAAATCCGGCTGGCTGGTGAACAGCATGGGTCCGGGAGACAGGCCCCAGATCATCAGCCCGCCCATCATCACCGCGGCGGTCGCGGAACCGGGAACGCCGAGCGCCAGCATGGGCAGCAAGGCGCACGAGCCGGCCGAATGGTCGGCGGTCTCGGGGGAGATGATGCCCTCCGGCTCGCCCTTGCCGAAATTCCAGCCGCGCTTGGAAAACCGCCGCCCCAGCGCATAGCTCATGAACGAGGCCGCCGTGGGCCCGCCGGGCGTGATCCCCATCCAGCAGCCGATCAGCGCGCTGCGCAGGATCGTGACCCAATAGCGCGGCATTTCGGCCAGCGTGCGGAAGATCTCGCGCAGGCTGAGCTTCGCCTTCACGCCCTCGAACTTATATCCCTCGTCGATGGTCACCAGCAATTCGCCGATGCCGAACAGGCCGATCACCACGATCAGGAACGAGATGCCGGCGGTCAGCTCATTGATGCCGAAGGTCAGTCGCCCTTCGCCCGAAATCGTGTCCATTCCGATGGTGCCGGCGGCAAGGCCGAGCATGATCGACACCAGCGTCTTGAACGGCGACCCGCCGGCCATGCCGATGAAGCTGGCGAAGGCGAGGAAATAGACCGCGAAATATTCCGGCGACCCGAACCGGAGCGCGAAATTCGCGACCCAGCCCGACATCAGGGTGATGACGAGGACGCCGATCAGCGCGCCGATGCCGGCGGAGGCGAACGCCAGCGTGAGCGCGCGCACCGCCTGTCCCTGCTTGGCCATGGGATGGCCGTCGAAAGTGGTCGCGACCGAGGACGGCTCGCCCGGAATATTGAACAGGATGGATGTGGTCGAACCGCCGAACAGCGCGCCCCAATACATGGAGGTCAGCAGGATGATCGCCGAAATGGGCTCCATGGTGAAGGTCAGCGGCATCAGCAGCGACACGCCATTGGGCGCGCCGAGGCCTGGCAGCACGCCGACCACCAGGCCCAGCAGCACCCCGAACACCATGATGAGAATGTGATGGGTCGTGAGGGCGATCGCGAACCCGTCCATCAATTGGCCAAAATTGCCCATGGCTCGTTTCCTCTTTTCTTTATTTTTCAATAAATGCCGAAGTATTCGAGGATCGGCCCTTTGAGCAGCGGAACCATGAACAGCTTTTCAAAGACGATGAAATTGACCGCGACCACGATGGCGGCGGTCAACAGGCTGGTGCTGGTGCGGAACCCCGCCGACACGCGCATGGCATAGAAAATATAGAGCGCCATGCCGATATAGAGGCCGAGCCAGACAGAAATCGCGGCCATGGCGACGATCGGCAGGAAGAAGAGCGCAACCGTGCGGAAGCCGCGCGTATCCATGAACGGCTCGTCGTCGTCGACGATCTCCCCGCCCGTGGCACTCGCCGTCACGGGGGCAACGGAGCGCTTCATCAGGGCCTGAACCATGGTTCCCACGCTGCCGAGCATGATGAGGCAGCCGATGCCGAAGGGAAAATACCCCGGCTCAGGGCCGCTGGAGTTCCAAGCGATGCCGTTTTCGAGCGATCCGTAGCAGACCACCGCGCCGATGAGGCCGGTCGCTGCGGCGGTCACAACTTCCATGGCTTTCCAGGAGATCTTCATGTCAGGCAACTCCACGAGGAGGGGGCGCAAAGCCGGTCGGACGAGGGCTTCGCGCCCCTGCTATCGCTATTGTCCGGTGGCGACGAGCCAGCCGTTGGCCTTGTAGATCTCCGCGTAGGTCTTGATCTGCTGGTCCAGGAAGGTCTTGAAATCCTGTCCGACCAACATCTTGTTGATCTGAACGTTACGCTCGACGTAAGACTTGAACTCGGGCGTCTCGGTCACCTTCTTCATGAGGTCGGTGTAATAAGCGAGCGCCTCCGGCGGCACCTTCGCGCCCATCCACACGGTGCGCGGCTGGAGGAAGTCCTTCACGTCGATCCCCGCCTCGACGCAGGTGGGAATATCCGCCCAGCTCATCCCGTCCGCGACCACGGTCTTGTCGGTCAGGCGCGCGCTGGTGAATACGCACAGCGGCTTCTGGTTGCCGGCCTTCCACTGTTCGAGGCTCTCGCTCGGATTGTTGGTATTGGCCTCGATATGGCCGCCGGCGACCTGGATCGCCGCTTCGCTGCCGCTCTTGTAGGGGATATAGGCAAGGTCGGTGCCGGTGGCGCGCTCGATGAGGGTTACGACCGTTTCGTCCGCATCCTTGGCCTTGGCGCCGGCGACCCGCACCTTGCCCGGATTGGCCTTGGCCTTGGCGATGAACTCCTGGGCGGTGTTCAGCCCCGAGGCCTTGGGATTGCTCCACAGGATGAAGACGTCGAACACCATCGAGGCGACCGGCGTCAGGTCGTTGAAGCTATAGTTCACCTTCGTGCCGAGCGGCAGAACGTAAGCATCCTGGGTGCCGAAATAGATCTTATAGGGGCTGTCGGGATTGTCCTTGGCGTAGTTGAACGCCTCCGAGCCGCTGCCGCCGCCCTTGTTCAGCACGAGGATCGGCGTGGTGAGCAAGGCATTCTTGGTGAGGGCGGCCTGGACCACGCGGGCGAAAATGTCGGTTCCGCCGCCGGGGCCGGCCGAGACCACGATCTCCACCGGGCGATCGGGCTTCCACTCGGCGCGCGCGGCGTCCGGAGCGGAAACACTTGCCGTGACGGCAATCGCCGCCGCCAGACCTAAGTAAGACGCTGTCTTTTTCATGGTATTCCTCCCATTTTATATTTTGTCGGCGCAGTCTTCGCAAAACGCGCTTCGTTGGATAGGCGTTTTTAAGAGGCGGGTGCCCCCTCGCTTTTCTCTGCATTCATCCCTGACGGATGACGGGCTTCAGAGAGAAGATTATTCAGAATGACTTGATTGATTCTTGGGCGTTGCGGATCCGCGGCCGGAATTGTCGCGGATGAAAGCGCAGGCGATCTCAAAATGTCCTTCTTGAGCGACCATCGGACCTGACCACCGGAGCCCGCCTGCGCCCGGACTTCGCCAGTCACGAAATCCGGGCGCAGGCGGCGTCGGAATTTCGTAGATCCTATATTATCTATGATCATGCGCTTAAAAAGATCAAGCCCCTTTCGCCGCCCGGGCGCCAAAAGGCGCGGCACCGCGCGCGCGAAAGACCGGCGCGGCCGGCGTCTGGCGCGGCGAAAGACCTCGTTGTCTCGGGAGGGAAGCGAGCGGGGATACGCCCTTCAGGCGACCGCCGGGTTTCTGCGATCATGCGCCCGTTGCCGGCGCCGCCTGGGAAAGATCGTGAATGCGCACCCCGGGGCAGACCTTGCGGGCAAGCTCGCACAGATGGCGGTGATGGGTGAGATAGATCACCTGCCCCACCCGCGCCATATCGGCGAACAGGCGAAAGGCTTCCTCGGCACGGAAATCGTCGAAGGTCTCCATGATGTCGTCGGCAACGAACGGCACCGGGCTGCGCGCCTGGGCGAACTCGTAATAGCCGGCAACCCGCAGCGCGAGGTAGAGCTGGAAGCGTGTGCCTTTCGAGAGCGTGTCGGCCGCCTTGGAACCGCCGCCCGCCGCCTGCGCGATCAGCGTCTCGCCCTCCTTCGCCGGCTGGGTGGCAAGGCCGACATAGGCCCCGCGGCTGATGGTGCGGAACGCCGCGGAGGCGCGCGCCATCATCGAGCTGCGGTGGCGCTCGCGATAGGCCCGTAGCGCCAGTTCGGTGGCGGTCGTGCCTGCGCGCAGGAGCAGGTATCGCATCGCCCCGTCCTCGATCTCCAGCAGGATGGTGCGCCGCCGGCCCTCGATCTCCGCGACCCGGGAATCGCCGCCGATCGCCTCCACCTGGTCGATGGCAGTGCTGCGAGCCGCAAAAAGCGCATGGCAGCGCCGGTCGTGATCGTCGAAACGCGCCTTCAGTTCCAGCAGTTCCGCGTCGAGGGCAGGCCGGTCGGCGGCGTCCAGGACCCATTCCGCCTGCGCCATCTCGCCGAGGCGCAAAGCATCGAGGACATCGCGCGCGGCCTCGTCCGCCTGCGTGCGCAATTCGGCCCGCCGCGCGAGGTCGGACAGCCGGGCGGCCACGTCCGCAAGCGCGGCGACGCCGAAGAGGGCGGTCATCTGTGCCTTGCGCCGCGCATGGATGGCCTCGGCCTCGGCAAGCGCGCCCCCGCGTTGCCGCGCCTCCTCCAGCTGAACGAGCAGCTTCGCGTGACGGTCCCGTTCGGCGGCGGCGTCCTGCACTCTTTCGGCGATCCGCTGGGCAAGGTCGAGCACCGGCAGGGTGCCAGCCTCAAGCGCGAGGGCTCCGCCGAGGGCGACCGCGAGGGCGCGCACCTCCTCGCGAAACTGCGCCTGGTCCTTCTCCATCTTCGCGATGCGATCGCGAAAGCCGGCCTGCGTCTCCAGCGCCGGTGCAAGCTCGGCCACGGCGGCGAGGATCTCGCGCACCGATCCGAGCGCAGGCACGTCCCCCCGCTCGCCCAGCCAGCACGCCTCACAGGCGGCACCCCAGGCGGCGGTCCAGGCCTGTTCCGCCGCCTCGGCCTGCGCGGCGACACGCGCACGCGCCGCCATTTCGCTGCGCCGTTCGTCGACGGCCTCTTTCAGCGCCCGGATGCCGGCGATCCGGTCCACCGTCTCCTGCGCCAACGCCAGCAAGGTATCGAGCCCGGCATCGGGCGCGGGGACCGGGCCCGATGCGCCGAGCGCGGCCGCAAGCCGGCGCTCCGAATCGGCCATGTCGGCACGCACCTCGTCGAGATCCAGTGCGGCCGTGCGCAGGGCGGCATGCGCCTCGAGCGCCGCCGCGCGCCGCGCGAGCCAGGATTCCAGATCCGGCAGGGCCATGGTTTCGGCAAGCGCAGGCGCCATCGCGCGAACCGCGGCCGAAACCGCGGCCTCCTGCGCCTGCAAATGCGCGGCGGCCGCGTCCCGGAGCGCAATCGCACGCTTCAGCTCGGCCTCGGCCATTGCGAGCGCCTGCCGGCTCTGATGCAGCTTTGCGAGGTCAGACATATGGCCGAGCCGGCTGGCGGCGATGATGTCCTCGCGCCGCAGCAGGGCCTCGAAAGCATCGGCGGAGGCGGGCGCGAGGTCGCGCCGATGCGCGGCCCAGGCCTGCTCGCGCGCACTGCGGAGCGCGGCGGCCTCCTGGTCCGTGACCACCCCGGTCAGATCGGCAACGGCGGCGCACGCCGCCTCCAGCCGCAGGGTTTCCCACGTCAGGCGTTCGATGTCGTCGAAGTGGCGCGCGAGCGCCCGTTCGCTTTCGCCGCGCGCCGTTTTCCACCCCTGGAGGGTCTCGGCGGAGGGGCATCGCAGGGCGACGAGATCGTCCGGGTCGCCGGACCAGGGATTGAGTGCCCGCATCCGGTCGACAAACAACGCCTTCGCCGTCTCGCAGGCGCGTTCGGCCGGCCGCAGGCGCGCGCGCGGATCATGCGCACGGACGGCCGCGAGGGTGGCCGCCAAGTCCCGCAACGCCAGTTCGTCCCGCCACGCCCGCTCGTTCCGCATCGCCTGTTCCCGCCCGGCCGAAGGCTCGGCCTTCGCCGCGAAGCTCAGGTCCGTGCCGGCCGCCTGGAATTTGGCCTCCGCTTGCGCCAGGCGGCGTTGCGACTCTGCCAGTTCGGCGGCGGTCCCGCGCGTCGCGGCCTCGATGCCCGAGCGCGCCTCGATCAACTCGCGCAGACGGCCGACGCTCGCGGCCTTCAGGATCAGCCGGTGCGGCTCCCCCTCCCCCTCGCGATCCATCCGGGCGAGGAGCCGGGCGACGGCGTGCTCGGCCTCGCGCATCTGCATGCGCCGTTCGGGAATGTCCTTCTCCGCCGTCACATGGCGCGCGCGCAGATCCGCGAGCCGCGCCACCCGGTCGGACAGGCCGAGCGCGACGGTGTCGACGACGATCCGGTCCGCCTCTCCGGCGAGCCGGTCGATCGCCTCGGCGGCGGCCTGAAGCTGGACCGCAAGTTCAATCTCTTCCCTTTGCAGCGCCGGCAATTCCTCGCTCCAGGCGCGTGGCGCATCGAAGCTGGCGCTGGATCTCCTCCATCCGGCCCTGGATTTGCGTGCGCTGCCCAATCGCGGCTTCATACTGGGCGGCCGCGCGGTCGCGCTCCTCCGTCAGCCGCGCATGCTCCGAGGCCAGGGTGTCGATTTGCTCCCGTTCGAGCTTCAGTTGCGCGAGGCGCGCCTTCAGGTCGGACAATTCGCCGCTGCGCGCGCGATATTTATAAAAGCGATCCGCCTCACCCTTCAGGTCGAGCAGCCTGCGGCTCAGGTCCGCCAGGCCCGCGCTGGCCGAGAACAGCAGCTCGCCCAGATCGCCCTTGCTGGCGAGAATGCTTTCCCCGCCTTTTTCCAGCGTCTCGTCATCGAGCGAAAACATGGTGCGATAGGCATCGCCCCCGATGCCGAACAGGAGATCGAGAAAGGCCGCGAGCGTGGTGGATTTTCCCGCTTCGTTCGGACCGTAGATGATGTGAAGGTCGCCCTCCCCATCGCGCCGCGCGCCGAAATCGATGCTGCGGCCGGTGAATGTGCCGTAGCGCGTGAGGTCGAGGCGTTGGAGGCGCATGGCTAGGCGTCCCCGCCCGCCGCATGGAGCCGCGCCAGCACGTCCTCGGCGCCCTGGTGCGCCAGGCGCGCCAGGACGGCCTTGAACGCCGCCTCGTCCGCACCGAACGCATCGCGGCATTCCGCGGGCAGTTGCAGCCGCACTTCCTCCGCGATCGCGACCAGATCCGCCTGGAACGCATCGGAGCCAAGGATCTCGTCCTCGATCAGGCGGTGCAGCTCGCGCAGCGGGTCGGCGGCCGAGCCCGCGCCCAGCGGGGGCGCCGCGGTTGAAACCTCGAGCTTTTCGATCCAGCAGGCGCCGATGTGGGCGGCGCGGGCATCCGCCTCGGTCTTCAGCAGGTCGAGATCGCGCCGCATGCGCCACGCCAGGGGCGTCGCTCCGGTCACCTCAACGCGGGCGACGAGATGTTCCGCGCCGACCCCGGACCGCTCCTGCTCCAGCGCACGCGTCACCGCCGCGACCAGGTCGCGCCAATCCTCGATCCCGGTGGCATCCACCGGCACGCGGGAAAATTGCGCGATGCTGGTGGCGCGCGCCTCGATGCGGATCGAAAGATCGTCGGCGATGGTGACCAGCGTGACCGATTTTGCCCCCGCCTCGTTGATGTCGCGGCCCTGCGGCATGCCCGGCATGACGATGGCGCACGGCCCCTCGACCACCGCGCGCTTGTGCACATGGCCGAGCGCCCAATAGCGAAAGCCGGTGGCCCGGAGATCGGCGAGGCTACAGGGCGCATAAGGGTCATGGCCGGGCGCGCCGGCCAGGCTGGTGTGCAGGATGCCGATATTGACCGCGCCCTCCACCGGCGGCCGGTATTTTGAGAGCAGGCTTTCCGGGGCGTGCGGCTGGGCGAAGCTGAGGCCATGGATCACCACCGGGACCCCGCCGGGCCCGCGCGCCGCCGCGATGGCCTCCGCGCGGCCGGTGAAGACCTTCACCGTGTCCGGAAAAACCAGCTCCTTGGTGATCCTGGACAGCGCGTCGTGATTGCCCCGAACGATGAAGACCTGGATGCCCGCCGCACCCAGCCGCTGGATCTGCGCGCCCAGGAACCGGGCGGTCTTCATGGAGGTCTGGTCGCCATCATAGAGATCGCCGGCGAGCACCAGCGCGTCCACCTGCTCCTCAAGGCACAGATCGATGATGCGGGTGAAGGCGCGCCGCGTGGCGGTGCCGATCAGCGCCGCAAGCTCGGGATCGCGCAGGGCGAGCGAACGCAGCGGCGAATCAAGATGAATGTCTGCGGCATGGATGAAACGGAACGGCAACGCACTTCTTCCCGCCGAGCCCAGACCAAAGAGCCGATCTGGCCCAGAGTCTCCGGCGTGCCGCACACGATCACAAGCGCTAAATCGGCGCGGCGCGCGATGTCCTCAGGAGTTTGAGGCGATGCGGAGTGCGCGAAGAAGGGTGCGGCAAATGGGTGGGAAAACGGGACGTGCGCCGGCGCACGTTCAAGCGGAATATGGTGCGGGCGGTCGGAATCGAACCGACACTCCTCTCGGAACCGGATTTTGAGTCCGGCGCGTCTACCAGTTCCACCACGCCCGCATCAGGCGCTATCTATAACGGCTTGCGGGGCGCGCCAACAAAAAAAGCGCGGTTCTCCCGCCTGGAGCGGCGTCACGGCCAGAAGCGCCAAACGCCCCGCGCAGGGCGGCCTACTGCGTCACAAGCCCTGCGGCCGGTGCACGCCGTGCCAGCCGGTGCCGAAGCTCAGGCTCTGGAGCGGCGAGCGGGTGACGAAATGGCTGGCCGCAACGCGCGGCTTCTCGTTGAGCGCTTCCAGGAAGGATTTCGCCCAGCTGTCGATGTCGTTGCGCATCAGCACCGCCATCATGCGGGCGTGGCGTTCGCGGCGTTCATCGAGCGGCATTTCCAAAGCGCGCCGCAGGGCGAGCGCCATGCCCTCGGTCTCATGCGGGTTCACCATCAGCGCGCCGCCGGACAGCTCCGCCGCCGCGCCGGCGAATTGCGAGAGCACGAGCACGCCGGGATCATCCGGCTTCTGCGCCGCGACGAATTCCTTGGCGACCAGGTTCATGCCGTCGCGCAGCGGGGTGACGAGCGCGACATCCGCCAGACGGTAGAAACCCGCGAGCGCGGACCGCGAATAGGTCTTGTTCACATAGCGCAGCGGGGTCCAGGAGACATCGCCATACAGCCCGTTGATCTGCCCGGCCTTGTGGGAGATGAAGCGGTCCATCTCGATATATTCGGGCACCTCGGTGCGGCTCTTGGGCGTGATCTGCACGAAGGTCATCTTCTCGTGCAGCTCGGGCGCGGTGCGCAGCAGATGTTCATAAGCTTCCAGGCGATTGGGAATGCCCTTGGAATAATCGAGCCGGTCCACGCCGAGGATCAGCTTCTTGCCGGTGAGGCTCTCGCCGAAGCTCTTCACATAGGCGGTGCGGCCGGCATGGCGGGCGCGGCGGGCGAAGGCCTCGGTCTCGATGGCGACAGGGAAGGCGCCGATCTTCACGCGCCGGCCGGCGATATCATAAGCCGTGCCGTCGGATGTGGCCTGTCCGCCGCGGGTCTCCAGATAGCGGCCGAAATTGTCGCGGTCGCTCTCGGTCTGGAAGCCCACGAGATCGTAATGGGCGAGCGAGCCGATGATTTCGCCATGGCGCGGCAAGGTCGCCAGCAATTCCGGCGGCGGCATGGGAATGTGCAGGAAGAAGCCGATGCGGTTCTTGTGCCCGCGCTCGCGCAGATATTTGGCAAGCGGCATCATGTGATAATCGTGGATCCACACGACATCGTCTTCCTGCAATATTTTCGAGACGTGCTCGGCGAAATTGCGGTTGACGCGAATATAGCCGGAAAGATCTGCCCGCTGGAATTCGGCGAGATCGACGCGGTAATGCAGGATCGGCCACAGCACGCGATTGGCGAAGCCGTTGTAATATTCCTGGTAATCGTCGTCCTTCAGATCCACCACCGCATATTTGATCTTGCCGCGGGTCGAAACCACCGGACGGTCGGACGGCGTGTCGGTGATGCGGCCGGACCAGCCGAACCAGATGCCGGAATGGTCCTTCAGGGCGGCATTGACGGCGACGGTCAGGCCGCCGGCGGCGGTCTTTCCGCCCTGCTGGGGAACGGCAACCCTGTTCGATACGACGATGAGACGCGACACGGTCAATTCCTCCGTTCGATGGGGTTCGCCGCAAGGGAGGCGATGAGCGCACGCACATCCGCCGGTTCCGGCAGGACGGCATCGACACCGGGAAACCGGCGGCCGACGGAAACGGCGATACCGCCGAGGGCGGAGACAGCGGCAAACCCCGCCTGGTCGGTCACGTCATCGCCCAGGAAGACCGGCGTGCGGCCGGCAAATGGCATGTGCTCCATAAAGGCACGCACGCCCATTCCCTTGTCGTGCCCGGCGTGCTTCACCTCGAAGACCATGCGCCCGGGCAGGATCGCCAGGTGTTCGCTGCGCGCATCCACAAGGGCCCGAAGCATTAGCTCCAGAAGCGGACCGCATTCCGGCGCATGGCGAAAATGCATGGCGATGCTGGCGCCTTTGTCCTCGGCCATGACGCCGTCCAGGTCATCGGCGATTTTGCGCAATTGCTCCCGCAGATCATCAGGCAGGAGCGGCGCCGCCGATGTAATCCCGGCATTGGCGGCGGTGCGAATCTGTGCCCCGTGAATTCCAGAGCAGGGCAGCCGGAGCGGATCGAACACCCGGTCGAGGCCCTCGATGGATCGGCCGCTTACCAGCGCCAGCGCGCCGGCAGCCCGATCCTGAAGCGCCGAAAGATTGTCCCTCAGCTCGGGGGAAACGATGATCGCATCAGGATGATCGGCGATGTCGACCAAGGTTCCGTCAACATCGAAGAAAAAGGCACAAGTCACAGGGTCTAGCCGCTCGATGAGCGATTGCCCGAACCCTCCGTTGACGCCGCTGTTCGCGGCGCCAACCTTACCCACCTCTATCTCTTTTCCCTCGGAGGCTGTGCTCCGAGGCGGAGATGACGGAGAAAAACCCGATTCCAGGGTCGACATTGAAGCGTCCGTTCAGTGATTATCGCCATTGAAACGTCTCCGCTTGGCCTCAGGTTCCCCTAACATGCGACCAAAAAAGCGCCATGGTCAATTCTGAAGCGTGGCTGGAGTCCGATTTTATAGATCAACCGCGACCTCGGCCGGAACCGACGGCGCTCATGTGCGTTTTCTCCGGGAACACACGGAGAGACTCGCTAATGTTCGGATATGGCTCCCACTCATCCACCGCTGACATTTCCAAGCGCCTGGAGGCTCTACGCAACGATATTACCCTATTGGGTGAGGCCCTTGCGGGTGCCGCCGAGGAGAATACGCGGACACCGCGACACGAAGCTGGGCGCTATCTTAGCAGCGCCGTCAAATCACTGGAGCGGGAGGCCGCGAGCCTCGCCGCTGACGGCCTCTCCCTGGCGCGCAAGGGGCGCCACGAGGCGGGGCGTCACATTGATGACGTCGTCGACCAGGCTCATGATCTGGTGGCCCGCAAGCCGGGATCGATCCTGCTGGGCGCGGTGGTCGTGGGCTTGACCGTCGGGTATGTGCTGTATGCTATGACAGGTGCGTCGTCGCGGCGGCAATCGGCCGGACGCATCCCGGCGCCCGCCGGCGACAAGGATATGTGGAGATGAAAATGAGGGCGGCTATCATCGTGTTCGCGGCGGCTTTGGCGCTCGGCGGCTGCAGCCAGTATTCGGAATCTGATCGCGCTGTCGGCGGCGGTCTTCTCGGCGCTGGCGCGGGTGCCTTGATTGGCGGCGCGGCCACCGGCACGGCCGGCGGCGCCGTGGTGGGCGGCGTGCTCGGCGGCGCCACCGGCGCGATCGTCGGCGCGGCCACCACACCCAAGGCTTGCTGGGCGCGCGACGCCTATGGCAATTCCTACCGCGTCACCTGCCCCTGAGGCCTCGCCTGCCCCGGATTTGGGGCCACAAGCAATCAGGGCGCCCTCACCGGGGCGCCCTTTTTTATTTTCCGCCTTTTTTATTTCCACCGCGGCGTGGTTTCGCAGGGAACCAGAGCCGGGTTATCATGTTGATTGCGTGTCGGCTTGCTGCCGACGCCTCCAAGTCATCTTCATTGGCGGGCCCATCTTGGGGTCCGCCATTTTTTTTAGCCGCGCGGTTTTTAGCCCGCACATACGAAAACCCCGGCCGAAGCCGGGGTTTGCAGATTGGAGCCGCGCCCTCGGCCCGGCGCGGAGCCACTCAGGGCACGCTTCGCCCGCCGCGCCGCATGAAGCCGACGACCGCGGAGATGAGAAACAAAACGATCGCCACATAGAAGATGATCTTCGCGATCTCGATGGCGGTGCCGGCGATGGCGCCGAAGCCGAGGACCGCGGCGATCAGGGCGACCACAAGAAACGTAATGGCCCAGCTGATCATGGCATTGCCTTTCGTGTTGTGCCCCGGCGGCGACGCGTCCTGATGCGGCGCGCTGCGGGGCAAATGAAGCCTTGCCCCTGTCAACCGCCTCATGCGGCAGGAGTTCCCGCCTCCGAGCGGCCTTTGCGAGGGATGAGGAATATTTTGTGCCGCCACCCGATCCGCCGGAACAAAGCCCCCGGCGCCGCGTTTGTCTGCGAATAGTGCATAGGCGGAGGAGAGCAGAATGCCCGGACCGCACCATGACCCGGCCGAAGAGACCATGCCTCAGGGCGTCTTGACCCCGCACGGATATGACCAGTGCGAATTCACGCCCGCCCAGGCGCCGCGTGATTATGCCCGTCCGCGCAAACCCCGCGGTCCGGACGAGGAGCGCCGGCATCTGCGCGCGGTCTCGGCCGCCATCGGCGACGGAGAGACCCCCGGCAAAGCCCAGCGCCCGCTGCCTCGGCCGCCGGCCCCGGCGCACACCCCGCGTTGGGACAATGACAGTGGGCCCGCGGATGGCTCATCGCGGTTGTATCGCGAATGACACCTTCCATCGCCCGCCCGCGTCCCTTTCCATACTGGCCCCTTGCAGGTACGGATACTGACATGGCAAAGCTTGGCTTGCTCTTGTGCAGTGCCCACCTGCCATTTGGCGAACCCACGTCATGCGCACTCTGCGTCCAGACCAAACCGTGACCATGCAGGACCAAAGAGAGGAAGGCGGTATGCGAGCCCCTCATCGCAGGGACATTTCCGCACGCCAGGATCTTCTGGGTAAGGAACTGCGCCAGCTGTTCGATGAATTCACCCAGGAAGACGTGCCCGACGATCTGCTGCGCCTCGCGCAGCAATTGCAGGGCGCGGTTCAGGCCCGATCCGGGGGCGACGCGAATGCCGACGCCACGCCAGCGGCTCCCGACGCGCCGAAGGAAAAAGACGAGGCGTGACACCCGCCCGCCCCGTCTGTTCGCACGCGACATCCCTTCCCTAAAGGAAGAGGTGCCGCGTTTTTGTTTTTTCGATCGGGATTGATTTCCCCATCCGCAAGCGGCGGCCCCGTCCTGGGATTCCGGAAAGATTCAAGGGGCCCTGCGCCGGCCGGAATGGCGGAATGGGGGGTAGCGAAGGGATGAGGGAGCTGTGCCCGCACGGACGCGCGAACGCCAGAGCCGGGCGAGCGGCGCGGTCCATCCTCGCGGGAAGACTCAGGTGCTGCTGTTGCTGGTGACCCGGGCGGCCGACATCGCGAGGGCATCGCCCTCCACCACATCGGCGGTGTCTTCCGCGCCCATGAGGGTCAGAAGCTTGGCGCGCGCACGATTGACCCGGCTTTTGATGGTGCCGAGCGCACAGCCGCAGACATCGGCCGCCTCTTCGTAGGACAGGCCCGCCGCGCCCACCAGCACCAGCGCTTCGCGCTGGTCCGCCGGCAGCAATTCCAGCGCTTCCTTGAGGCTGGTGAGCGTGACCGCCCATTCCTGGCCCGGACCCATGTTGGAATCCTGCTGGGCCAAGGTCGCCATGCCGTCGTTCTCGCGCCGGCGCTTGCGGATCTCGGTGTAATAGGTATTGCGCAGGATGGTGAACAGCCAGGCCCGCAGATTGGTGCCGGGATCGAACTTGTCGATGTTCGACAGCGCCTTCAGCAACGTCTCCTGCACCAGGTCGTCCGCCTCGGTGCGGTTCCGCGTCAAGGAGCGGGCGAAGGCGCGCAGAGCCGGGAGAAGTCCCAGAACCTGCGTTCGCAGGTCGAAAGCCACGGGGGCGGAAGTCTCGGTGTCAGCATCCATGGGGCTTCTGGTTTCCGCTTCCTTTGGATGACAGATCTGTGCGTCCACGATCATCCTCCCACCCGGACGACGCACGCCGGTGAAAAGCGGCACGGCCGGTCTCGACGCCTGTCGGCGTGGACCCAAAGCCATGGCGATCGCGAAGCGTATCATCCCTTCCTTCCCGACCTAACGCACGACGCGGGTCGAAGTTCCCGGGATGCCGGCAAAATGCGTCGCCACCGCAAAAAAGAAACGGGGAAGCCAAGCCGGCTTCCCCGCCCAGGCAACGAATCCCGCCGGTTCTCAGGACCGGCCGGAATGGGAGGCCTGGCCGCCTTTCTGGCCCGCCTGCGAAGCCAACGAACGATCACGCGAGAAGCTGCGATCCTCGTCCGCCACGCTCTGACCGCCCTTGCGCCCCGCGGCGGAGGCCAAAGCGCGATCCTGGGAGAAGCTGCGCTTTTCCGCAGGCACGCTTTCGCCGCCCTTCCGGGCGATGGCACGCTGCTTTTCGGCGTCCATCGCCGCAAAGCCGCGGTTGGACGAGCCCTTTCCTTGAGCCTTCGTCATCTCCTCGCTCCTTAGCGTTGGGGGAATGAGCCCTTCCTGAGACTCCTCGACACAACGAGCGGGAGCGGGAGAGGTTCCGACTAAAGACAAGGAACCTGTCCTTATCGGGGTGCCGTACGCGGGATAAGGGTATCGCGTTACGTCGCCCGGTGGATCTGGCGGGGGGGAAAGCGCACGATCACCCGCGCCCCGGTCAGGCTCTCCTCCGTGACGATGGAGCCGCCCATCTGCCGGGCGAAGCCATAGGCAAGGTCCGCATTGCCCTCGGCCAGGCGATCGCCGAGCGGCTCGCCGATTTCGATGCGCAGCGCGATCAGCTCCGCTTCCTGCACGCAATGCAGCGCGATGCGCACCGGCCCGCGCGCCTTGCTGACGGACAACGCCATGACGATTTCCGAAAGCATCAAAGCCAGCGGCACCGCAAGATCGGTGGACAAGGTGACGTCCTCGGCATCGACGATCACCATCACATTGCGGTCGGAAGAGCCCTCCAGCAGCGCGCTCAGCTCGCGCAGCAGCTCGCGCAGGCGCACTTCCGATCCTTCATTGGCCTCGAACAGGATGCGGTGCACCACGGCGAGTGTGTTCACCCGCGTGCGCAATTGCTCGAACCGCCGCCGGTCCGGCCCCTGCGGGATACCCGAGCCGTAGAGGCTGAGCAGGGACACCACCACCTGGAGCGAATTCTTGATGCGGTGATGGATCTCGCGCACCAGCGCGGTCTTTTCCGCCAGCGCCTCGCGCAGCTTGCCGTCGCGCTCGCGCACCGCCAGCGCCATGTCCTCGATGGCATTGCCGAGCACCCGGAATTCACTCGGCGCGTCCCCCATGCGCGAGGGACGGAACCCATAATGGCCTTGCGCGTACACCGCCGTCACCCGGCGCAGATAGAGCAGCCATTGCAGCACGATGCGGTCGGTCGCGAGCCAGATGGCGACGATCGTGAACAGCACCATGACCACCGGCAGCACGAAGCTCACCGCGACATGCAAGGTGGTCCAGGCGAACAACTGGTCGGTGGGCTTGGCGAACGCGACCCTTAGCCCCTGGCGATCCAGCGGGGCGGTGGCGAAGGTCCAGGAGCGGCCGGCTTCGTCGGTCGCTTGCTCGAGCGCGCCGGAGGTCTGCACGGCGGCCGTGTCGGCGAACAGGCGGCGCGAGATGTCCGGCGCGTTCGAGACCAACTCGGTGCCATCATCGTCCAGCACTGCCGCGACGCCGTCGCTAAGGGGGGTTTCGCGCTTCAGCAGATTGTCCAGCCAGCCCGCGTCGATCGCGATCGAGATCGCGCCCTCGAACACACCGGTATCGCCATAAAGGGGGAGTGTGGCGGCGAGGACCTGCTGGCGGGTGATCGGGCTCAGCATCCGATGGCTGATCACGAACACCTTGGAGGCGAGCACCTCGCGCCACCATTCGTACTTCGACAGATCCTGCCCGGGCGCGGCCAGGGCCGAGCACGCGACGCGCCCGTCCTTGCCGATCAGCGCGATGTTGGAGGCAAACGGCAGGCTCAAGGTGGCGCCATACAAGGTGGGCGCGCATTCGCCGCCGGCGGCGCGCACGGCCTGCACATTCTTCAACGCCTGAAGCACGTTCTCGGCGGACGCAAAGACATTCTGCTGGCTGCCGGCGCCGGCGATGGCCCCCTGGAGCAGCCGATGCTGCGCTTCTTCTCCCGCGCGCCGCAATTGCAGGACACCTTGCAACATGCTCGCGGAGGCGATCGGCGCGATCGCCAGCAGGATCACCACCAGCAGGCCGCGCCGCACGCTGTCCAGCAAATGACGCGGTTGTCCGACCGCAGAAGCGAAGATGGCCGCCCGTTCGCGATGACGCGCCCGAGCCGCCTCGCCTCTCACCCACCACATGCCTCGCTCCGCGGTTCGGCCTGTTCTGACCACCCCACCCGGCCGCTGCGCCAGGCCTGATCCTGCTGTTTTCACGGAACAGTTCACGCCGGCCGACCTGAAGCTCTGTGGGAGGCTGCAACGTCGACCGACCACGTCTATAATGCGCACGCGCGTTGAAAAGTTCCTATACACGGGAACTTTTCCCGCACGGCCGCGTTATGAGCGACCTGTCCCGAGGCGAGAGAGCATGCCACAGCAACAGCTCATCAAGCAGCTTCCCTATTTGCGCCGCTATGCCCGCGCGCTTCTTGGCTCCCAGAAAGCCGGCGACGCGATCGTGCAGGCGACCCTGCAAGGCGTCCTCGACGCGAGCGTGCCGCTGGATCTTTCGGTATCGCCGCGGGTCGCGCTCTACCAGGCGTTCCACCATGTGTGGGCCCGGCGCCCGGAGGGCCAGGCGGCGGTGTCGAGCCGTGCCGACCAGCGTCTGCAATTGCTGGACTCCTCCTCCCGCGTGGCGCTGCTGCTGACGGCAATGGAAGGATTCTCCTTCGCCGAGGCGGCCTCCATTCTCCAGATCTCGCTGGACGAGGTGGAGGCCCAGGTGGTCGCCGCGCAACAGGAGATCGACGAGCAGCTGGCCACCCGCGTGCTCATCATCGAGGACGAATGGGTGATCGCGCTCGACCTGAAAACCCTGGTGACCGAACTCGGGCATGAAGTGGTGGGCGTCGCGCCCACCCATTCCAAGGCGGTGGAACTGGCACAGCAGAGCGACTTCGGCCTCGTGCTCGCCGACATCCAGCTGGCGGACGGCTCCTCCGGCATCGATGCGGTGACCGACATTCTCCAGACCTTCAACGTGCCGGTGATCTTCATCACCGCCTTCCCCGATCGCCTTTTGACTGGCGAGCGGCCGGAGCCGACCTATCTCATCACCAAGCCGTTCCTGAGCGAGACCGTGAAGGCGACCATCGCCCAGGCGCTGTTCTTCCATGAGGCGCGCTCCCTCGGGCCGGAAGCGCGTTCCGCCTGACGCGCTTCGTCCGGTCCCCGGGGGAGGGCCCCGCTCTCCCGAGACCGGAACTGGAACTGGAACTGGACAGCGGTCCCCGCGTTGTGTGCGCGAGCGGGTAAAGGCCCGCCCGAAAGCTTCCACACAGCGGAGAAAAGAGCATGGTCGATCAGCCGGACGCGAACCCCGGAAAGCCCTTCGACGCCGGCGTGGAGCCGAGCCTCGCGGACCTGCGGCAGGATTTGGAAAAGCTGCGGGCCGATTTCGCGCAATTGGTCGGTACCCTCGGCAAGACCGCCCGCCACGGCGTGCGCGGCGCGGCCGGAGAAGCGGAGGCCGCAGCGGACGAAGTGACCGATTGGGCCGAGGGGCAGATGAACACCCTGCGCGAGCGCATCGTCGCCCAACCTCTCGCCGCCTGCGCCATCGCAGCGGGCGTCGGCGCCCTGCTCGGCCAGTTGCTGGTTCGGCGGTGAAGTCCATGGCGGCCCGCGCGCTGCTGATCTTCCTCGCCGTCGGCTTCCTGTGGATCGGCGCGGCATTCCTGGCCATCTGCCTCTATCAGGCGCTGAGCCAGCATTATGATCCGACGCTGGCGGCCCTCTTCACCGCCCTGGCGGGCTTCGTGGTGGCGGGCCTGTTCGCAGCCATCGCCACCGCCGGGCGCCGCAACCAGGGGATGGCGCCCCTGTCGCTGGGCGCATTCGCCTCGGTGACGCGCGTCGCGGAGCGCCATCCCATCGCCACCGTGGCGGTGGCGGCTCTGATCGGCGTGGGCCAGGCGGTGCTGTTCGGCCGCCGACGGTAGCGCCTTTTCGAGCGGAGCGGAGACCCGGTCCGCGCGCGATCAAGCGGCCTCGGCTTCGGCCCTGCGCAAATCAGACCCCGGTTCCTCCGGGGTCTTTTTTCGCCGGAAGCTCCCGGCCGCGTGTCCTGCCGGCTCCTGCCGGCTCCTGCCGGCTCCTGCCGGCTCCTGCCGGCTCCTGCCGGCTCCTGCCGGCTCCTGCCGGCTCCTGCCGGCTCCTGCCGGCTCCTGCCGACGGTATCCGGGATGCGAACGGGTGCAATGCAAAAATAGCCGCCGCGGCGTGGGCGGCGGAGGAACCGGCGGCCCGTGCCAGCGTTTGAAAGACTGAGCGGCGGACGTGGCGGAGGTTTTCACCCCTTCCCCTCCCCCCAGCTTCCGACATGGCCGCTGCTCGCCTCCCCCTCGCCAAGCAAGACAGGCTCCCTCCGGGAGCATGCCACGGGCATGCGAGAAGGGACCGTCGGCGCTTAATCCGTTCCCACTGAAAATCCCAGGGTTTCCAGCGCACGGCGCAGGGCGCTGGTGTCATAGGGCTTGGTCACCAGCGCGACCTTTGTGACAGTGGTGAAAATATCCTTCAATTCCCCAAGGTCGTACCCGCTTGCGACGATGATCGGCAGATCCCCGGCACGGCCGCGCAGTTCCCCCACCAGCGCCTCACCCCGCATGTCGGGCAGGCCAAGGTCCACCACCGCCAGGACATAGCCGCCCGGCCGACCGTCGAGATGCGACAGCGCGGCGGCGGCCGAGGCGGCCTCGACCACCTCGAATCCCTCGTCGGCCAGGATCTGACCGGCCACCATCGCGACGAACGGTTCGTCTTCCACCAGCAGGGCACAGCCCCGCGGCTGAGGCGTGTCGGACACGTCTTACCCTTTCATCGTTCGGGCGGATTTCCGCGCCCGGCGCGCGGCCGCTTCGTGGCGCGCGACGAACGATAGCATCTTCGTCGAAACGAAGGGATAGCGCTCGCCAGCGACGGCTCGCCGCCGCGAAAATCCCAAAAGAAAGGGGCAGGTGCCTTTCGGCACCTACCCCCATGTGTCGGTCTATGCGCGGATCAGCGCGCGGCAGGCGTCGTGGTCGCCGGAGCGCCGGTCGTGCCGCTGGTGGAGGCCGGGGTCGGGGCGGTATATTCCTTGAATTCCGGCGCCGCCTTCAGCTCGTCCTTGGACTTGCGCAGAACCAGGGTGTCGCCGTTGGTATTGCGCACCAGCTCGAGCGCATTGAACGGCACCGCGACATCCTTCTCGCCGACGCCGAGGAAGCCGCCGACGCCGATCACCGCGCCGACCATGGCGCCGTTGCGATCCAGCAGCACGTCGTTCACTTCGCCCAGGCTCTCGTCGCCCGAGCCGCGCACCTTGGTGCCGATCAGATTGCTCGCGAGCCACTGCTCCTGCTGCTGGCTCTCGATGAAGGCCGAGGAGCCGGTCGCCGTGGACGGCATCGCGCTGGAAGACGACGAGGGCTTGGTCGAGGTGGAGGGGGTGGCGGTCGACGGCGTGGTGGCGGACGGCGTGGACGGCGCGGCGCTCGGCGGCGTCGCGGTCTGGGCGAAGGCGGGGCCGGCAAGAAGCGCGGCCAGGGCGGTGACGGTGAGCATCTTCGTGTTCATGGCAAACTCCGTTCTTTAGCGCCGCGTTCAGCGCAGGATTACGAAGAATGCAACGTCACCATCACCGCTATGTTCCCCGGCACACGCAGGTCACACTGCATCTGATAAACGCAATCAATTCGAAATATCATTTGCGGATCGTTCAATCAGGCCAGAAATAACGGCAAAGCCAGAGATTTCTAGTGTCAAGATCACGCTTGACCAAATTTTTTCCACCAGCTCCCCTAGGGAAATTCGACCGCACGTCGAACGCCTCGCCGCCCCGACGCCGGACCAGGAAGCCGGAGCACGAGGCGCGCCACGAGAACGTGTAGGAACAGCGCACCCTGTCGGCCTGTTGGTATTTTGAAATCACAAGCGCGTAAGAACGGTAGACGTGGCGGGGTATCGCTACGATATGCACGGCAGAATGAGGTCCAAATGCGTTTTCTCCTGATCGCGATCGCCGCCGTGCTGGTGGCCGCCCCAGCGGCGGCGCAGGTGCAGCGCGTCCAGCCCTACCAGACCCCGACCTTCCCCTATCCCGGCGTGCCGGGGCAGAACACCTCGCCGCCGGCGCCGCGCCAGCAGATGATTGCGCCCCCGCCCACCCCGCCGCGCCCCTCCACCGGCGATGCCGCGAACCGCATCCAGGGCACCACGCGCAAGCCCCTGCCGAACGTGAACGGCGAGTGACCGGAATGTCACAGCCGGGACTTTTTCCTTTTGGGACAAATCCTTCCGCCCCAGCGCCTTGCAAGGGCGCCTGACCCCGTGGCAACTGGATCAGAGCCACGGCCTGGGGGTCACATGTTCCGCGCGCTGTCCGACTTCATCACCGAAATCACCGGCGGCCACCGCGACGCCAGCACCTTCGTGGAGAATGATTACCGTCTCGCCGCGGCGGTGCTGCTCGTGCACGTGATGTCGATCGACGGCGCCGTGACGGAGCAGGAACGCAACGTGCTCAAAACCGTTCTGGCGACACGATTCGACCTCGCCGACACCGAGACCGACACACTCGTGGACCTCGCCATCGCGCGCGACGCGGAAGCGGTTGATCTCTATTCCTTTACCAGCATCCTGAACCGCGCCCTGGACGACCAGGGCCGCGAGCGGGTGGTGGAGATGATGTTCGAAGTCGCTTATGCCGATGGTGCATTGTCCGAATTCGAGGATAATCTGGTCTGGCGCGCGGCCGAACTGCTCAATGTCAGCTCGCGCGAGCGGGTACGCATTCGCCGGGAAGTCCGAGACGACACGGAAACCGAAGGTGGACAAAGCACTTAACGAGGACAGCCCGGAGATCGACACCGGCCCGCAAGCCCTGGAATCAGGGCGGATGCTGGTTATTCTCCATCAGGCCCATTCGCGGCCCGGACGCATCGGCGAACGGCTGGAGCAGCGTGGCTATGCGCTCGATATCCGTCGCCCCGCCCTCGGCGAGGCGCTGCCGGCCCATCTCGACGACCATGCCGGCGTGGTGGTGTTCGGCGGCCCCATGAGCGTCAACGATCCCCTGCCCTGGATGCGCGACGAAATTAACTTCGTCGGCAAGGCCATGGCCGCAGATATGCCGCTCCTCGGCATCTGCCTCGGGGCGCAGATCATGGCGGTGCAGCTGGGCGCGAAGGTCTCGCACCAGGACGCGACCTGCTGCCCTGGCCGAGCCATGTCTATCACTGGCACTCGGAAGGGTTCGACCTGCCGCGCGGCAGCGAGCTGCTGGCCCAGGGCGAGACCTTTCCGAACCAGGCGTTCCGCCATGGGGCGAATGCCTTCGGACTCCAGTTTCACCCGGAGGTCACCCAGGACATGATGTGCCGCTGGGCGACGCGCGGCGCGCATCACCTCACCAAGCCGGGCGCCCAGCCGGGCGAAGCCCATCTCGCCGGCTGGAGCCGCTATGATCCCGCCGTATGCCACTGGCTCGACTGCTTCCTCGACAGCTGGCTCGGCTTGACCATGCCGGAGAAGAGCCGGTAGTCCTGCCCCTGCGGCGGCGTTCCTCGCCCGCAATCGGCACGGCTGCCGAGACCGCCACCTGTCCAGAACGCCCTAAGTCTCTTGAACCCCCAAATTTCTCCCCCTGCGCCCTTGCGTCCGGCGGAGCGATGGACAACGCTTCGCGCCACGTCGGCACGCGCCGCGGGAGATGGGGCTCGGGATGCAGGTTCGCGCCAGGCACGCGCCGGCGAAGGCGGCTGAAGGCGGCGCACGCGTGTCGGACCGCGCCCCATCGGCCGAGGCATCCCCGGGACCAAGGCACGGCGGATCGCGCCCATGAGCGACAGCGGATCGCGCCCATGAGCGACAAGGGCAGCGCCTATCGGCGCTCCATCCGCTCCGTGACGATCATCGGGCTGATCGGCGCCATGCTCTCGGTCGCCATCGTCATGGCGGTGGGCATCGCAAGCTTCCGCGAATTCGCCACCGGCAACCATATGCGGGAGGACCTGCTCTATTCCACCGCCCTGCGCGCCCAGTTGCAGCGCATCTATGAGAAATTGCTGACCGCGGAAGCCGGCGGACTCGGCTATGTGGTGACCGGCCGCGACGAGTTCCTCGCGCCCCTGGACCAGGTGCGCGCCGATATCCGCAAGGAGATTGACGCGCTCTCCCAATTGTCGGCCGAGCGCCCGCAGCACGCGATCTCGCTCAGCGAGCTGGCGCGTTATTCCGATCAGGAAATGCGGCTGCTTTCCGACATGGTGGAAACCCGCAATGCCGCCGGCGCCCTCGCCGCCTCCAATGTCATGGAGACCCGGCGTGGCAAGGCGCTCATGGACCGGATCCGCCAGGTGGTGGAACAGGTGCGCAATGCCGAGGTGGAGGCGATCGAGCGCAAGACCTATGAAGTGCGCATCGCCGGGCAACGCACCAAGCGCACGCTGCTCCTGCTGCTGGCGGCCGCCATCACCGTGGTGGGCGGGTCCAGCCTGGTGATGATCGCCCATCTGGTCGGGCGCCGGCGCGCCGAGCTGGCGCTGGCCGATACGCTGGCACGCCACCGCGCCATCCTCGCCAGCGCCATGGATGCGATCGTGGTGATCACCAGCAAGGGCATCATCGAGACCGCGAATCCAGTGACGATCCGGATGTTCGGCTGGTCGCCGGAGGAATTGACGGGGCGCCATCTCGGGCTGCTGTTCGTGCTCGGCGAGGGGCGCAGCGAAGCCGATCTTCTCCACCGGCTGGAGAATTTCGCGCTCGAAGGGGGCCATGCCCAGGAACTGACCGGCCGGCGCAAGAACGGCACGACCTTTCCCATCGACGTGGCCGTGGGCCAGATGCGCGAGAGCGACGGCAATCGCCTGGTCGCGATCCTGCACGACGTCAGCGAGCGCAAGCGCGCCGAAATCATGAAGAATGACTTCGTCTCCACCGTCAGCCACGAATTGCGCACCCCCCTCACCTCCATCGCCGGCTCCCTGGGCCTACTGGATGCGGGCGCGGCGGGGCCGCTGCCCGACGCCGCCAAGCGGCTGGTCGGCATCGCCCACCAGAACAGCCGCCGGCTGGTGCGCCTGATCAACGATATTCTCGACATCGAGAAGATGCAGTCGGCCTCGGTCGCCTTCGCCCGCGCGCCGGTTTCGGTGGCGCAGGTGGCGCGCGAAGCCATCGAGCAGAACACCGCTTATGCCGACGAGCACCGGGTCCGCCTTGCCCTCGACATCGAGGAGGGGGATTCCACGGTGGTCGGCGACCACGACCGCCTGATCCAGGTCTTGACCAATCTGATATCCAACGCGGTCAAATTCTCGCCCGTGGACGGCGTCGTCCGCCTCAGGGTGGAGCGGCGCGGCGAGATCGTGCGCGCCTGCGTGCAGGACCATGGCGCGGGCATTCCCAAGGCGTTCCGGGCCAATATGTTCACCCGCTTCGCCCAGGCCGACAATTCGGACGCGCGCCAGCGCGGCGGCACCGGGCTGGGGCTCGCCATCGTGAAGGATATCGTCGAGCGCCATGCGGGCCGGGTCTCCTTCGAGACCCATGAGGGGCTCGGGACGACCTTCATGGTCGACCTGCCCGCCCGCCTGCCGGTGCCGCCGCCCGAGGGCGGCCCCTCCGCCGCCCATGTGCTGCTGGTCAGCGGCGATGACGCGCAGACGGACAGCATCACGGCCACGCTCAACGGCCACGGCATCGTGGTGGAATGCGCCGACACCGCCGCGAAAGCGGAGGGATACGCCGCGCTGCAGCCCTATACGGTCATCCTGCTGGCGCTGCGGCTGCGCGATTCCGACGGCATCGCCCTGATCCGCTCCCTGCGCCGTTCCGAGCGCACGCGGACCACGCCCTTGATTCTGCTTTCGCGCAGCGGCAGCGGCCCGGTGGTCGAGATCGCCGACTGGTTCGACATTCCCCCCGAGCGCGAGCGCCTGATCGCCCTGATTTCCCGCAGCGCCGTGCTGGCGCGTACCGGCTGCGTGCTGCACCTCTCCCAGGGCAATGAGTCACGCCGCGCCGTCGCGCAAGCCCTGCGGGACCTCGTGGAAGTCATCCCCGCCGCCAGCCTGGACGATGCCAATGCCATTCTGGCACAGCGCGATTGCCGCCTGGTGATCGTCGACATGTGGCCGTTCGATCTGTCGCTGGACCATCTGTGCGCGCTGTGCCGCTTCTGCGCCGAAAACCATCTGCCGCTTGCGATGCTCTCGCCGCGCAGCCACGATCCGCTGATGGCGCGGCGGCTGGACCAGATGTTCCAGGGCGAGACGGGCGCGCTGCCGGCGATGCTCGATGTGGTGATCGACCATGTCTCCGACACCCCGGCCGGCCAGGGGGGACAAAGCACGTGAGGCTGCATATCCTCTATGTGGACGATGAGCCCGACATCCGGGAGATTGTGACGCTCGCGCTCGGCCTGGACCCACAGATCGGCGTCGATACGGCACCGTCCGGGGCCGCGGCGCTTGCCCTCGCGGGCGAGAAATCCTTCGATCTCATCCTGCTGGACGTGATGATGCCGTCCATGGACGGGCCCACCACCCTGAGGCAGCTCCAGCAACGCCAGCTGGCGCCCCCCGCCGCCGTCGCCTTCGTAACCGCGCGGACCCAGGCCCATGAGATCGCCCACTTCATGACGCTGGGCGCCATCGGCGTGATCGCCAAGCCGTTTGACGCCATCCACCTGGCGCAGGACGTGCGCGCCCTCATGCGGCAGGCGGCCGGATGACGCAGTTCAGCCCCGGCACGCGGCGATTTTGCGCTGAAACGGCAATGAGCTAAAGACTTAGCCTATGTACGGCGCACCGGGACCTGCCGAACAGGCTCTTAGCCGCATTCCGCCGTCATTACAGGCAGCACGCTCCGGCACTTTGATGCGCCGCAAAAAACAAGATGCGGCGGGGCGCGTCCGGTTCTATTGTGCGCCCATCGGCTGAGGCCAAGGTGGTTTACGCTACGGACGCCGGCAACACTTACGGGGACGGACAGATGAACACGCGCGCGCTTCCTCCCGGCGTCCGAGGCATCGGCTATTCCATCCGCGCCACATCGCCCGACTTTGACGACCTTGGCCCCAAGCTTGACGAAGCCGAGCGCCTCGGCGTCGATTTCGTCGAGCTGCCGATTTTCGCCTGGACCCTGATGGCCGACTGCAAGGTCCTCGAGGACCGGCTCGCCCGGCTGGTGGATGCCACCGCCGGACGGCCGTTCGGCTACACCGTGCACGGCCCGCTGGCGGTCAATCTGATGGAGAAGGGGCCGCGCCTCGCCCGTCACCAGGCGCTCCTGGATGCGGCGATTTCCGTCGCCGGGGCCCTGAAGGCGGTCAATCTGGTGCTGCACGCGGGCTGCGTGCGCGATCCCGACGATCACATCCGCGTCGCCTATTCCCGCCAGCGCGAGGCGCTCGCGCAGGCCGGCGACCGGGCGGCCGAAGCCAATGTCACCTTGTGCGTGGAAAACGTCTTCCGCTTCGAGGCCATGCGGGAAACCGCGGTGCCCTCCCGGCTCGCCGAGGAAATCGACGCCATCGGCCATCCCTTCGTGCGGGCCACGCTGGACGTGAGCCATGCCTTCCTGCGCTGCACCGACGCCGGCCTGGATCTGATCAATGAGGTCGCGGTCCTCGCGCCCTTCGCCCGGCACGTGCATGTGCACGACAGCTATGGCCGGCCGCTGGAAAGCTGGACCATCGACGAGGCCGAGCGGCTCGCGCTCGGGGAAGGCGACCTGCATCTGCCGGTGGGCTGGGGCTCCATTCCCTGGGAGGAGCTGGCCGCGCGCTGCACCTTCGATGCCGGCGCCATCGTCAATCTGGAGCTGCATCGGCGCTATTGGAGCGAATTGCCGGCGCAGATCGACACCGTTCGCGCCTTGTCCCAGCGGTTCGCCGCAACGGCGCCCACCATCCTCGTCTGAGGCAGGCCAGGAAGCTTCATTGTGCCGCGCGCCGCAACGGCTTAGGTTCCCCCGACAAGATGATCGGGGGAGATTCATGCCGGGCGCCATCGAACCAAGCACCATGATGCTCATGCGCCGCTACAGCCTGTTCGGGCTGGTTTCCGGCCTCGCTCTGCTGAGCCTGATTTTATCCTTCACCACGCACCCGGCATGGCTGTTCGTATTCTGCGTGCTGTTTCCGATGGTGCTGGTGGGCGTGTTCGACGTGATGCAGCCGCATCATTCGCTGCTGCGCAATTATCCCGTCATCGGCAGCGTGCGCTGGATCTTCGAGGCGCTGCGCCCCTATCTGCGGCAATATATCGTCGAGGACGATCTGGAGGGGCATCCCTACAATCGAAACGTGCGCAGCCTCGTCTATGCGCGCGCAAAGGGCGAGGAAGATCGCCAGCCCTTCGGCACCGAGATCGACACCCAGGCCCCGCAATATGAATGGATGACCCATTCGCTGGCGCCGACGCCGGTGGCGAAAGAGCCGTTCCGCGTGCAGGTGGGCGGCAAGGATTGCACCAAGCCCTATGCCGCCGCGACGTTGAACATTTCCGCCATGAGCTTCGGCTCGCTCGGCCACAATGCCATCGAGGCACTCAATCTCGGCGCCAAGCGGGGCGGCTTCTATCACGACACCGGCGAGGGCGGGCTTTCCCCCTATCACCGCATCCACGGCGGCGACATCGTGTGGGAACTGGGCTCCGGCTATTTCGGCTGCCGCAACCGCGATGGCTCCTTCTGCCCCGAGCGATTCGCCGAGAAGGCCGCCGACCCGCAGGTGAAGATGGTGGAGATCAAGCTCTCCCAGGGCGCGAAGCCCGGCCACGGTGGCGTGCTGCCGGCCGCCAAGGTGACGCCGGAAATCGCGGAGATCCGCGGCATCCCGCTCGGCGAGGATTGCATCTCGCCCTCGCGCCATCCGGCTTTCTCCACCCCGGCGCAGATGATGGAATTCGTCGCCCAATTGCGCGAGCTCTCCGGCGGCAAGCCGGTGGGCATCAAGCTGTGCGTCGGCCATCCGAGCGAAACCTTCGCCATCGCCAAGGCCATGCTGAAGACCGGCATCGTGCCCGACTTCGTGGTGGTGGACGGCTCGGAGGGCGGCACCGGCGCGGCGCCGCAGGAGCTCGCGGACCATATGGGCATGCCGCTGCGCGAGGGGCTGATCCTCATGCGCAACGCTTTGGTGGGCACCGGGCTGCGCGACCAGGTGCGGCTCGCCGCCGCCGGCAAGGTCACCTCCGGCTTCGGCATGGCGGCCAACATGGCGGTGGGCGCCGACTGGTGCAACGCCGCCCGCGCCTTCATGTTCTCGCTCGGCTGCGTCATGTCCATGCGCTGCCACACCGGCCAATGCCCCACCGGCATCACCACCAATGATCCCCACCTCCAGCGCGGCCTCGTGGTGGAGGAGAAGGCGCAGCGCGTCGCGCGCTTCCAGCATCACACGGTGGAGGCGCTCGCCGACCTGGTCGCCGCCGCCGGCCTCAATCATCCGAACGAACTGCTGCCGCACCATATCTGGCACCGCGTCACCCCGGTGCAGGTGCAGCCGCTCGACCGGCTCTATCCCTTCCTCTCCACCGGCGTGCTCAACGAGGCGCCGGAAGACACGCCCTATGCCGCCGAATGGCGGGCGGCCGATGCCGACAGCTTCGCGCCTCGCACCACCGTGGGACCGCGCCGCGCGGCGTGAGGTCCTTCTCTCCCCGGCTGCGAAACGCATCGCGGCCGGGGGACCCTGTCTCAGCGCGGATTTTCCTCCAGCGCCGGCAGGAGTGCATCCTCTCCCTGGCGCTCCTTGGCGCCGGGATGCTCCTCGATGATCGGTCCCGGCGTGCGCGCTTCCTCTAGGGCGGCGCGGCGCTTCGCCGGCGCCGGGCGGGCCGGCTCCATCTCTCCTTGGGTCACATGCAGGGCCGGCGCATTGCCCTTCTTGTCGACGCCCATATAGAGCGTGGTGTGAGGGAACGGAATTTCGATCCCGCGGGCGTCGAACGCACCCTTGATGCGGCGGTAGAATTCGCGCCGGACGTTCCATTGGCCGAGCGGACGGGTCTTGAACCGGCCGCGCAGCCACACGCCCGATTCCTCCAGCGCTTCCACCCCGACGACCTCGAAGGGCGCGACGATGCTTTCCGCCAGCGGTCCCTTGGTCGCCATGTCCTGGGCGACCTCGGCCATCACGCCAAGGGCCTCGTCGATGCTCTCGCGATAGGCGACGCGCACGTCCACAACCGCATAGGCGAATTGCTTGGACATGTTCTTCACCGTCTGCACTTCGCTGAACGGCATGGAATGAACATTGCCGTCGAAATCGCGCAGATGCAGCGTGCGGATGGTGATTTTCTCCACCAGCCCGCCATGCGTGCCGAGCTCCACCACATCGCCCACCGAGATGGTGTCTTCCATCAGGATGAACACGCCGGTGATCACGTCCTTCACCAGGGTCTGCGCACCGAAGCCGACGGCCAGGCCCAGCACACCGGCGCCGGCCAAGAGCGGCGCGATGTTCACGCCGATCTCCGACAGGATGATCAGACCGACGAGGGTGAGCAGGACGATCCGCAGCGCATTCTGCAAGAACGGCAGCAGGGTTTTCAGCCGGGTCGAGGCGGGACGGCGGTTCGCCAGCCGCTCGGCGAACACGCTGCCCAATTCCCACACCACGAGGCCCGCCAGCATCACGATGGAGATGGATACCAGCCGTCCAAGCACCGCCTGCCCGCGCAGCGAACCCAGCCATTCGAACGGTTGGCCCCCCCAGATTTCCACCAGGACCAGAGCGACGAGCGCCGCAAGCAGAATTTGCCCCGCCCGACGCAGGAAGGGCAGATAGCGATTGGCGCGCGCCTCCAGCAAGGGAAACTGGACGCGTGTCTCCGCCGAAAGCTTGAATATGGTGCCAAGCACCCGCGCGAGGCCGAGATACGCGAGGCGCGCCGCCACGACCACGAGGACGGAAAGCACGCTGGCACGGGCGAGATAAGCAAAGCCGCCGGGTATCTCCAGCACCCACACGGCATAGATCGCCGCCACATAAGCGATCGCCAGGAGATGCCAGAAATCGGACAAATGCCGGCGCAGGCGTCGAAAAGTGGTGGTTTCATCGCGCGCGCCCCGCAGGACCCGCGCCACCGGGGCGCGCACCTGAAGCACGAACACGATGGCCATTCCCGCGATCAGCAGGCCCAGCAGGTTGCCGAGGAACACGAAGGCGCTCTGCGAGAGGCCGAGAATCCACCCCGTGCGCACAAGGAAATACCCATAGACCGCCACCGTGGTGAACCGGCGCCACCACAGATAGCTATAGGTGGCCCCCTCGTCATCCAAGGCGACAAGCCGCAGGGCGGGCGTCCTCGGCGCCAGTACCGCACGGCCCGCGGCATTGATAAGCCGCGCCATCACTTTGGCATGCAGCGCGCTGACCACCGC
>NCEH01000215.1 GCA_002304505.1 Rhizobiales bacterium 32-66-11 | reverse complement strand
GAACACGAACGCGACCACGGATTGCAGCAGCACCATGGGGATGACGATGATGAGCAGCGAGCGGGGATAAAGGCCCTTGGGCGTAATCCGGTTGAACCATGCGCCGAAGCGATTGTTGATGTCCCGGACGCGCGCCCAGAAGGAGGGCAGCTCCGTGGTCTCCCCCGCCTTCTCCCCGGACAAGCTCACGGCGTCACCACCAGCCGGTAGCCGATGCCGCGCACGGTCTGCACATGGACGGGATTGGTGGGGTCGCGCTCGATTTTGCGACGCAGGCGGTTCACCTGCACGTCCACGGCCCGTTCGCTGGCGGTGCCGTTACCGGCGAGCGCGAGGCGCGGCACCGTATCGCCGGGCGCTTCCGCGAGCGCCCGCAGCATGTCGCGCTCGCGCTCGGTGATGCGCACCGGCTCGCCGTTCCGGTTCAGCTCGCCTCGGCCCAGGTGGAAGGTGAACTCGCCGAAGCGGACTTCCTCGATGGCCTTCTGCGGCGAGGGCGCCGTGCGTTTCAGGATGGAGCCCACGCGCAGCAGAAGCTCGCGTGGCTCGAACGGCTTGCCGAGATAGTCGTCCGCGCCCACTTCCAGCCCGGCAATGCGGTCCTGCGCCTCGGAGCGGGCGGTGAGCATGAGGATGGGCACGGCGGATTGGGTGCGCAGCGAGCGGGCAAGTTCGAGCCCGGTCTCGCCCGGCATCATCACGTCGAGCACCAGAAGGTCAAAGGTGAGCCCTTCCAGGCGGCCCCGCGCCTCGGCAGCGGAGGCTGCCGTCGTGACACGGTAGCCGTTTTCGGAGAGGAAGCGGGAGAGCAGCGTCCGGATACGGCTGTCGTCGTCAACGACCAGCAGGTGCGGAGCATCGTCCGGCAGCGGGGCGGGGGCGGGGCGGGGAGCGGGTGCGGTCATCATCGGCCTTGGTTCATCGGGGCCTGCGGCCGCGCTCGGCGTGCTGGATCAGCCGATCCACCCCGGCGCGATCCTCGGGGTCGATCATGGCCATAAGAAAGCGGCCGGCGTCCTCGCGCATGCCCGGGCCACATTCTTCAAGCGCGCGACTGATGCGGCGGCTCTGGATGGCGATGAATTCGCCAGCCAGCGCCTGTCCCTTCGGCGTGGGAAAAAGCAGGCGCTGGCGGCGGTCCGACTCGCCGGCCCGGCTGTCGACAAAGCCTTCATCCACCAATTCCCGCAGCACCCGCCCGAGGCTCTGCTTGGTGATGCGCAGGATGTCCAGAAGGTCCGTGACGCGCATGCCCGGATGCCTGTTCACGAAGTGGAGCACGCGATGATGTGCCCGGCCGAACCCGAGCGGGGCGAGGATGTCGTCCGGATCGCCCACGAAATCGCGATAAGCGAAGAACAACAGCTCGATCAGATCAATGAGCGAGTCCGGCCGGGGCGCGGATGCGTCCGTCTGCGACTCGGGCCTCGCCGGAGCGAGGGTGGGATTTATGTCAGCCATGTTGACTTTTTTCGATCCGATCGTTACTCACAGTGCCGCGACGACGAAACGATCGGTCTCCCGAAGTGGGTTTCGGAGTTCGATCATTGCGCTTCCTCAGACGGGGCGCCATATCTCAGTCGCGAAAATATTCGGATCGGGGCGCGACTGCAAAGGTGCGGTCGTC
>NCEH01000014.1 GCA_002304505.1 Rhizobiales bacterium 32-66-11 | reverse complement strand
ATGAGCCCGCTATGGATATGGAGGAGATTGTCGCCGAGCTCGGTTTTTTCGCTGATCCATAGGATCAATTTATTATATTTTTGCGAGATATTGATCAGGGCGGCGGCGGTACAGCACGGTCCGGCCGCGCCGCGCCGGGCGGCGAATCGGGGCGGGGTGCGCCGGGAGGCGGGGCAGCGGGCGGCGGCGGGGCATCCGGGCGTGCAGCGGCCGGGGGCACGGCGTTCGGGGGCGGCGGCGCGGGTCGTTCTCCGGGACCTCCCGGTCCGCCAGCGGGCGGCGCAGGAACCGCCTGGGGGGACGACGGGGCGCCGGCGGGCGGGCGCGGATTCGGCACTTCCGGCTTCGGCGCCTCGGGACCGGGCGATTGGGCCGGGGTTGCGGCGGGCGTGCCGGCGGGTGCGGTTGCCGGAAGGGCGTCCGGCCGTTCGCGTTGCAGGCGCTGGATCACCTGGTCGGCGCGTTGCTGGCGCTGCTGGAACACGTTCTGCTGGGCCTGCTCGCGCTGGTGAATGGCGCGCGTGCGCTCCTGCTCGAAGGCCTGCGCGTTGCGCTCGGATTGCGACCAGCGCTGCTCCAGCTCGCCGCGCTCGGATTGCCGGAAGCGCTGAAGGTCGCGCTGATAGGCCTGCCCGTCGCCCTCCCAACGCGCCGCGCGCAGGTCCTGGCGCTGCTGAAGGCCCAGCACCGCCAGCAGAGCGGCCGAAGGGGCGGAGAGGCCCGGCCCGTCGGTGCGCACATATTGGGTGATCACCACCCGCCGGTCGGGCGCGATCTCGCGGCTGTAGCGCGGCGGCGCCACCGCCGGCCCGCGGGCGACGAATGGACGGTAGATGCCGATATACGTGCCGTTCGGCGCGATGAATTCTTCATTATAGCGGTCCACATAGACCATCTGGCGCGTTACCACCGGGGTGGCCGCGACGCCGGCGAACGCGCCCACCTCGACGAACCGCGTCATCATTGCGCCGTCGCGATAGACCGGGTCGTATTCGCGCGGATCGTCTTCCAGCCAGGGACCGATCCGCGAGATCGGCTCCACCCGCATGCCAAGGTCGGGGGCGGAGATATAGCGGTCCTCGACCACCACCCAGCTTTCCGCGACTGGCGCTTCGTAGCGCTTGGGGGCGCCATAGGCGAAGCCGCGCGCGTCGGGGGCGATGGGCGCCCAGCCGGTGCGCTCGCCGCCACGCCGCCATTTCACCCAGGCCGGTGCCCAGGTATCGCCCGGCACCCAGAACCAGCCATATTCCGGTTCATAGCTCCAGCGGCCGTAATGATAGGTGGCCCAGGCACACATACTCATATTCGGGATGGGCGACCCAGGTGCCGTGCTCGGCGAGCGGGGCGTAGAACACGTCGATGTTTACCCGCGCCTGCGCGTCGCCGGAGGCCGCGCCGGCCGGTGGCCCGCCCTGGGCCCAGGCGGCCGTCGCCGGTCCCTGGAGGAGGAAGCTCACCGCGAGGCCGGCAATCAAAAGCGGGCGAGAAATCTCGGTCATTCAAAGGCGCTCCATTGCACTATGCACAACGACGGCGGCGCGCGCCGGTTCCCGTGGCGAAAATAGAACAACAAGGCAAATCATGGACTTATTGGAGGCAATGTGGTTTTGCGTTGCCGTTTTTGCCAAAATCGCGCGAGTGGTGCAGTGCAAACCTGTCCTCCTTTGGGGAAGCTTTGAAAAAATAAGAGTAAAGTCCGGCTTGACTGGAGGCCCGCCGACCTTCTTCAACGTAAGCAGGGGAATGTTCTCGCAGACCAAAAAGCCCCCGCCGCTTTCATGGAGGACCCTATGCGAATGAAGCACGCACTCGTCGCCGCCGCCGCATTCCTTGGCCTGGCCGCCGGCCCGGCCGGCGCGCAGCCGGCCTATCCCACCCGCCCCATCACCATGGTCGTGCCGTTCTCCGCCGGCGGCCCCACCGACACGGTGGCGCGCCTCGTCGCCGAATCCATGTCGAAGACGCTCGGCCAGCAAATCATCGTCGAGAATGTGGGCGGCGCGGGCGGCACGCGCGGTGCAGGCCAGGTGGCGAAGGCCAATCCCGATGGCTACACGGTGCTGCTGCACCATATCGGCCAGGCGACCTCGGCCTCGCTGTATCGCAAGCTGCCCTACAATGTGATCACCGATTTCGAGGACGTCGGCCTCGTCACCGCCGTGCCTATGACCTTGATCGCCAAGCCCGGCTTCGAGCCGAAGACGATCACCGAGGTGATCGACTATGTGAAGAAGAGACCACCAACACCACCGGACAGATCAAGGGCGGCAAGGTGAAGGCTTATGCGGTCACCACCAAGGACCGGGTGAAGTCTCTGCCCGACCTGCCCACCATGCAGGAAAGCGGGCTGAAGGACTTCGAAGTCGCGGTCTGGCACGGCGTCTATGCGCCGAAGGGCACGCCCAAGGAGATCGTCGACAAGCTCAACGCCGCGCTGAACACGGCGCTGGAAGATCCCAAGGTGGTCGCCCGCTTCGCCGACCTCGGCACCGAGCCCGAGCCCAAGGATCACCGCAGCCCGGCTTACCACAAGCAGTTCCTGGCGGCGGAAGTCGCCAAATGGAAGCCGGTGATCGAAGCCGCGGGCGTCTACGCCGACTGATCGCCCAGGGGCGGCGCGTCTTGCGCGGCCTTGGATAGGAAAACGTCCGGCGGGCGCGCGTCCGCCGGACGTCTTGTTCGCGATCGAGGAACGCCGCGCCGCCGCCCGTGAGTGCGGGCGCAAAGAATTCAGGGGATAGGGTCGATGGGGTTCATTCGCAATCCGAAGGACGTGTTGTCCGGCCTGTTGTTCATCGCGCTGGCGGTGATCTTCGGCCTGCAGACGCAGCAATTGGCCATGGGCACCGCGGTGCGCATGGGGCCGGGCTATTTCCCGCTGCTGCTTTCCGTCCTGATGGGAATTTTCGGCCTGATCGTGCTCATCAACGGCCTGCGCTTCGAGGGTGACCGTACCACTTCGATCGCCTGGCGCGCTCTGATCCTGCTCACGGCATGCACGGTGTTTTTTGGCGCCGCCATCCGCCCGCTCGGCTTCCTGCCGACGCTCGCCATCACGGTGTTCGTCTCCGCGCTCGCCAGCCAGAAGTTCCGTCTCACCACCGCGCTCGCCATCACCGTCGTAATGGTGGTGTTTTGCTGGGCGGTGTTCATCCTCGGCCTCGGCCTCCCCTTGTCTCTGCTCGGCCCGGCGTGCTGCCGGGGCTCGGGCCGATCGCCACCATCGCCATGCTGCTGCCGATCACCTTCGGCCTGCCGCCGGTGTCGGCGCTGATCATGCTCGCGGGCATCTATTACGGCGCCCAATATGGCGGCTCCACCACCGCGATCCTGATCAATCTGCCGGGCGAATCCTCCTCCGTGGTGACCGCCATCGACGGCCACCAGATGGCGCGCCAGGGCAGGGCGGGGGCGGCGCTCGCCACCGCCGCGCTGGGCTCCTTCTTCGCCGGCACGGTCGCGACCTTCCTGCTGGCGGTGTTCGCCCCGCCGCTCGCCGACCTCGCGCTGCAATTCGGGCCGCCGGAATATTTCTCGCTGATGGTGCTCGGCCTCGTCGCCTCGGTGACGCTCGCGTCCGGCTCGGTGGTGAAGGCTTTGGCGATGATCGTGCTCGGCCTGCTGCTGGGGCTTGCCGGCCAGGACATCTATACCGGCGTGCCGCGCTTTGATTTCAACGTGCCCGATCTGGCAGACGGGTTCGATTTCGTTGCGCTGGCCATGGGCATGTTCGGGCTCGGCGAAATCATCCGCAATCTGGAGGATGAATCCCAGCGCAGCCTGGTCGCCGCCAAGGTGAAGAGCCTGATGCTCACCAAGGACGAGTTCAAGGCGATCATCGCGCCGGTGCTGCGCGGTACCGTGCTCGGCTCGTTCCTGGGCATCCTGCCCGGCGGCGGAGCCATGCTCTCCTCCTTCGCCGCCTATTCCATCGAGAAGAAGATCTCCAAGACGCCGGGCCGCTTCGGCAAGGGCGCCATCGAGGGCGTGGCGGGGCCTGAGAGCGCCAATAATGCCGGCGCGCAGACCTCCTTCATCCCCATGCTGACCCTCGGCATTCCCTCCAACCCGGTGATGGCGCTGATGATCGGCGCGCTGATCATCCAGGGCATCACGCCCGGGCCGAACGTGGTGACGGAAAAGCCGGATCTGTTCTGGGGCGTAATCGCCTCCATGTGGATCGGCAATTTCATGCTGGTGCTGCTGAACCTTCCGCTGATCGGAATCTGGGTGCGGCTGCTGACCGTGCCGTACCACATCCTGTTCCCGGCCATCGTCGCGTTCTGCTGCATCGGCGTCTACAGCGTGAACAACAACACGTTCGACGTGTACACCATGGCCCTGTTCGGGGTGCTGGGCTATGTGCTGGTGAAGCTGGATTGCGAGCCGGCGCCGCTGCTGCTGGGCTTCGTCATCGGCCCGATGCTGGAAGAATATCTGCGCCGGGCCATGCTGATTTCGCGCGGCGACGCCAGCGTGTTCGTCACCCGCCCGATCTCCGCCGTGCTGCTGTTCCTGGCCGCCGCCGCGCTGGTGGTGGTGCTGCTGCCCTCGGTGCAGAAGACGCGCGAGGAGGCGTTCAAGGAATGAGAAAAACGCCGCCCGAAAAAGGGTGGTGTTTTCCACAGGTCGCGCTGGACAGGGCAAAATAGCTCTGCTACACGACCACCTCCCGACGAGGACACGTCTTCGCGGCGGGGCGCATAGCTCAGTTGGTAGAGCAGCTGACTCTTAATCAGCGGGTCCTAGGTTCGAGCCCTAGTGCGCCCACCATTCAATTAAGAATCCTAAGGTGATTTCACCGTTTCGGTCTCAAGACCTGAAACGGTTTTCACCGAAGTTTGTGATTGCCCCGCATTGCACACGCTTTCTCGCAATACGGCTTTCAGCAAACATCGTCGGGAGTGAGGCATGTGCCGTCGCGCGGCGTGTGACGCTCTCAGATCCGGTTTGCGTCGGCAGTGTGCGCTTGGCGATCAGGGCCCGAGCGTCATGTTGTCGTTCTCGCAGACGTCGCGCAGAGCCGGCGACACCGATGCCAGGCGCAGACGCTGGGTGCCGTCGCACAGCCCCCGTAGTTCTGTCATCTGGAGCTATGTCGTCTTGTTCGCCCGGCGTGCGGCACCGGGCGCCTTCTTTGCTCCGCTGTCCAGCATCGCCTTTGGGCGCAGGGAGATGCCGGAGATGAACAGATCAAGATAAGTTTCGGCAATCTGTTGGGTGCTCGTTTGGGCATCCGGCCCGCGCCACTTCGGCACGGAGTTGAAGGCGCCGAAGATCATGTTCGCGGCAAGACGAGTGTCGCACGGCTTGAAACTGCCGTTGTCGATGCCCTCCTGCAACAGGCGGCGCACCGCAAAGCCCATGTTGCGCTGGAACTCCAAAATCTTGTCGCCGCTCTCCGTGCCCAATGGCTGACGCCCAACAAGGCACAGGCAGCGGCCAAACTCATTATTCTGAGCCTCGATGAGGGTGCTGAAAAAGCGCCGCAGGCGATCCGCCACCGGGACCGAGGCGTCTTTCAATTCCTCCAGCCGCTGCTCATAGCCTTCGAATGAGCGCAGCAGGCAAAGATAAAGAATTTCTTCCTTAGATTTTATGTAATGATACAGAGTCGCCTTGTGAATATTCACCGCATCGGCGACATCATCCAAGGATGTGGCCTCATATCCCTTTTCGCAGAACAGACGTGCGGCTTCCTTGAGGATAATTTCAAACTTATTAACCTTTGAAGTCTTGCGTTGCTTGGTGGTCGTCACCGCCATGTTGTCATGCCCTGCGCTCACCCTGGTCCGGCGGGCAAAAGCCTCGGCCCGATGAGGTCCTCCCGAATAAGTCGCGCATCATACAGGCGCCGGCCACGAACGAGAAGTGAGGCCGGGCCGCGGCATGCGGACGAACACCCCGGCGGCACCGGCCTCAGCCGGACAGGGCACGACGAAACGCCCCAACCGGCAAAACTCATCCGTTGTCAGAAGTTGCGCTGCACGCGCATGCCGCCCGACCACACGTCCGTGGAACCACCGGTGGTGGCATAAGTGGCGGCCCCTGAGGCGGTGGTGGCGGCGCGGTTGGCGAGCGGAACCTCGCCAGCCACCCGTGAATAGCTCACCTCCACGCCAATATTGAGATTGCGCGCCATGGTCCATACCAAATTGCCGACCGCTTGGGTTACGCTGACATCGAATGCACCTACGGTGTTCGTAGGAACATCAACCTCCACATAACCGATGTAAAGGCCACTCCTCAGCGTCGGCATCCAATAATGCTTGTACTGGGCCGAAACCGCCCAGCCTGTTTCGGTGCTATAGCTCAGCGTGTTGTTGTTCCAGACCGCGTCGGCGATCGGGTAATAGGCGCCGCTGGACGAGAGCAGCGTCGAACCCACCTGGATCGAGCCGAGCCCCGTGGCATGGACCTGCGGCGTGCCCGAGAGGCCGAGGTAGTTCAGAGCACCATCGGCATAATTCGCCTGGAGATAGACGCTGTCACCGGGGGCGATCATCGGCAGCTTGAGCTCGGCGATGGCGCCCACCGCCCAGCCCAACGTACTATCGGCATTCTCGCCCACGTAGGACGTGAAGGGAGCCGCCGGGGGCGAGAGCGCGCCGACACGGTGCAGGGCACCGGAGAGCATCAGTGTGCCCCACGTCTGATCGAGTCGCACATTGCCCACGAGGTCGGGCAATTGCAGGCCGGACTCGTAGCTTGCATACGACATGCCGGTGGCGGTGGGGATGAGCGCGCCGCCGGCCGTATAGGCGCTGACGGCCGCGCCGGCCTGCACGCCGGTGGTGCGGTTCGCCGCATCCTCAAGGGAGAGCGAGGCGGACAGGCCGCCACCGAACGCCGCAGTATAGGCCAGCACCGTGTTCCACATATTGTCGCCCGCATAGGGCGTTGCCATGATGTAGGTGATGCCGCTGCCGGCATTGAAGAACGAATTGGCATAGCCTGCGGTAAAGCCCGCGAATTGGATGAAGGCCCGTTCGAAATACAAGGATGAGCCCGCTGACACGCCGGGCTGGGACTGGGAATCCCATTGCTCACCGAAGCGCAGCAGCGTGCGCACCACACCATAGTCCGTCTGCGTGCGTGTCTCGATCGCCAGGAGAGCGCGGGTACGGGTATCGTAATCGGACGAGTCGGCTGTAACGAGCGGAAAACCGGCAACCCCGGCGCCCGGGCCGTTGAAGCCCTTGCCCGAGACGTTGGAGATTGGCGGATTGAAGGTGCCGACAGCATTCACATAGGTATCGGACCGCAGATACCCCCCGAGCATCAGGCATGTGTCTGTTCCGGGGATGTAGAAGTAACCTGCGCCGAACGCGGAGCAGACCTTCAAATATTGCTCGGTTTTTTCAGCCTTCACAGGATCTGCTGCGGCGGCCGGGCCAATCCCCAGCGTCAAGGCCGCGCCTGCGACCAGAACACCTGCATAAGTCTTCATCATTTTTCCCCTCCCTTTTATTTTTGAATTTGCGGCATCGGTACGGACGCCGTGCCCCGCTCATTTTTTGTTTGCGGAGCATTCGCCGGGCCACGACCCGGGTTGGACCTCAGAAAAAGCGTGTCCTCCATTTCGGCCCTACCGCCCTGCCGGCTGGCCTATCGCAGCGCCGCCCGCGCCAGGGCGACGAAATCGGAAAGCTGGTCGTGGTGAGCCCAGTGACCCGCGCCAGCGATGGTGGCCGTGCGGCAATCTTGAAAATGTCGATCGAGCCCCAGGGCGTGAGCATCCCCTTTGTCGCTCTCGGCGCCGTGCAGCAGCAGCACCGGGCAGCGGATCCGGCCCCACAATTCGGCGATGGCGGCGTGGTCGTAGCGACCCGGCGCCCGCACCTGCACAAAGGGGTCGTGCTTCCAACTTACCGTTCCATCGTCGTGGCGCCGCACGCCATGCCAGGTGAGATGACGCACCATCTCTGCGGTCAGATGCGGATGGCGCGTCGCGAACCGTGCGCCCGCCTCCTCCAGCGAGGCGAGCGGGCGCGTCGGTCTCGCACTCAGCGCATCAAGCTGATTGAGCCAGACGGTGGGCACGCCAGCGCTCTGCGGACGCGGACGCTCCAGTTCCCAAGTCCCCTCGATCACCACCAGCCGATGCACCCGCTCGGGAAACAGACCGGCATAGTTCAGGCAAACCGCGCCGCCCATGGAATGGGCAATAATGGCGACGCTTTCGAAACCGGAGACCTGGATGAAACGATGAATGTCATAAAGAAAATCATCCAGTGCATAAGTCCCGCCGTTGGACCAGTCGGATTCACCGTGGCCACGCAAGTCGATCGCGAACAAATGATGGTCGTGTTCGAGCTCACGGGCGACGAAATCCCAGCTCCGGCAATGGTCACGGAAGCCGTGCACGAGAAGAACCGGAGTCGCGTCGCGCCGGCCCCACTCCACATAATGGAGATCGAGCCGCTGCGACCGATACGAACCGGTCTTGGGAGATGTCGCGTCCAGCATTCCTTCCGTCCATCAAAGGAGGGTGCGGTGATGGTCCTCAGAGCCGACCGGGATGAAAAACCAACCGACTATACGGTTATTTTTGTGTCTGCACCATGCCGTGCGTTGCAGTCGATGTCCCATCTCAAACCGCGATGGGAGCCATCGCGGAAGATCGCTTGTGGCAGCGCTGCGGCTTGCTAGCTTTTGCGCCACGAGCTTATGGGGCGAGGTGTTGTGGCGCGGGTCCCTCAGAGCGGGCGTCGCCGGGCGCTGGGCCCATATTCAGATGCGGTCATGCCGCGCCCCCACCACCCCAACGCCTTGCGCAGCATTGGCACCCAGGCTTGGGCTTCTCGCTTGGCGCGGCATCGCAGGAAAGGTCGATCCATGAAATTGGTGCGTTTCGAAGGCTGGCACGTGGGCGTGACCGACGGCAGGAAGATCGTTGATCTCAGCCCCTTGTGCGGAGCGTCCGCCGACGAATGGCCGCCAGTCGCCGTCAACCGGCTGATCCGCGACTTCGAGACCCTGCGCCCGCGCATCGCGGAACTCCTCGCCACCTCACCGGGCCTCCCTTTCGAGGGCACGCGCCTGGAAACGCCCGTTCCCTGGCCGAACAAGCTCATCGCCTATCCGGTCAACTATCATGACCACGCCACGGAAATGGCCTCCAAGGGCCTTGCCAACATCCAGGGCTTCTTCCTGAAGGCGAATTCCTCCTTAAGTGGACCGCACGACCCCATTGAGCTGCCGGCGCTGCCGGGCCGGCAGATCCATCACGAGTGCGAGGTCGGCCTGGTGATCGGCAAGCAGGGCCGGGAAATCCCGCCGGAGAAGGCGCTGGAGCACGTGTTCGGCTATTGCTGCCTGCTCGACATCACCGTGCGCGGCAAGGAAGAGCGGGTGATGCGCAAGTCCTACGAGACCTTCAGCCCCATCGGCCCCTGGATCGTCACCGCTGACGAACTGCCGGACCCGAGCCACGTGGACATGCGCTTGTGGGTGAATGACGAATTGCGGCAGCAGGCGAACACGCGCGATCTCATCGTCGACATTCCGCAGATGATCGCCATCGCTTCCTCGGCCACCACCCTCTACCCCGGCGATATCTTCGCCACCGGCACGCCGGCCGGTGTCGGGCCCATCGTTGATGGCGATGTGGTGACCATCGAGATCGCCGGCGTCGGCCGCATGAGCGTGCCGGTGGTGCAAGGCGCGCGCGGGCACAATGTCGTCTTCGCCAAGCCCTACGATTTCCAGAAAATGCCGGTATGAGGAGCCGCCAATGACCAGCAAAGCCATCGCCGAGATCCGCGGAGCAACAAGCCTCGATGATCTCTACCGTATCTTCAACGCGAACCACCTCACCGCCGGCTGGCACAAGAAGCGCTCCTCCTTGTGGCCAGAGCCACGCACCAGGTTCCAGCCGCAGAACTGGAGCTACGCCGAGGCGGCGCAGGCCATGGATCGTGCCGGCGAATGGATGAGCACCGAGGATGCCGAGCGGCGCAACCTGCTCATGTTCAACCCGGTGGATGATAACGATTACGATACGGTGCGCACTCTGGTCTGCGCCTACCAGATGATCAAGCCGGGCGAATACGCCCGCACACACCGCCACACCGCCAATGCCATGCGCCTGATCCTGGACGCGGAGGATGGTGTGTTCACCGTGGTGAACGGCACCAAGCTGCCCATGCGCAAGGGCGATTTTCTGCTCACCCCCAACTGGTATTGGCACAGCCATTTCAATGAGGGCGCGGCCAACGCCTATTGGATCGACTTCCTTGACGTACCGCTCGTGCACCGTCTTGAACCCATGTTCTGCGAGAACCTTCCGCAGGCCCACCAGCAGGTGACGTCCGAGCCTGACCCGGACACATGCCCCTTCGTGTTCGGCCTGGAGCAGATGATTGCGGAGCTGGAGAAGGCGCCGATCGGCGCAGATGGCAACCGCCGGCATCGGCTGGACATCGATGCCTATATCCCCACTGTCGCCGTCACCTATATCGACGTGCCGGCCGGCGGCCAGGTGGCGGAGCCGCGTACAACGGCCTCGCGCATCTTCTCCGTACTCTCTGGGAGCGGGTCGGCGCAGGTCGGTGAACGCGGTTTCGAATGGACCCGGGGCGATGTCTTCTGCGTGCCCTCCTGGCACGCCTTCGCGGTGACGGCTGCCGCCCCGTCGCTGCTGCTGGAGGTGAGCGACGAGCCCACCTTGAGCAAGCTCGGCTTTTTCATCTCCGATGCCGCGCGATCTCTATAAGACTTTGAATTAATACGTATTTTATGAGCGGGAACCGGCCCCGCATGGCCGCGTAGGAGGGGCGCCGCTCATGCGGTCCGGCGTGAAGTCGAGCGAACATCGCTTGCTCGGCGCCCGCTCTGGCGCCGCAATCTGACAATCTTCAGGAAGAGAGACGACCATGGGACTGAAGACAGCCCGCATTCTCATTGCTGGCGGCGGCATCGGCGGCATGGCAGCGGCCCTGTCGTTGCTGCAACGCGGCTTCGATGTGGAGATCTACGAACAGGCCGACGCCTTCCGCGAGGTGGGGGCGGGCGTGCAGATCAGCCCCAACGGCAACCGCGCGCTGAACAGCCTCGGCGTGTTCGAGGCTCTAAAGGCCCTGTCCAGCAATGCCGACGGCAAGGAAATCCGGCTCTGGAACACCGGCCAAAGCTGGAAGCTGTTCGATCTCGGACGCGAGGCGGAGGAGCGCTACGGCTTTCCCTATCTCACCGTGTTCCGGCCCGATCTGCTCCAGGTCTTAGTGGACGCGGTGACGGCGCTGAAGCCGGATGCGCTGCATCTGGGGGCGCGCGTGGCCGGCTGCGAGCAGAATGATGACGCGGTCACCCTCATCCTGGAGAATGGCACCCGTGTGAGCGGTGATGCACTGATCGGCGCCGATGGCGTGCACTCGCGTATCCGCCAAGCCATGTGGGGTGAGAGCAAGGCGCAATTTTCCGGCATGATGGCCTGGCGCGGCGTCATTCCCATGGAGCGTCTGCCACAGGCCATGACGCGGCCGGTGGCCACCAATTGGGTTGGTCCCGGCGCCCACGTGGTGTGCTATCCCCTGCGCGGCGGAAGGTTGATGAATTTCGTCGCCACGGTCGAGCGCAGCGACTGGCTCATTGAATCCTGGAATGCGGAAGGCACGCTCGCCGAATGCAAAGCTGATTTCGTTGGCTGGCATCCGGATATCCAGGCCATGATCGGGAATGCGCCGTCGCTGTTCAAATGGGCGCTCATGGGCCGCCCGCCGATGAGCGCCTGGAGCCGTGGCCGCGTCACCCTGCTGGGCGATGCCTGCCATCCTACGCTGCCGTTCCTGGCCCAGGGCGCGGTGATGGCGCTGGAGGATGCGGTGGTGTTGGGCCGCAGCCTCGAAGCCCATCGCGACGATATCCCCGAAGCGCTGTTGCGCTACGAGGCAGCACGCCTCGACGTGACCGCCCGTAAAGTGATGGGCGCCGCCGCCAATACCGAGCGCTTCCACAATCCGGCGCTCGCAACCGAGGCCGGGGCCCAAGCTTATGTGGACCAGGAATGGAGCCGCGCGGCGATCCTCAACCGCTACGAATGGTTGTTCACCTATGACGTGAACGCGGTCGCCGTCTGACAACGCATCGCCGCGGGCGAAACCGGTGTGGGCTCGCAGGGATAAAATTGCCAACCGGTTAGTTGGTAGATTATAGTTTGGGATGGTCAGGGGGCTCTTGCCGCGCGGCGGCGGAAAGCCCGGCACCGCGCTCAGCTCAAAAGGAATAGGCATGTCGGCCCCTTACACCTCTCCCTGGATGAATGAGGAACTCGCCTTGGTGCGCGAGACTGCCCGGCGTTTCTTCGAAACCGAAGTCGCGCCCTATGCGGAAAAATGGAAGAAGAACAAGATCATCGACCGTGAAGTGTGGTTGAAGGCGGGTGAACTCGGCCTCTTGTGCGCTAGCGTGCCCACCGAATACGGTGGTGGTGGCGGCACGTTTGCCCATGAGGCCGTGATCATGGAAGAACAGGTGCGCGTGGTGGACACGGCCTTCGGCTTTGTCCCTGGCAGCGTCGGTGGACCACACCTGCTGCTGCACAGCGCAACCCAGGCGCAACGCCTGAACTGGATGCCCAAGCTCGCCACCGGCGAAAATGTGGTGGCGGTGTGCGCCACCGAGCCCGGCTCCGGCAGTGATGTGAAAACCATTCGCACCACCGCCCGCCGTGACGGTGACAGCTACATCATCAACGGAAGCAAGACCTTCGTAACCTTGGGGAGGCAGGCCGACATCGCAGTGATCGCCGCCCGCACCGGCGGTGAAGGCGCGAAAGGCCTGTCGCTGTTCCTGGCTGAAACCAAGTGGCCGGGCTTCAACGTGGGTCGCAACCTGGAGAAGATCGGCCAGGGCAGTCTCGACAATTGTGAGGTCTTCCTGGAAGATCTGCGCGTGCCGGCCGAAAATCTGCTCGGCGAAGTCGAGGGCAATGCCTTCGGGAACCTGATGAAAGTGTTCACCCGCGAGCGCCTTGCCATCTCCCTCACAGCGGTCGCCTCAGCCGAACGCGCTATCGAATTGGCGGTGGACTACACCAAGCAGCGCGAGATGTTCAATCAGACCCTCTTTGGCTTCCAGAACACGCGCTTTCGATTGGCCGAATGCCTCACCGAGGCCCGCGTCTCCCGCACCTTCGTGGACCAGCTCATCATGAAGCTGGCGGCTGGCGAGGAGGTGGATCCGGCGACCAGCGCAATGGCCAAGTGGTGGTGCAGTCAGAAGCAGTGCGAGATCGTGGATACTTGCCTGCAATTCTTCGGCGGCTACGGCTACATGCTCGAATACCCTATCGCCCAGCTCTATGTGGATGCGCGAGTGCAGAAAATATATGGCGGGTCCAACGAGACCATGAAGGAGATCATCGCGCGCACCCTCTGACGCCGGCCCTTCTAAGCTGAACAACGACAAGGCGCCCACCGATCCGCCTGAGCGATTGTGCGACGAGAACGCGCGACGAAGGTGAACGGCACGGCCCGCGGGACAGGAGAGGAACCCATGAGTTTCATCAACGGCGCTTTCGCCGAAACCGACGCCCCACAAATGGCGGTCGTCAACCCAGCCACCGGCGGCACCATCGGCCAGGTGCCCATGAGCCGGCCTCAGGATATGGTGCGCGCCATCGACGCCGCCGACGCGGCCTTCGCATCCTGGGGCGAGACGCTGGCGGCCGAGCGCGAGCTCATCCTCATCCGCATGGCCGATGCGCTGGAGCAACACCGCGCGGAACTGGTGGATCTGCTCATCGACGAAGCGGGCTCCACTTTCGGCAAGGCGTGCTTCGAGGTGGAGTTCACGGCATCCATGCTACGCTCGGCATCGGGCGAAGCCCGGCGCATCTTCGGCCATGTCATCCCCTCCGATGCGCCAGGCTGCCTGTCTTTTACCCTCAGACGGCCGTTGGGTGTCATCGGCGCCATCGCGCCGTTCAATTATCCATTGCTGCTCGGCACCAAGAAGGTGTGCATGGCCATCGCTGCCGGCAATACGGTGGTGATGAAGCCGTCCGAGGAGACCTCCATGATCGCCCTGAAGGCGGCGGCGGTTTTCCAGGCGGCCGGACTGCCGCCGGGGGTGCTGAACGTGGTGTCCGGCGACGGTGCCATTCTCGGCGGCGTCCTGCTTTCCGACCCGCGAGTAAAGATGATCTCGTTCACCGGTTCGACCCGTGTTGGTCGCTTCCTAGCGGTGGAATGCGCGCGGATGGGCAAGAAGATCACCCTGGAGATGGGCGGCAAGAGCCCGGTGATCGTGCTAGACGATGCGGACCTCGATTATGCCGTGGAGACGGCGGCCTTCGGCATTTTCATCCATCAGGGCCAGATCTGCATGGCCGGCTCGCGCATCATCGTGGATGAGGCGGTCTATGAGGCCTTTCTCGACCGCTTCGTGGCTAAGGTCCGGCAGTTGAAAATGGGCGACCCGCGCCAGCCGGATACAGTGATCGGCCCGCTCATCCGTGCCTCTCAATGCGCGTTCATCGCCGATGCCGTGGCGACCGCGGTCAAGGGCGGGGCACGGCTCATGTGCGGCGGCCGCCACAAGGGCAACTTCTTCGAGCCGACAGTGCTCGCCGATGTAACGCGCGAGATGTCCGTCTTCAAGGACGAGTTGTTCGGTCCGGTCGCGTCGGTCATCAAGGCCCGCGACGCCAGCCACGCCCTCGCTCTTGCGAACGACAGTTGCTACGGCCTGTCCTCCGCCGTGCTCACGCGCAGCCTCGACAAGGCGCTCCACTTCGCGCGCCACCTGGAGGCGGGGGTGGTGCACGTCAACAGCTCCACCATCGAGGACAATCCCCATGCGCCGTTCGGCGGCGTCAAGGATTCCGGCATGGGCCGTGAGGGCGGCCAGTGGTCCATGGAGGAGATGACCGAAACCAAGTGGGTCACCATCCAGCAGGGCCGGCGGACATATCCATTTTAGATTTGCCAACGCCCGCGGGCCATGGCTTTGCCGCATGACGTCGGGTCAAATTCACGCGGCGCCACGGCGAAACGGTCCCCGCGACGGCCGACGTCTGGCGCAGCGGGCATCAGTCACGAACGAACCGAAGGAGACGCAGGCCAGTGTCCCCTTCGGAATCCAAAAAAAAACAATAGGAGAGGGTGCGACTCGCACCATCCCAACCATTCGGGAGGAAGCAACATGAAAGAGGATATGGAGGCGCCACGCCCCGCGTTCGAGGAGACGTCCGCCCTGTACAAGGTCTGGCTTTTGGTCTTGCTGGTTCTAGTCTATGCGTGCAGTTTCCTTGATCGGATCGTGATCGCGGTGTTGGCGCGGCCCATCAAGGCGGAACTTGGCCTTTCGGACTTCCAGGTGGGGCTGCTCGGCGGACTCGCCTTCGCCCTCATCTACACTGTGGCTGGGCTGCCCCTCGGGCGCCTGGCGGAACGAGCTCACCGGGTGCGGCTCATTTCGGTGTGCATCATCATCTGGTCGGCGTTTGCGGCCCTGTGCGGCATGGCGGCCAATTTCTGGCAGATGGTCCTGTTCCGCGCCGGCGTGGGCATCGGAGAGGCCGGCTGTACCCCCGCCGCCCATTCGCTGATCGGCGATCAGTTCCCGCCACACCGGCGCGCCACGGCGCTCGCGATCTACGCCCTCGGCGTGCCCCTGGGCGTGCTCGCGGCGGCTTTCGGCGGCGGCTGGCTGGCGCAAACTTTCGGCTGGCGTTACGCCTTCATCATCCTCGGTCTGCCCGGTATCTTGCTCGGCATTCTCGCCGTTCTCACCCTGCGTGAGCCTGTACGCGGGCGTTATGACGGTGCCGCCGGCCATGCCTCCGCCACCGTTCCGCCCTTCAGTGAGGTGCTCCGGCGACTGTGGGCGAAGCGCGCGGCGCGACACATGATCATCGGGACCGCCATCGGTGCCTTCGGTCTCCAGGCCATCAACCAGTTCATCCCGATCTATCTCGGCCGCATCTTCGGCATGAACCTGCTGCAGGCCGGCTACACGTTCGGCATCACCGTTGGGGTAGGCGGCTTCATCGGCATCGCCCTCGGCGGCTACCTGTCCGATCTGCTCGCCCACCGCGACAAGCGCTGGTATTCTTGGGTGCCGGGTTTCGCCAGCGTGCTGGGAGCGCCGGTGGCCTATTTTGCCTTCGCCCAGAATAACGAAGCTTTGGCCATCGCAGGAATCTTCCTGTTCCTGGTGCTCGTGATGTCCTGGAACGGGCCCACATTCGCGGTGGTCCACGCCGCCGTGCATCCGCGCATGCGTGCCTCCTCCACCGCGGTGGTGCTGCTGGTGATGAGCCTCATCGGCCATGGGCTCGGGCCGGCCGCCATCGGCTTCGTCAGCGATACACTGGCGAGCCACGCCTTCACCGGAACCGGCGCCTATCTTGTCGTGTGTGCCGGGCCGGCGGCGGCGCAGGCCTCCGCCTGTGGCGCCGCCGCGGCCTCCGGCATCCGCCTGAGCATGAGCTGCTTCACCGTGTTCTTGGTGTGGGCGGGCCTACACTATCTGTGGGCGGCCCGTTCGCTGCGCGAGGACACCGGCGCCACCGACCAGCTGCAGTCACGACCGACGGAACCGCCTCTGCCCTTGGCGGCAATGCAGCCTGCCCAGCAGTGACCCTCATGAACGCCGCGCGCTTTGCCCGCGGCGTTCTTTTTTGTACCGTCATGGCTCAAGACTCGTGGATGAACGCGCTCGGGCACGGTCGCGCGGATGTAGACGGCAGAACAGAGGATGCCGTGGCGGGCCTCACAGTGGCTATTGTGCGCGACTTGGCATTGATCCCGCCCTCGGACGCGAGCGCGACCGGCGGGGGCAGGGGCGCGAAGATGTCGGTGATGACGCGGGGCGGTGCTAGGAGCCGGTCCGAGTCATGGGATCGACGGTGCGTCAGCTCGTGATTCACTGACACATGGCCAAGACGTGTCGCTCGTGGGATGTGGACCAAAGCTGGCTTCTACCGGCTTCGGTGCATGATTTTGTGCCGTCAGGTCACCATGCGCATTTCGTTTTAGACGCGGTGTGGGAGGGCCTCGATCTCTCGGCCATCTTCGACATGCACATCGAGGAACGGGGCTACCCGACCGACCATCCCGGCATGATCGTGGCGCTGCGTCTCTATGGCTACACCCGGGGCACGTATTCGTCGCGGCAACTCGCCCGCACCTGCGAGGCGCGGGTCGATGTGATGGCGGATCAAAATCTCACGCTTGCGGGAATCCCCAACGATTCAATCAAGCGCGGAAACGCTCTCGCAGCACGTCCCACGGCACCGTCATCATGTCGGAAACGGCACCCGCCGTTTGGTCCGCTGCGCTGATGTCCGCCCATGGGGCGGAAGGCGGATCCGGAACGCGTCCGGTGCCGCGCGGCCCGTCAGCCGGCACGCAGCGCCGGTTCCACCGGTGGATGCACCTTCCCGCCCACCGAGCCGGCCCCGCTGCTAAGGCCGTTGCCGCCATAAAGCCACTCCACAGCGTCGTACCAATCCGTGGAGGTGTAGGACCGCATGATGGTGTTGCGCAACGCCGCATGGGCGCCGCCAGGGTGGTAGATGTGCTCGCCGATGGCCCGCGACTGGAGCTGGATCCGCGCTGTGCGCAATGCCCGGAGCTGCTGGTAGGCTTTCAGAGCCGCCTCCAGATCACTGGGATGGCTTTCCACGCAATGGGCGAGGGCCACGGCATCTTCCATGGCCATACAGGCACCCTGGGCGAAATATTGCAGTTGGGGATGGGCGGCGTCGCCCAGCAGCGCGACGCGGCCTTCGGTCCAGTTTTCCACTGGGTCGCGATCGCACAGCACCCATTGCTTCCAGTCGGTGCCATGACGGATGATTTTTTGTGCCCGCTCGTGGACACGGGTGAAACCCTGCATCACCTCTTCGGCGGTCACGGGCTTGCCGGCAACCGGCTCCGGCGCGTCGTTGTGGCAGGTGACGACCAGGTTGAACACCTTCCAGCCCGACAAAGGGTAATGCACGATGTGGCACTTCGGCCCTGCCCATAAGGTGGCGGCGTTCCAGCGCAGATCCTCCGGCATCTGCGCTGTGGGGATCACAGAGCGGTAAGTGGTGTGGCCCGATACCCGCGGCTTGCCGTCGCCGACCAGTTGCTGGCGCACCTTGGACCAAAGGCCGTCGGCGCCTATGAGGGCAAGCCCCCGCTCGGTACTGCAGGCCAGGCGGGCGGTGACGCCAGTGTCGTCCTGGTCATAGCCCAACACCTCGCTGCCGGTGCGCAGCTCGATCATGGGACTCGCCTGGCAGGCGTGTAACAGCACGCCGTAGAGATCCCCGCGATGAATCACGCCATAGGGATTGCCGAATCGCCGGCGGAACGGCTCGTCGAGCATGATGCTGGTGATCTCCTCGGCGGTGAGCGCATCCATCAGACGCAGCCGGTCGATATAGACCGCCACCGCCCGCGCGGCGTCGCCGATGCCGAGGGCATCGAACGAGTGGAAGGCATTGGGGCCGAGCTGGATGCCGGCGCCGATCTCGCCGAGCACGGGTGACTTCTCCAGGACCAGGCTGGCGACACCCTTGCGGGCGAGGCCGAGGGCGGTGGCGAGGCCACCGATGCCGCCGCCGGAGATGAGTATGCGGTTGGGAGTAGCGGTGCCAATCAAGAGCATGTCCTCCAATTTCATTTTGATTTTCGGGCGGCCGTGCCGTCAGGCCTCGGCGTCGGGCTGCGCATCGGGGTGGGCGGCGGCAAAGGCTGGAAGCGCGGCGAGCGCCGCGTCGATGGCGACCAGGCGGGGCAAGGTCGAGAGATCGCAGCCGAACCGCCGCGCGTTATACATCTGCGGCACGAGGCAGATGTCGGCGAGGCTGGGGTCGTCGCCGAAGCAGAAGCGGCCGCGGCCGCTCCGCGCCAGCAGCGCCTCGCAGGCGAGGAGGCCTTCGCGCACCCAATGCCGGTACCACTCATCCACAGCCGCTTGGTCGTGGCCGAGCGTCCTCTTCAGATAGGCAAGCACTCGCAGGTTGTTGAGCGGATGGATATCGGCGGTGATGACGAGGGCGAAGGCGCGCGCCTGTGCGCGCACAAGCGGTGCGTCCGGCAGCAGCGGCGGGGTCGGATGGGTCTCATCCAGCCACTCGATGATGGCGAGGGACTGGGTGAGGATGGTGCCATCCAACTCCAGTGCCGGTACCAGGCGCTGCGGGTTTACGGCAACATAGTCGGGGCGAAACTGTTCGCCGCCGTCGCGGCGCAGGTGCACCGGAACGAAGTCCGGTACCACCCCCTTGAGGTTGAAGGCGATGCGGCAGCGATAGGCGGCCGACGAACGGAAGTAACCGAAGAAGCGCAGTTCCGGCTTCATTTCCGGCCGCGGGGCGGAACTCATGTTTCGGCCGCCCCAATGGTGAGACGCACCGGGGACAAGCCGTCGATGGTGCCTTCAAGCTCGGCGCCCGGGCTCACCGCGCCGACGCCGGCGGGCGTTCCGGTATAGATCAGGTCGCCTGGAACAAGGTGATAGTATTTCGACAGATGTGAGACGAGCTCGGCCACGGTCCATACCAGATCGGACAGGTGCGCCTCCTGGCGTACCGCGCTGTCTACAGTGAGGGCGATGCGTTGCGGTCCCACGGCGCCGAACGCGGCGGCCGGGGTGAGCGCAGCGATGACCGCCGATTGCTCAAACGCCTTGCCCAGGTCCCAGGGACGGCCTTTGGCACGGGCATCGAGTTGTAGGTCGCGTCGGGTCATGTCGAGGCCGCAGGCGTAGCCGAACACGGTGTCGCGCGCGGCGGCCTCCGGCACGCGAAAGGCCGGCGCGCCCAGCGCAACCACGAGTTCCATCTCATATTGGTAGTTGGCGGTCCCTGGCGGATAGGCGATTACCGCGCCCGAGGGCACGATGGCGGTTGCCGGCTTGGTGAAAAAGAACGGCGCTTCGCGGTCCACCTCGTGGCCCATCTCCTTGGCATGCTCCGCATAATTGCGGCCGACGCAGAAGATGCGGTGGACCGGGTAAAGCGCCGAGCTGCCGACAACAGGCACCAACGGCAAGGCCGGAGCCGGAAACAGCAGGGTCGGAGCCGGCGTCAGGGTGGTGGGGGCGTTCATGGCCGGGGGCGCTCCTCATAATAGCCGAGCCGCTCCTGCAGCGGCCGATCGTGGATGCGGATCAGGAAGGCCGGCGCGGCGGCATCCGCCTCATGGGTGATGCTGGCAAAGACCGGCGCGGAGAAGGTATCCGCCGGACCGAAAGCGAAACGCTCTCCGTTCACCACCGTGGTGCCGCGTCCGCTGACCACGTGGAACACGGCGCTGCTGGAACACAGGGGCGGCGCCACGGTTTCGCCGGGACGCAGCATCATGGCGGTGAAGCCCAGGGTGGGCAGGCAGCTTTCGCCCGTTTCTGGGTTCACATAGTCGAGCTCCGTGGCCTCGCCCGGACCGCCAAGGTCGACAAGGCGGCGCAGTGCCACCTCGGTACGGGCCCAGGGATAGCGCAGCATGGGATAACGGGAGGCGGGTGCGCGGCCGTGCCGCCGGCTGGGCACGAGGCCTGCGGCAAGATATTCGGCCTCGCATGCGTCAGGACGGTTGCGCGGCGCCTGGAGTGGCGCCTCCTCCGCATAGGAGCCTTCGAGATAGACGAACAGCGGCAGATCAAGGGCGTCCAGCCAGATCACCGGCTCGGTGCCGGAATGGCCATGGTCGTGCCAGGAACCGCCGGGGGTGAGCACCAGGTCGCCGCGATGCATGGGACACTTCTCGCCATCTACCACCGTATAGGCGCCTTCGCCCTCGACGATGATGCGCGCGGCGCTTGGGGTGTGGCGATGGGCGGGCGCTGTCTCACCGGGCAGTAACAATTGCATACCCGTGTAGATGACCGGGGTGGTCTGCATGGCCCCCTCGCCGTGGCCAGGATCGGTGAGCACCAGCACCCGCCGCTCGGCCTTTTCCACCGGCGTGAGAGTGCCGGCTTCCAGCAGCAGCGGCCGCAGCGCGGAAAAGCGCCACAGGTGCGGCTGGGTCACCGGACGCGGCGCGCCGTGGGGCAGCACGTTGCGCATCATCGGCCATAGCGGCGCGAGACTATTGCGCGCCAAGGCGGCGCGGTAGGCGAGCGGCAGTTCATCCAAGGTGGCGAGGTCTGTGCTCATTCCATCCTCCCGATTATCGTTGGTTAATTAGTGATAATGCTGATGATAAGTATGCTTTTTATATTCGCGCAAGTGGAGTTTTGGAAAAATGCGCCGGGGGCGGCGCGGGATGGCGTGCTGACGGCGTTTCGCGATGCTGGTGAAGGCGGTCAGCGCCGGCGGGGCGGGGCCGATACGGCGAGCGCGTCCTTCCGGGGCGGAGCCGGGCGCGTGGCGTGCTGACGTCGTTTTGCGATGCTGGTGAAGGCGGTCAGCGCCGGCGGGGTCGGGCCGATTCGGCGAGCCCGTCCTTCCGGGGCGGAGCCGGGCGCGTGGGCGTGCGGCTCAATTCATTGGTGGTATTCACCAGTTTTGCCATGAGGCGCAACAGAGTAGCCCGCTCGGTGGCGGTCAGCGGTGCCATCAGCCGCTCTTGGACCTGGTGCACCGGCGCGGCGAGATTCCGCAGCAGGAGCGTGCCCTCGGCGGTGATCGAGAGCTGCCGCCCCCGCCGGTCGCTCGGGGAGGTAATGCGGTCGATGAACCCTTTCGCCTCCAGCCGCTCCACGACGCCCCCGATGGTGGTGCGGTCATAGCCGATAACGCCCGCGAGCGAGGCCTGGTCGATACCTGGATGAGCCTCAACCGTGGCCAAGGCGGCGTATTGCACCGGCGTTAAATCGGCGCAGACGCGGTCGATTTCGTCCGCGAATAACGCGACAGCCACTTGCTGCAAGCGGCGGATGAGATGCCCCGGCAGATCCTCCAAGTTGAGGCCGACGCAATCAGACGTCGTGGCGGGCGGGTGGGCGGAGGAGCGGGCGCGACTTTGCGGCGTCTTCGACACGGTGGATATCCAGTGATGATCGGGCAATGTTCCAGAACCGGCCCTTCTGGTCCACCCCGTCATTCCCTCGGCTATTCTGGCGCCCCGGCGCGGGTCCACGGCCGTTGCGGTGCAATGTCGAATGATCTTGCTGCGGCAGGTCTTTTCCGTGCACTGTTCGGTTGCTAACCAGGGTTTCATCTTTCGCGGCCCGCTTTTTCTTAAGATCAGCGGGAAAGGATGGAGCCGGCACGTGGGCGGTCGCCATTGGCGCGGCGCGGGCCGAGCGCGGCCTCTTCGCGCCAGCCGCTGCAGCTTCGCCTGGACACGTTCCTCACGGAAAAGTCGATGAAGTTCGAGGATCTCGAAGCGTTCGTTCATGTGGCGCAGCAGCAGGGCTTCTCCCGCGCGGCCAGCCAGATGCGCGTGGCCCAATCGGCGCTCAGCCGGCGCGTCACGCGTCTTGAACATCAGCTCGGCGTGCAATTGCTCTGGCGCCACGGGCGTGGCGTGCAGCTCACGGAGCATGGCACCGCCTTGCTGGAGCGGGCGTCCGGCCTGATGGCGGAACTGAAATCCATCCGTTCCGACCTGCTCGCCCATGCGGTGGAGCCACGCGGCGAGGTCTCCATCGCCCTCACTCCCACCGCGGCACAGGTGCTGGTGCCGCGGCTTGTGCTGGAGCTGCGGCGGGATTTCCCGCAGATCAAGCTTGCAGTGCGCGAAGGATTCAGCGGCTTCATCCATGGCTGGGTCGCCGAAGGGGGCATCGACCTTGCCATGCTCTACGATCCAGAGCCGAATGCGGAACTGGAGATCGTCCCGCTCTTGAACGAACCACTTTATCTGGTCGCTCCGCGCGAGCGGGCCGGGTTGCCGGAGTTGCCCCTGCGCAACGGCCATGTTCCGGTGCGGGCACTCGGCGCGCTGCCGCTGATCCTCCCCAGCCACGCCCATAGTCTGCGCAGCCTTCTGGAGCGCCTCGCCGCCGAGCGGCGTTTCGCCCTCGACGTGGTCAATGAGATCGACGGCATGCGTGCCATCAAGGGCATGGTGGAAGCCGGGCTCGGCTATACCGTGTTCAGCTATGCTGGGGTTTATGAGGAGGTGAATGCGGGCACTTTGGAGATCATTCCCTTGGCGCCGCGCCTCGGCTGGAAGCTGGCTCTGGTGGAACGCAAGCTGCAGGCGCAGACGCGAGCGCTGGCCGAGGTGCGGCGCATCATCCTGCGGCAAATCCATGTACTGCACGAACGCGGGTTTTGGCAGGGCGAACTGTGTGCCATCGTCGGCGCCTGATTGGCGTGCCGGCTTAGTGGCTCACCAGGTGCAGGCTCGCGCACTCCGCGGGCATTGGCGCATGCATAGCCTCGGCTTCGAGCCGAGCCTTGGCATGATGGCTCCTCACAGAGTGTGCGAAGGCGAGGGCCGCGCGGATGGGCTTGCGCTTGGGCGACAGGGCGCAATGCACGGTCATGGCGAGGCGCGGGCCTTCCACCGGCAGTCGCACCAGCGTTCCAGCATCGACCGCGCCTTGGGCGAGTTGGTCGGGGCCGCAGAAAATGCCGAGCCCGCGAATGGCCAGTTCCTGCACCATCAGGCCCTCTTGCACCTGATAGGCTACCGCATAGTCCTCTACTCCGGCATTCACGAGCATGGCGTGCACCATCTGGCCGAAGCGCCCGGCGCGGCGGCTGGTAATGAAAGGGTGGGCGCGCAGCTCCGCGGGCGCGATGCTGGCGCATGAGGCCAAGGGATGGTCAGGTGCGGCGAAAAAGGAGAAACGCTCCTCCCCCACCGCTTCGCACGGCAAATCGGGCACCACGGAATGGGCCAGCAGCAAGCCGATGTCGGAGCGGCCTTCCTGAAGATCCTCCACCACCGTCTCGTAGCGGCTGGTGTTGACGCTGAAATCGATATTCCGGTTACTCTTCGCGAACTCCGCAAACGGGGCGCACAGCCAACCGGGGGCAAGGCCCCGCTGGCAAGTGATGGCGAGCGGGGTGACGTTGACTTGCTCGGTGGCAAGCGCCAACTCGCGGGAAAGCGACTCGGCCTTGTCCAGCAGTTCCAGGCCCCGCTCATACAACCGCCGACCCTGCTCGGTGAGGTTCGACATGGTGCCCTTGCGCCGCAGGAACAGGGCGCTGCGAGTCTGCCGTTCCAGGGCTTGGATATGGTTGCTGACCGAGGGATGGGAAATACCCAGCCGCTCGGCGGCAGCCGCGAAGCTGCCGGCCTCGACCACCGTCACGAACACTTCGAGTTTGCGAAAGGTCGACGGAAACATGAGATGTCCTCCCCTTGCGGGCCGCCCCATGTTGGTTCCGGGGCGTTGCTGAAGGCAGTCTAGCACAGGCTATTCTCAATCAACTAGTCGGTTGACTTTTTCGGGGCGTGATGGTGCTATTCGCTTGGCCGGAGGTGGCTTCAGCGACCCCGGCACCATCACATCAGGGTCGAAACGCATCAGCGTGGCCAGCTCCTTCAGGGAGCAGGCGCATCGAAGGACCGAGCCTCCCATGAAGATCGTCAAAGTCGAAATCATCCCGATCACCACCCCGCTGCGTCGTCCCATCGTGATGCGGGGCACGACTATTTCGGGCATCAACTCCATTGTGTTGAAGCTCCACACCGACGATGGGCTGATCGGCATATCGGAATCAGGAGATACGTCTTCGTGGTATCGGGGCGAGACCCAAGACTCCATGACGGCGATGATCGCAGACTTTTTCGCGCCTCAAATTCTTCTTGGAGAAGATCCCACCAAGATTGAGAAAATCGTGGGACGCATGGACATCATGGCCCGCGACAACAACCAGGCCAAGGCGACGGTGGATTTCGCCCTGCATGACCTCACCGGCAAGGCCCTGAATGTGCCGGTCTTCACCCTCCTCGGCGGCAAGACGGTTGATCGCGTGCCGCTCGGCCTCGTGCTCTCGGCCGGCAAGCCGGAGGTGATGGTGCCGGAGGCGCTGGCGGTCGTGAACGAGGGCTACTCCTTCGTGAAGCTGAAGACCGGCCACGGCACGCTGAAGGACGACGTCGCAATGGTGGCAGCGGTGCGCGAGGCGGTGGGCGATGAAGTTGACCTGTTCATCGATGTCAACGGCTTCTGGACCTACGACCAAGCCTTCGCAACCATCCGGGCACTTGAGAAATACAATCTCTCGAAGATCGAGCAGCCGCTGCCGGCTTGGGACATCGAGGGCATGGCGCGCCTGCGCGGCAAGGTGGGCACCGCCATTTATGCGGACGAGGGCGCCCAGGAACTGCACGACCTCTACAACATCATCGAGAAGCGCGCGGCCGATGGCCTCATGATCAAGACCCAGAAGGCGGGCGGGTTGCTGAAGGCCAAGCGCTGGCTCACCATGGCGCGGCTCGCCAACCTGCCGGTCATCTGCGGCTGCATGGTGGGCTCGGGCCTGGAGGCGAGCCCGGCCGCCCATCTCCTGGTCGCCGATGACTGGATCTCCCGCTTCCCGCAGGAAAATGCCGGCCCGCTGCACATTCACGACGTGCTGAACAGCGCCGCCATCAAGGACGACCTGGCCCTCAACGTGCCTCGTTTCGAAGGCGGCTACCTTTATCCCAACGATGGGCCGGGCCTCGGCATCACCATCAACGAAGAGGTGCTGAAGGCTCTGGCCACCCCCGGCAAGTCATCCCGCGTTATCACGCTCTGAGCCGAACTGGCGTTGCGCGCAGCGCCGGCGCCCTCCAAGAAGATGCAAGAGGAAATCCCCATGAGCACTTTCAATCCCACCGGCGGGCTGAAGGGATTGCGCATTCTCGACGTCAGCCAGGCGCTGGCCGGCCCCTTCTGCACGCAGATGCTGGCGGACCACGGCGCCGATGTTATCAAGATCGAGCCGCCTGGCGGAGACATGGCGCGCCGCGTCGGCCCATTCGCGGAGGAAGACGCGCTTAAGGCCTATGGCGGCATGTATCAGTGCTGCAATCGCAACAAGCGCGGCATGGTCTTGGACCTGAAGCGCCCCGAGGGCCGCGATGTGCTGCTCAAGATGGTAGAAACGGCCGACGCGGTGGTGGAGAATTTCCGCGTCGGCGTGATGGAGCGACTTGGGGTTGGCTATGAGGTGCTGGCGGAGCGCAATCCGCGCCTCGTCTACACTTCCATCCGCGGTTTCGGCGATCCGCGCGGCGGCCGTAGCCCCTATGCGGACTGGCCCGCGGTGGACATCGTATCCCAGGCCATGGGTGGCCTCATGGGTCTCACCGGTCCCGACGTTGACAGCCCTATGAAGGTCGGCGCGGGGCCCGGCGACGCCATTCCCGGCCTGTTTGCGGCCTTCGCCACCATGGTGGCGCTTTGGGAGGCACGCACCTCGGGCAAGGGCCAGTATGTGGATGTGGGCATGGTGGACTCCGTGCTCGCTTTCTGCGAGCCCGTCACCAACATCTTCTCTTACCTCGGCAAGGTGCCGGGACCCGTGGGCAATCGGAATCCGGAGATCGCCCCCATGGGGGCGGTGCGCGCCAAGGACGGCTGGGTGGTGCTGGCAGTGCCGCCCGGGCGCATGTGGGCTATCTTCTGCGCGGCCATCGATCGCAAGGACCTGATCGACGACCCGCGCTTTGCCACCGAGCGGGCGCGGGTGGTCCATGCTGACGAGGTCTATAAGGTGATCGAGGACTTCACCGCCACCCGGACCAAGGCGGAACTGACCCATATCCTCGGCGGCAAGATCCCATTCGGCCCCGTTTATACAGCGGCCGACATCTTCGCCGATCCCCACTTCACCGTCCGCGACATGCTGCCCACGGTGGAGCAGCCGGGCATTACACGGCGCGTCACCGTGCCCGGCGTGCCGCCGAAGCTCAGCCGCACTCCCGGCGGCGTGCATGTCCGCGCGCCGATTCTCGGCGAGCACACCGCGGAGGTTCTGGCCGAGTTCGGCTTCTCGTCCGGCGAGGTGGAAAAGCTGCGCCAGGCCGAGGCCATCGGGTGAGAAAGGGCGGACAGATGAGCGAAGGCAAAGGTCCCCTCGCCGGCGTGCGGGTGGTGGAGTTCGCCGGCATCGGCCCCTGTCCGTTTGCCGGGATGCTGCTGGCGCAGATGGGCGCCGAGGTGCTGCGCATCGAGCGCGAAGGGCATGCCAATTACCTGCCCATCCCCGAGCGGTTCGATTTGCTCAACACCGGCAAGACCCGGCTCGCCCTCGACATGAAGAGCGAAGCCGGCAAGGCGCGGATCTTCGAGATCCTCGCACAAGCGGATGCGCTGATTGAGGGCTACCGCCCGGGCGTCATGGAGCGCTTGGGGCTGGGGCCAGAGGCGGTGCATGCGCGCGTTCCCCGGCTCGTCTATGGCCGCGTGACGGGCTGGGGGCAGAACGGCCCCTATGCCCAGGAGGCCGGGCACGACATCAACTATATCGCCATCACGGGCGCGCTCGCCGCCATCGGCGCGCAAGGCGGGCCGCCGGTGCCACCGCTGAACCTGGTGGGTGATTTCGCTGGCGGGCTGTATCTATGCTTCGGCGTGGTTTCGGCTCTGCTTGCTGCCCGCGCCAGCGGCGAGGGCCAGGTGGTGGATGCGGCCATGGTGGACGGCGCCGCCCATCTCATGACCTTTCTCTTCGGACTCCACCAAGCCGGCCTGTGGCGTCTAGAGCGCGGCAGCAACGAGGCCGATGGCGGCTTCCCGTTTTACGGCGTCTACCAGGCCGGTGACGGGCGCTGGCTGGCGGTGGCGGCGGCGGAGATGAAGTTCCGCCTGGCGCTGCTGGAAGGAATTGGCCTGGATCGGGAGTGGGCGAACATCGTCGACAGCCGCAAGGACTGGGCGAGGGTGCGGGCCGCCCTCGCGGCCGCCTTCGAGACACGCGGCCGCGATGAATGGGTGCGCCTGCTGGCCGGCACGGATTCCTGTGTGTCGCCGGTGCTCGACATGGCCGAGGCGCCGGCTGATCCCCATGCCGTCGCTCGGGGGCTGTTCGAGCGCGTGGATGGCGTGGTGCGTCCCGCTGCCGCGCCGCGCTTCTCGAAGCCGACGATGGCGCCGGCCATCGTCGATCCCGCCGATCTGCTCGGCCGCTGGGGGGTGGGCTGAGCCGAGGCGCGGCCCCCCGCTCAGGGTTCGGCGCGGGGGGCCGCGTTTTCCGGGTCGGTGCCGTTTTGTTGGCGGCGGAACAGGTCCATCAGCGCGCCCTTGGCGATTTTGCCCAAAGCGGTGCGTGGCAGCGCCGGCAGCATCAGCATGTGGCGCGGCAGCTTGTAGCGGGCGATCCGCCCGTCGCACCAGGCGCGCAGTTCCTCGAGGGTTGGCGGCACCGGGACGGCCGGCACCAGGGCGGCGCACACCGCCTCGCCGAATGTCTCGTCCTTCACCCCGAACACGGCCACCTCGGCGATGCCAGGATGGGTGGAGAGCACCTCCTCCACCTCGCGCGGGAAGATGTTTTCGCCGCCGGAGATGATGAGGAAGTTCATCCGCTCCACCAAGGTGAAAAAACCGTCCGTGTCGCGCCGGGCGATGTCCCCTGTGTGGATCCAGCCATCGCGGATGGCGGCGCCGGTCGCCGGTTCGTCGGCCCAATAGCCCATCATGCCGCTGGTGCCGGCATGGACGATCACTTCGCCCACCTCGCCCTCGGCCACGTCGCGGCCGGTGTCGCCTACGATCCGGCTCAAGGTGTTGAATACCGGGCGACCCGTGGCGTGCGGGTGGGCGCCCATATGCTCGGGGCGTAGGCAGGCGATCAGCCCGGCATCGGTGGTGCCATAGCCCTGGAAGAAGGAGACGTGCGGCAGCGCCCGGCGCACGCGCGCGAGCAACTCGGCGGAGATGGGCATGGCGCCATAATGCACGACACGCAGCGAGGACAGATCGCGCCCGCCCTCTTCCAGCACTGGCAGCAGGATGGAGAGCATGGTGGGCACCCAGTGGGTGAGGGTGACCCGATAGTGAGCGATGTCCTCCAGCACCGTGCGCGGGTCAAAGGGTCCGCGATGGCACACCACGCTCGCCCCCACCATCAGCGCCGGGCCGAGGACCGATGCGAATCCGCCATTATGGAACAGCGGCACTGCAAGCTGTATTACATCCGGCTCCCGCACCTCCATCTCGATGCCAAAAGCAGTGAAGATGCGCAGGTACTTCTCATGGGAAATCATCACCCCCTTAGCGCGGCCGGTGGTCCCCGACGTGTACATGATCGCGGCGCAACTCCCCGGGTCCACAGGCGGGCCTTCGAAAATGTCGGGCGCCCCCTGCGTCAGCCCGCGCAGGTCCGGAAGGCCGGTGGGACCCGTAGCGCGCAAGGTCACCAGCGCGGGTGGAGCGGCAAGGCCCGTGCAGGCGACGCGCGCATCATCCAGGAAGGGCGCTTCCACGAACAGCAGCCTGGGCATGCAATGGGATATGAGATCGCGCATTTCCTGCGCCGCCAGCCGCACATTGATGGGAACCAAGATAGCCCCCAGCTTCGCCACCGCCTGCGTCACCAAGGCGAACTCCGGGCAATTGAACGCAAGCAGTGCGACGCGATCCCCTCCCGCGATGCCCTCGCCCGCGAGCCGGTGCGCCAGGCGATTGGAAACGGAGTCGAGATCAAGATAGGTCAGCGCGTCGTCGGCGAGGCGAATGGCGATTTTCTGCGGGCAGCGGAGGGCGTTCATCCGCGAGAGATCGCCGATCGTGTACATGCGTTTCCTCCCATCTTTTTCGTTATCGTTGGAATATATTGCGGTTTATTCTCGGCGATCGAAGTGGCCGCCGAGAATGAGCAGGACGAGGTCAAAACCCTGGATGGCTAACATGGTCAGTACCGTCGCGGCGGCGCCGTGCGGCACCACCATACTCCCGGCGATGGAGGCCACGGCCCCGATCCCCATCTGCAGGAAGCCGATGGAGGCCGAGGCGGTGCCCCGCAAGTCCGGAAGCTGCGCCATGGCAAGCCCGGTGGCGCAGGCGAGGCCCAGGCCGTGGCCGAACGCGATGACCAGTAGCGGCAGGAACAGCCCGGCAAGGGTGAGCGGCAACAGGCTGACCAGCGCAAGTTGAAGTGCGAGACCGGCGAGGCTGACGCCCGCGGCGACCAGCATTATGCGCCGGTGGTCTACGCGCAGCAGCACGCGTCGCGCCACGGCATTGCCCAGGATAAAGCCGAATGGCGCGGTCATGGCCATGGCGCCGTAGGTGCTCGGCGTGCCCTTCAGCAATTCCACCACCAGGAAGGGCCCCGCCGCCATGAAGGTGAAATTGGTGGCGGGAAACAGCGCGGCAGCGGTCGCATTCACCATGAAGCGGCGATGACGCGCCGCGGTGAGATACGCGCTCGCCATGGAGAGCAGGGTCAGCGGATTGCGGTTCAGATGGGTCTCGGACAACGCCTGCAGGCAGGCGCCGAGCAGCACCACCGCACCACTCCCGAGCAGCAGGAACACGCTGCGCCAGCCCAGCCATTCGGTGACGAAGCCGCCCACCGCCGGCGCCAGCATCGGCGCCACCGCCGAAACCATCACAACAGTGGAAAGGGCAGCGGCGAAGCGCTCGCGCTGGAACACGTCCTGCAAGACGGCACGCGACATCACCATACCGACGCAGCCCCCCAGCGCCTGCATGAAGCGGGCGACGAGTAGCAGTTCGAGGGTGGCGGCGAAATAGCAGGCGAACGAGGCGAGCGCGTAGAGGGCGAGGCCGCCCAGCACCACTGGACGCCGGCCGATGGCGTCGGAAAGCGGACCGTGAATGATCTGGCCGAAACTGATGCCGATGAAATAAAGGGTCAGCGTCCATTGCGCGGCGGACGGCGTGACGGCGAATTGCGCCGCCACCGCAGGCAAAGCGGGCACAAAGAAATTGAGGGCTAGCGGCCCCAGGGCGGCCATGCCGGCCAGGAGGAAGAGGCTTGGCGGCTTGACGTGACCCACGCTGCGTCCCCTTGAAGCCCACGAGTGTCGCCGACACTGGCAGGCCCCAGGCCCGCGATCCCAGCCTTGGTTGGTGGGCGGGGCGGAGCAGGTGCTCCGCCCCCCTCTTCAGTTCGGCAAGCCGGCAGGTTCCGCGGTGGCGGCGAAGCGTTCCAAGTGATGTGCGAAATCGCCATAAAGCGCGCCGATCACCACCAGCCGTTTCAGATAGCGTCCCGCGCCATATTCCTCAGTCATGCCCATGGCGCCATGAAGCTGGATCGCCGCTTGGCCGATCAAGCGGCCGCTGCGGGTCACCTGCACCTTGGCGGCGGAAATGAACCGCCGCCGCAGCTCCGCATCGGGAATATCCACGGCCATGGCCGCCGCCGCGGCGACGGAACGGGCGAGCTCCAGCGCCACCCTCATGTCGACCAGCTTATGCTGGAGCGCCTGGAACTTGCCGATGGGCGCGCCGAACTGCTTGCGGGTGCGCAGGTATTCGGCTGTCAGGTCGAGCAGCGCCGCCATGGCGCCCACAGCCTCGCCGGCAAGAGCGGCAATCCCGCGATCCACCGCTCGCTCTATCGCCGGAAGCGCCGTCCCGGCGGAGCCGAGGCGCGAGGTGGCCGCGACCGCCACCGCGTCGAAGTTCACCTCTGCAGCCGGGCGCCCGTCGAGGGTGGTGATGGCCCGCAGGCTGACGCCAGGTGCTTGGCAGGGCACCAGATAAAGGGAAATGCCCTCCATAGCGCCTGTTGCACCCGCACTACGGGTGCTCACCAGCAGCAGGTCGGCCTGCGGCGCGTTGAGAACCACCGCCTTGCGGCCAGTGATCCTCACTTGGTCGCCGTCGGCGCGGGCGATGGTCGCCACCTGCGCGAGGTCGTAGCGGGCCTCAGGTTCCAGGAAGGCGGGCACCACAAGGACTTCGCCAGCGGCCAGCCGGGGCAGTATCTGCTCGTGGTGGTCCTTGCTGCCCAGCTCGCCAATCAGCGGGCTCACCATCGCCACTGCCGGCACGAATGGCTCCGTGAGCAACTGGCGCCCCATCTCCTCGGCGACGATCATGGTTTCCACGCCGCCGCCGCCGAGGCCGCCGTGGGCCTCCCCCAGGGTGAGACCGAGCAGCCCCAGCTCGGCGAAGCGGCTCCAGCGGCGGCCCGGCTCTTCCGGCGTCTTCTCCTGGCGGGCGCGGGCATCGGCCGCGAAGCGGGCCGCCATGTCGCGCAACAACATCTGTTCCTCGTTCAAAATGAAATCCATAACCGCCCCCTCACAGACCCAGAATGGATTTCGCCAGCACGTTGCGCTGGATCTCGTTGGCGCCGCCGTATATGGAAATCTTGCGAGAATCTAAATAGTTGGAAGCAATGGTGGCCGCATGGGCCGGGCCCACCGGCGCCGCATTGCCCCAGCCGCTGCGCATCACCTCCTCGTCGAAGGGGATCACATAGGGCCCGGTCAGGTCGGTGAGCAGCTCAAACATCTCCTGCCGCAGCTCGGTGCCACGGATTTTCAGGATCGAGGCCTCGACCCCTGGGCCCTTGCCGGCCCCCATCATCTCGCTCTCCTGGATCAGCCGCAGGCTGAGGCATTCAAGCGCCATCAGCTCGATCTCCAGCAACGCGATCCGCTCGCCCCAGCGCGGCTGGTCTATGAGCCGCGTGCCGCGATCCTGCTCTGCGGCGGCGATGCGCTTGATGCGGACCATCTGCCGCTTGGCGTGGCCGATGCCAGCGATGCCGTGGCGCTCGAAGCCCAGCAGATACTTGGCATAGGTCCAGCCTTTGCTGTCCGCGCCAACCCGGTTCTCGATCGGTACCCGGACATTGTCGAAGAAGCACTGGTAAAGCTCTTGCCCGCCGTCGATGGTGCGGATGGGCTGGATGCTGAGGCCGGGGCTCTTCATGTCGAGGAGCAGCAGGGTGATGCCTTCCTGCGGCTTGCCCTCGAAGCGGGTGCGCACCAGGGCGAACATCATGTCCGCATAGGCGGCCTGGGTCTGCCAGATCTTCGTCCCGTTCACCACATAATGGTCGCCTTCCAGCACCGCCTTCGTGCTGAGGGAGGCGAGGTCCGAGCCCGATCCCGGCTCGCTGAACCCCTGGGCCCACCACAGGTCGCCGCGTCGCATGGCGGGCAGGTAGGCAGCCTTCTGCTCCGGCGTGCCGAAGGCGATGAGAACCGGACCGATCATGTTGATGCCGCCGGTGACCGGCGGTGCGCCGCCGAGCGCCGTTTCCTCCTCGAAGATATAGCGTTCGAGCGGGCTCCAATCGGTACCGCCATGTTCCACCGGCCAGCCGGGGGTGATCCAGCCCTTGGCGTGGAGAATACGATACCAGTCCACATAATCGGCTTTCACGAGCCGCCGGCCCTCATCCACCTTGGCGCGGGTGGCAGGGGAGAGATTGTCGGCCACGAAGCGCCGCACGTCCTGACGGAAGGCTTCGAGCTCTGGAGACAAGGTGAATTTCATGGCGTCGCTCCCAGCCCGGCGTATTCGGGCTCGTCCTTGGGCACGTGAGGAGGGGAAGAGACGACGACGGCATCGAGGGCAAGGATGCCCTGGCCCGCCGGGAAGGCGATGAGGGGGTTAATGTCGATTTCCTCAAGGGCGGGCGTTTCCGCCAGCAGCCGGCCAAGCCGCACCACCGCTTGCGACACCGCCTCGATATCCGCCGCGGGCGCGCCGCGAATGCCATTCAGCAGAGCCGCGCCCTTCAGTCGCTGGAGTTCCGTGCGCACCTCTTCGACACTGCACAAGGCCGGCAGGAACACCACATCCTTCAGCACCTCGATCCAGATGCCGCCGAGGCCGAGCATCACCAGCGGCCCCCAGTGCGGATCACGCCGCCCGCCCAGCACCAATTCCACGCCGGGCGCGCTCATCTTCTCGATGAGAATGCCGTCGAGGGCGAGGTCCGGCAAAGCCGCGGCGACAGATCGGGTCATGCGTGTCCAGGCGGCGTCGAGATCGTCGGGTCCGCGCACATCGATGATGACGCCGCCCACATCGCTCTTGTGGGTCAGCTCTGCCGCCTGGGCTTTCAGCACCACCGGATAACCGATGGTGGCAGCGATCTCGAGCGCCTCTTCCGGCGAGCGGGCAAGCCCCCCCTTCGGGATAGGGATTCCGGCATCGGCCAGCCAGGCCTTGCCTTCATATTCCGCGAGCAGGCCAAACCGCGGGGGGGTGTTCGCAGCGCCCGGCGCTGGGGTGCCCGAGCTGGCGCAGCGCTCCAGCCGACGGCCATGGCGGAACAGATGGGCGATGGCGCCGATGGCCCGCGTGGCCGAGCGGAAGAATGGCAGGCGTGCCCGTTGGACGATCTCATGGGCTTCCGCTGGCAGCGGCGAATCCCCACCGAGCATCAGGAGCGCAACCGGCACGTCCACGGTGCGCGCCGCTTCGGCGGTGGCGGTCAGCTTGGCCAGCACCACCTGCGGCGCGCCCATCAGCAGCGTCACCAAGATGCAGCCGATGTTGGGGTCCCCCGCCAGGGCGCGAATGGCGGAACCATACATGCCCGGCATGTCGCGCATCACCTGGGCGGTGAGATCGAGCGGATTGGAGAGATCGGCGAAGGTCGGCATCGCACCACGCAGCGCCTCCACGGAGGCGGGCTGGAGCACCGGCACATCGACCCCATGGCGCTCGCAGAAGTCAAGCGCGAGCCCTTTGAAGGCCCCGGAATCAGTAATGATACCGAGCCCACCAGTGGGGCGCTGGGGGAAGTCCAGCAGGAATTCGGCCGTGTCGATCACCTGCTCGATGTCGTCCACCAACACCACCGCCTGATGACCCACCAAGGTTTCCATAGCGGCGAAGTCCGAGGCCATGGCGCCGGTGTGGGATTTGGCCGCGTCCTGAGCCCGCGCGCTGCGCCCGGAGTGCAGCAGCACGATAGTCTTGCCGAGCGCCCGCGCCCGCGCGGCCAGGGCGAGGAAGCGCTGCGGATGGCGCAACTGCTCGGCGAAAACGGCGATGACGCGCGTGCGCGCGTCATCGACGATCTCGGCAAGGAAGTCCTCGGCCGTCACCACCGCCTCATTGCCGGTGGAGATGGCATAAGTGAGAGTGATGCCCTTGGCTTCCGCCGCTTCCAGAAGGCAGCCCATCATGCCGCCGCTCTGGGAGACGATAGCGAGCCCGGGCTCTCCCGCGCCCGACGGGCGCGGGCGCACCGGCCCGGACGTGAGTGGAATCCCGTCAGTATAATTCACGAGACCATAGCAATTGGGACCAAGCAGCGCGATGCCGCTGGCATGCGCGATTTCGGTCATCTCCTGTTGCTCGCGGATGCCCTGCGTGCCGGTCTCCGAAAAGCCGGACGTGAACACCACCGCCGCGCCGACCCGCCGGCGCGCGCAGGCCCTCACCGCGTCCAGCGTGCCGGCCTGCGGCACGGCCATCATCACCACATCGACGTCCAGCGGCAGGTCGTCCACGCTGCGCAGACAGGGGCGGCCATTGATCGCGTCGCGTTTGGGATTGATGAGGTAGAGATCGCCGTCGAAGGCGAAGCGTTCGAGGGCCGCGATCGCCCGCGCACCGATGGTTGCGGGTTCGGCAGAGGCCCCGAGGATGGCGATCGAGCGCGGTCGCAACAGGCGTGCGACCGGCACCCCGCCCGCCGCGGGGGGAGTGGTTAATGTCATCGCGCTCAGGCCTCCCGGCGATAGCTGCCAAGGCCGGGGCGATAAGACTTCTCATCCAAAAACTGACTGATGCCCTTCTTCATGCCGCGCTCGGGGTCGAACAAGGTGGCCTGGGCAGCCTTGGCGCTGAGATAATCTTCTGCCTGTTCCCAAGACATCTCGCGCGAGAACTTGTAGGCAAGCTTGGCGGCGTTGAGCACCACCGGGTTCTTGTCCATCAGCGTCCTGGCCACCTCTGTCACACGGGCCCGCAGCTTGTCAGCCGGCACCGCTTCATTGACGAGGCGCATCTCGGCGGCCTTGCGGCCGCTGAAGGGCTCGCCGGTCATGATGTAATAGAGCGCGTCGGCCTGGTTCACCTTGGACGCCACGCAGCGGGTGACGTTGCCTCCCGGAATGATGCCCCAGTTGATCTCGGAAAGGCCGAAGGTGGCACTTTCCGCCGCGAAGGCGAGGTCGCACGAGACCAGAGGCACGAACCCACCACCGAAGCACCAGCCATTGACCATGGCGATTGTGGGCTTCAGGAAATAATTGAGCTTGTTGCGCTGCCAGAAAAAGGCGGTCTGCCGCTGGCGCAAGGTGGCATTGAGCGGCTGGCCCTCGGAATCGCGGAAATATTCCTTAAGGTCCATCCCAGCGGTCCAAGCTTCGCCACTACCGGTCAGCACCAGCACTTTGCACCGCTCGTCGATTTCGAGCGCTTCGAGCACTTCCAGCATTTCCGCGTTGAGCGCCGGATTCATGGCGTTGCGTTTGTCCGGTCGGTTGAAGTAGACAAAGGCAATGCCATCCTCGAACTCGACTTTCACAGTGTTTCCGCCCGGCACAGGCGCGCCAGCGTCATTCACATGGGTCATGATTATTGTTCCCAGCCTTTGGGTTGCGCGTTTCCTGCAGATTCTCAATTGCCGGATACATTTATTTCCAGCTTAAATCTGCTGTACGAAGCAATGCTAGGAACTTCAAAATTCGTCTGCAATCGGTTAGGTGCCTATCCATCCCGTAGCCATTTGGCTATGGGTCAGGCGCAGGCGGCAGCCGTGAGGCTTCGGCTGGGGGCAGATGCAGCGGGTGAAGACCTCGAGCAAGTGGTCGATGACGTCGGTGCCACGGCGCCGAGGTGGACCAGCATTCCCGTATCCATCGCGCCGGCCCAGGTGTTGAACCTGCGGGCATTGCTGGGCTGGTCACCCGTGCCCGCCGCGAGGAAGCGCTGGCGCTGCTCGGTGCCTGGTCGGCGGTGGCGGACCCCGGCGTGCTTCTCGCATTGTGTGCCGCATGACGATATCGCGGCAAGATATTGCGGCGGATCGGATCGTCGATGCGATGCGCACCCGCGCCGGGACGAGGCCGCGGCGCGGGTGGTGGGTTACGCGATCAGGCCGCGAGGTCGAGCACGATGCGGCCTTCGATCTGGCCTTTGTGCATCTTGTCGAAGATGGTGTTGATGTCTTCCAGCCGGGCGGTGGAGACCGTCGCTTTCACCTTGCCGTCGGCCGCGAAATCCAGCGATTCCTGGAGATCGAGGCGGGTGCCGACGATCGAGCCGCGCACCGTGATGCCGTTCAGCACCATGCCGAAGATGTCGAGCGGGAAGCTGCCTGGCGGCAGGCCGTTAAGCGCCACAGTGCCGCCCCGGCCGACCATGCCGATGGCCTGCTCGAACGCCTTGGGGCTCACCGCCGTCACCAGCACGCCTTGCGCCCCGCCGCCGGTTTCCCGCCGGATCGCCTTTCCTGGATCTTCGTGCAGCGCATTCACCGTGAGGGTGGCGCCGAGGCGGCGGGCAAGATCGAGCTTGGCATCGTCCACGTCCACGGCGGCGACATTGAGCCCCATGGCCTTGGCATATTGCACCGCCATGTGGCCGAGCCCGCCGATGCCCGAGATGGCCACCCAGTCGCCGGGCTTGGTGTCCGTCACCTTCAGGCCCTTGTAGACCGTCACCCCGGCGCACAGCACCGGCGCGATTTCCACGAAGCTGAGATTGGCCGGCAGGTGGCCCACGAAGTTCGGGTCCGCCACCACATATTCGGCAAAACCGCCATTCACCGAATAGCCGGTGTTGAGCTGGCTTTCGCACAAGGTCTCCCAGCCGCCGAGGCAATGCTTGCAATGGCCGCAGGCGGTGTAAAGCCACGGCACGCCGACCCGGTCGCCTTCCTTCACATGCTTCACACCGGCACCGACGGCGGAGACATAGCCCACGCCCTCATGCCCGGGAATGAAGGGCGGATTGGGCTTCACCGGCCAGTCGCCCTCGGCCGCGTGCAGGTCGGTATGGCACACGCCCGAAGCGCGGATCGCCACCTGGATCAGGCCGGGGCCGGGCTCGGGGATCGGCACTTCATCAATGGTGAGGGGTTGACCGAACGCGCGGACGACCGCCGCCTTCATTGTCTTCGCCATGGCACTTTCCTCCGGTTTTTTAAAGCCGGCGCATGCTGTCTGCGACCGGCGCTGAGAGCTGGCGTTTCACGCATCTGGAGCACGCGGCGCGCACTCCCATCCCCGCCCTCGACGTGGGCGGGGAGCCCTGGGGAGCGGGGTTCCGGGAGCGGACACCAAGGTCGCGCGCCCGGAACAATGGGCTCCGATCTAAGCGGCGATCAGAAGAAGCCGAGCTTCTTGGCCGAATAGCTCACCAGCAGATTCTTGGTCTGCTGGTAATGGTCGAGCATCATGGAATGGTTCTCGCGCCCGATGCCCGATTGCTTGTAGCCGCCAAAAGCGGCATGAGCGGGATAGGCATGGTAGCAATTGGTCCACACCCGGCCGGCCTTGATGGCGCGACCCATGTGGTAGGCGCGGTTGCCATCGCGCGTCCACACCCCGGCACCGAGCCCGTAGGGCGTGTCATTGGCAATGGCGAGCGCCTCGTCGGCATCCTTGAACGTGGTCACGGCCAGCACCGGGCCGAAGATCTCCTCCTGAAAGATCCGCATCTTGTTATGGCCGTGGAACACGGTGGGCTGCACGTAATTGCCGCCGGCGAGATCTCCCGGCAGCGTGGTGCGGGCGCCGCCGATCAGCAGGTCCGCGCCTTCGTTTCGGCCGATGTCGATATAGGAGAGGATCTCGTAGATGCTCTCCTGGATCAGCGCGCGGCTCGGGCAGGTGCACACCTCGCCCTGGTTGAGCGCGAACAGGACGAAGCCCTCGATCGCCTTGTCGAAGAAATCGTCGTCCTCGGCCGCCACGTCCTGGAAGAAGATGTTCGGCGATTTGCCGCCGAGTTCCAGCGTCACGGGAATGAGGTTCTGGCTCGCATACTGCATGATGAGCCGGCCGGTGGAGGTCTCGCCGGTAAACGCGATCTTGGCGATCCGGTTGGAGGAAGCCAGCGGCTTGCCCGCTTCCAGGCCGAAGCCGTTGACGATGTTCAGCACGCCGGGCGGCAGGATGTCGGCGATCAGTTCGGCCAGCACCAGGATGGAGGCCGGGGTCTGTTCCGCCGGCTTCAGCACCACGCAATTGCCGGCGGCGAGCGCGGGCGCCAGCTTCCACACCGCCATGAGGAGGGGGAAGTTCCACGGAATGATCTGTCCCACCACGCCCAGCGGTTCGTGGAAATGATAGGCGATGGTGTCGGGGTCGATCTCGGAAATGCCGCCTTCCTGGGCGCGGATGGCACCGGCGAAATAGCGGAAATGGTCGATGGCCAGCGGCAGGTCCGCATTCAGCGTCTCGCGGATCGGCTTGCCGTTGTCCCAGGTTTCGGCGCGGGCGAGCAGGTCGAGATTATCTTCCATCGCCTGGGCGATCTTGATGAGGATCAGCGCGCGCTCGGCCACGCTGGTGCGGCCCCACGCATCCTTGGCCGCATGGGCAGCATCGAGGGCGGCCTCGATGTCGCCGGCCTCCGAGCGGGCGATCTCGCACAGGAGCTGGCCGTTGATCGGCGAATGGTTCTCGAAATAGCGGCCGCTGAGCGGCTCCGCCCATTTGCCATTGATGAAATTGCCGTAGCGCGCTTTGAAGGGCGGGTAAGAGGTGCGAATGAATTCCGGCTTGTTCATTGGGGTTCCTCCGGGAGGCGGATACGGCCGCAGCGCCCGCGGGCGGATCTGGCCGGTCCATCTCTTCGTTGCGGGAGCGAGGCTCGCGGGGGCGGAGCGCAAGGCGTTCCGAACCGGCGAGCACCCGCCGCTTGCCTCGCGGCAAGGTCTGCGAAGGATCGGACAAGGATTTGCCGCTGTCAGCGGAAGCGGGCCATTTCCCGGCCCCGACCTGTCGCAGGAATGCGACAGGTGCCGCCCCTCAATGGGGACGGTCGAGCCGCAGACGGGTCAATTTGCGGTGCAGCGTGGCGCGCGAGATGCCGAGCATGCGGGCGGCGGCGGAGACATTGCCGTGCGCCCGGGCCATGGCGCGCTGGACCACGCCGCGCTCGCCGGTGCTGAAATCGTCCGCACGTTCCTGCCGGCCCAGGAGATCGTCGGCGGGAAAGGGCGTCGCGAGCCGCTGCTCGCTCAAGCCGAAGGCGAGGCGTGCGCACCGGCTGGCGCCGATCACCAGATCCTCCCGGTCCACCGCCAGCAGGCCCCGCGGCCCGCGATCATCATCGGCCACCAGGATCCGCGCATGGCTGAAGGCGGCGCGGAAATGGCGCTGCTCGATGCGCTGCGCAGCCTCGACGGTCGCGGCGCCGATCAGCTTCAGCAAGGCCGGCGTCAGGTCCGACCGACAGGTGGAGACGTCAAGCGCCGCCGCCAGGCGACCGTGGGCGTCCCATATGGGGGCGACCGTGCAGCTGAGCCCGATATTGCGGGCCAGGAAATGTTGCTCGCGGTGAACGGTCAGCGCGCGCGCCTCCGCAAGGCAGGTGCCAATGCCGTTGGTGCCCTCGCTGGCTTCGCTCCACACCATGCCGGTCCACAGGCCGAGCCGGCGGAAATCGACATCGTCGCCGGACGCCCCGCGGCGGACCAGGGGAACCGCATCGGCGTCGGTAAGCATCACGCAGCAGCCGGCTTCCCCCGCCATGTGGAACAGCCGATCCAATTCTCCCTCGGCGAGGCCGGCGAGCAGGTCGAGGCGCTCGAACGCGCGAGCGAACTCCCCTTCCGACAATCGCCGCGGAGGCCGCCCGTTGGTGGGGTCAAGCCCGTAGTTGACCAGGGAGCGGGACCAGGAAGCCGCAATCGCCGAGCGCGCAGTCGCCCCATCGTCGCGCAGGGTGGAAAACACCCTGTCCGCATGATAGGCGTCGCAACGCTCGCTCATCACCCGCCTCGCGTTCCCATCCGCATTCCGATGTCCTTCCAGAGGGACACTGTGACGATGCGGTTACGGCAAATGAACCATCGGCGGACGCGAGGTGTCAAGCCGCGGGCGTCAACCGGCCAATCGATCCGGCCCGTGTGTTGCTGCGTCCTGCGAGGTATTTTTCAACGAAAGGAGGGGTCCGCTTGCGCCGGGATCTGGCGGATTTGGACCATCATCTTGGTTTCGTGGGTTCTTTCGCGGGTGAACCGCGCGCTCGTTCGCCGCTGAAGACTGTGCGCGTGCGTGGGCGCCGCAGCGATACGCCGCGCCGCTGAAACGCGGATCGGCGTATCGCTCGGCGCCGGGATGCGCAGGCGGGGCCTGCCAGACCATCTTCTGATAGACCCCGTCGCCCGGATCAGCCGCCTGAAAACCGAGGCGCTGATAGAGCCGGCAGGCGGGGTTTCCGATCGCCACATGCAGGCTCACCGTGCGCCCCTCGTCCGCCGCCTGCGCGCAGAGCGCGCGCAGCAGCGCCGAGCCGAGCCCGGCATTGCGGCTTTCGGGATGCAGCGCGATGTCCACCACGCGCAGGTCGCGGGGGGTCGCGAAGAGATGCAGCAGGCCGATGGGGCATGCGTCCCGCGCGATGATCATCTGCACCGCGCCGGGATAATGGGTCGCGTAATGGTGCTGCTGAAATCGGTATTGCTCGGCCAGGAAGGCGCGCAATTGCGCCTCCGGCCAGCCCGCCGCGGCGAGCGTGTCGCGCCGGACGCCGATGAACAGGTCTTCCAGGAAGGCCCGGTCCTCCGCACGCACGGCGCGTTGCTGCACGCCGGGCGGCAGGGCGAATGTGACCGCGGTCATGGCGCGCGGGCCGGCTCAGTCCGGGACCGGATATTCGCCTTCGTTGCAGACGCAGAAGATGAAGGACAGCACCGGCTGCACATTGTTATGGGCGCCGCCGCCGCCGACCGGGGAAATGGCGCTGAAATCGAGCGTGGTGTCGGGATTGGCGGGCGTCTGGAGCGCCGGCCAATTGGTGCTGCCCGTCGGCGTCGGCAAGGTGACGGCGGCAGGATAGCTTGTGCTGCTCGGCCCGGCGGTCTTGTTGGTGATGGAGCCGGACACGTTCACCCGGTGCGTCAGGTGATTGTGGGCGGGCATCTGCGTCTCGCTGAGCGTGATCGTGGGCATACCCGCCCGCGTGCCACGCTGAAAGATCTGCGTGGCGCCGGTGGATACGCCGGTGCACACGGCGGCGCTGCCGCGCAGATCCGGAAGGCGGAAATTGTTAATTCCATCGCCGCCATAGGCATTGCCTATGACGGTGAACAGCGCCTGATACTCACGCACCTGCATTAATTGCCCTTCGCAGACAAGCCAGTTCTGCGGTGCGAAGTTCGTTGAGAAAATACGGACCTCACCAATATATCCGTCCATATCGCCGCTCCCGTTCTTGAATTTTCGACGAATTTTTCGCGTGTTTTCAGTTTGACGGAAAGATCCCGCGCAAAGCGATGATGTAATTGATGCCAAGCACCGGCATGAGATTGGAATGCGGCGCGCTGCCGCCGGAGACGGAGATCGCGACGCTGGCGAAGTCGTCATCGGTGGTGGTGCCGCCCGACGGCGGGTTGGTATAGGGGACGAAGGGCGAGGGCATGGTGGCAAAGGTCAGGCTGGGGCCGGGCGTGCGGCTTGTTCCAGCCCCGGTGCTGGCCTGCAGCGGATGGTTGTGGGTCGGCATCATGGCCGCGGTGAGCGTCACGCTCTCGGAGGTGCCGAGCGGGACGCGGCCGCTCAGTTTGGGCAGCGCGAAATTGGTTCTGCCGTCGCCGCCATAGAGCGTGCCGAGCAGGGCATAGAGCGCTTCGTTGCCGGAGATCGGAAGCGTCGTTCCATCGCAGAAAACCCAGCCACTGGGAGGCTTCAGGCCGGCGAACATGCGGATCTCGCCGAGATAATATTCAGCCATGCTTCTATCCTTTCCTTGAAGAGCACGTCACGGCGGATCAGGAGTGCGGGGGATACAGGCCCTGGGTGGCGATGCAGAGATTGAACGCGAGCGAGGGCTGGATGTTGGGGTGGGCGCCGCCGCCGCCCGCGTTGCGAATGGCGTCGGCCTTCACGGGGGTCAGCTGTGTTGCGGGGCCGTAATAATTGGCCTGCGGCTTGCTGGCATCGACCTGAGTGACCTCGGCGAACACCGCGTTGTTTGGCGGGTTCACCGTGCCCTGCTGGGTTGAGACGCAATAGAGATGGGTATGCGTCGGCAACTCGACCTGCGTGAGCGTGACGGTTTCCGTCCCCAAGGGCTTGTTGAGCGCGATGGTGATGCGGTCCGGCAGGGCCTGAGGGTTGACATGCACCGGCACCCGTCCGCGCAGGTCCGGAAGGGCGAAATTGGTGCGGCCGTCGCCTCCGAAGCGGGGGCCCAGCAGCGAGAACAGCGCCTGATTTTGCTGCACCAGCAATAATTGGCCTTCACACTTGGCCCATCCGGTCGGAATTCGGTCATAGGGGAAGATGCGGATTTCACCCAGATAAAAATCGCTCATCGGCGCCTCCGGCGAAATGTTCTCGTTGCGGTGTATGCAACTCTAAGAGGCATTTTATGATGAGCGCAACCATTTTTAGTTGTACAGGGGCGTTTTACAACCTGCATGGTTTGCGCGGTTGCATTTCGCGTGCGCGCCAGTGCGGAAGGCATGTTCCGCAGCGAAGCGCGGGCAAAAATGAATGCGCCCGCGATGGGCGTCGCGGGCGTGCGTTTCGGCTTTTCGGGCGGGGGGACGATGCCCCCCGCCGGGGCGAGATGTCGTCGGATCAGTTGGTGCCGATGCCGCGGTCGCCCTGAGT
>NCEH01000153.1 GCA_002304505.1 Rhizobiales bacterium 32-66-11 | reverse complement strand
CGCCGGTTGAAGCGCCACGCTCTGGCAAGGCGGCGGAATATAGCGGCTCGCGCGCCTGAGACAAGCCGGTCGGCGAAACTTTCTGCCCGGCTCAACACAAGTCTTTGCACGCCTCCCGCAATCGTCTGAAGGCAGCTCCTGGAGGCCCGCCCGGGAAAGGCGCGCAAGGGCGCGCGGAGGGGTCGCGCGCGCTATTTCAGCAAAGGCACGCCGAGCGATGCCGCCAGCACCCGGCCCCGAGGCCGGCGGGCCGATCCGTCGTGTGCGGCACTTACAAGACGGCCTCTTCGAAGCGAGACGGGTCCACCGAACCCCCTTCGGATCGCGCCCGCGATCCAAGGGGTTCGGACCCGGCTCTAGAGGCCGTTGATGGGCACTTTCAAAAAGCGCCGGCCGGCCGCGTCCGGCGGCGGCAGGTCGCCGGCGCGCATGTTCACCTGGATTGAGGGGATGATCAGGCGCGGCATGTCCAGCGTCGCGTCGCGGGCGGTGCGCAGGGCGACGAACTCCGCTTCCGTGACGCCGTCGCGCACGTGGATATTGTGGGCGCGCTCCTCGGCCACCGTGGTTTCCCATTGGATCGGGCGGCCGTTCGGGCCGTAATCGTGGCACATGAACAGGCGGGTTTGCGGCGGCAGATCGAGCACCCGCTTGATGGAGCGGAAGAGCACCCTCGGGTCACCGCCGGGAAAATCCGCCCGCGCGGTGCCGCCATCGGGCATGAACAGCGTGTCGCCCACGAACGCGGCATCGCCGATCACATGGGTCATGCAGGCCGGGGTATGGCCGGGCGTATGCATGGCGAAGGCGGTCATGGTGCCGATCCGATAGGTGTCGCCATCGGCGAACAGGCGATCGAACTGGCTGCCGTCGCGCTGGAATTCGGTGCCTTCGTTGAAGATCTTGCCGAATGTGTCCTGCACCACCGTGATCTTGTCGCCGATGCCCAGCTTGCCGCCCAGCTGGCCCTGGATATAAGGCGCGGCCGAAAGATGGTCGGCATGGACATGGGTCTCGATCAGCCATTCCAGCTGGAGCCCGTGGCCCTTGATGAAGGCGATGATCGCTTCCGCCGACTGATAGGCGATGCGCCCGGCCGCGTAATCAATGTCCATCACGCTGTCGATCACGGCGCAGGCGAGCGAGTGGGGGTCCTTCACCACATAGCTGACGGTATTGGTGGGGGCGTCGAAAAAGGCCGTCACCTCGGGCTTCACGGCGAGATCCACCGCATGGGGAATGGGGGACATGGGAACCTCCCTTCGGGTCTGGGTTCAGGCTGTGCGCGGTGAGGCCGCGAACCCGCCGGCCCCGGAACCCGCCCCCTCATAGGGCGGCAGAAGACGCGCGGCGATGCCGCCAATGTCCGCGATTGGCCCCGGCCCTGCCGCCGACAGCAAGGCAGACACGCCGTTCACCCTCCCGCCGAACGGGAAGGCGAGAGGGGTGAAAGCGGCATGGTCATGCAGTTCCTTTACTTGGTCGCACAGGTCCGGATGCCCAGCAAAGTATAAGCCGGGCAGAAGCGGAACAGCGCGGTGAGCAGCAGCACCACGCCGATCGCGGGCAGGATCCAGATCCAGGCGCCCATGCCCGCGAGCGCGCTGGCGGCCGCCGGCACAAAGGGAAGGACGAGCAATATGATGCCGGCGAGCGCACGCACGGCCCGATCGAGTGTTCCGACATTGACCATGGCAGCCTCCTCACGTAAGTTATTTAATATGAATATTCGAATGTTTTAATATGTCAATCCTCCCATCGCCGGCCGCATCCCCAAAACTGCCTCTTCCCGTGCTCGAAGCGCGCGCGGAGGAAGCGGCCGCGCTTATTTCCTCCATGGCCAATGCCAAGCGGCTGCTGATGCTGTGTCACCTGATGGAGGGCGAGCGATCGGTGGGCGATCTTGCGATGCTGGTCGGGCTCAGCCAGTCCGCCCTGTCCCAGCATCTGGGCAAGATGCGCCTGCAAGGGCTCGTGACCACCCGGCGCGAGGCCCAGACGATTTATTACAGCCTCGCCAGCCGCGAGGTGCGCGCGGTGCTGGAGACCCTCTATGGGCTCTATTGCGCGCCAGACTGAGACCCGCGTTCCAATGCAGTTGCGAAGGATCAAGGACGCCCGGTTGCCAACGGCGGATAAAGCCGGCGTCGGTTCCCTGGTGCGGGATGCCGGAAAGATCGTGCGCGACCGATATCGGTCTGGAATGCCGCCGCGGAACCCCCGGGCGACAGCATAGCTCTTGCTGCCGATCGCGGGTTGCAGTATGCAATTTTCAGAACTTTCTGAAAATTCAGTTTGCCGAGAAACAAAATGAAGCTGCCCGCCATGGTCCAGGCCTTCGTGCTGCATTTCGGCGAAATGGGCAGCCGCTGGGGCATCAATCGCACCGTCGGCCAGATCTATGCCCTGCTGTTCGTCTCGCCCCGGCCGCTGTGCGCCGATGAGATCGTCGAGGCGCTGGGCATATCGCGTTCCAACGTGTCCATGAGCCTGCGTGAACTCCAGGCCTGGAATCTCGTCGTGCTCAAGCACCTGCCCGGCGATCGCAGGGATTTCTTCGTCACCCCCGACGACACTTGGCAGATTCTGCGAACCCTCGCCGAGGAGCGCAAGAAGCGCGAGGTGGACCCCACCTTGTCGGTGCTGCGTGAACTGCTGATGCAGGAGCCCGCCACCGAAGAGGAGCGCCACGCCCAGGCGCGGCTCGGCGAGATGCACGCCCTCATCGAACAGCTCACCAATTGGTACGAGGACGTGAAGGGGCTGGATACTGCGCGGTTGGCGACCTTGCTCGCCATGGGCGCCAAGGTCACCCGCCTGCTGGAAGCGACCGACAAGGTCGTGGCCCTCGGGCGGCCCCGGCGTCCGCGCACGGAAAAGCCGCGGGGATGACCATGGTCATGGCCCTGTCCCCCGTCCCGGCCGCGCGCCCCGCCCCGCCCCCGCAAGACCCAGGCACGCCACAAGCGGATGCCCCGGAATCCGACGCGCAAGGACCAGACGCGGAAGGCTCCGTTGCGCGGGAAACCGGCGCAGGAGAATCCGAAGCGGCACGGCAGCCCTCCGCGACACCGGAGCGCGCCGTCGCGTCCGGCCGGTCCCGGCCCGCGAAGGCGCCGTCCGCTCCGGGGATCCGGCGCGGCAGCCTGATGCAGACCGCAGCCGCGCTGGTGTGGCTTCCGCAGGCCGCCGCCCTCGCCTATGCGGTGCAGGCCATCGCCGCCGGCGCGAGCGTGGACCGCCTGGACATAATGCCCACGGGCATAACGCCCGTGGATATGACGCACGTGGATCTGACACACGTGACATGGGCCGCGCTGCTCGTTCTGGTGCTGGGCGTGGCGCGCGCGGGGCTCGAGGCCTGCGGCTCCCGGCTCGCCTTCCATTCCGCCCGCGCGGCGCTGACGCAGATGCGGGCCCGCGCGGCCGTGGCCCTGTCCACCCGTTCGCCGCTGGACGCCAACCGCCCCGCTTCGGGCGCCGCCGCGAGCGCCATCGCCGAGCAGGCCGAAGCGGTGGTGCCGTATCTCGCGCGCTATACGCCGGCCCGCCAGCGGGCAACCCTCGTGCCCCTCGCCATCCTCGGCGTGGTGCTGCCCGTGTCCTGGATGGCCGCTTTGGTGCTGCTGATCGCGGCGCCGCTCATCCCCGTGTTCATGGCGCTGGTGGGCTGGCGCGCGAAAGAAGCCAGCGCCGCGCAGATGATCGAGACCGGCGGCATGAATGCCTTCCTGCTGGATCGCCTGCGCGGCCTTTCCACCATCCGCGCGCTGGACGCGGTGGACCTCACGGCGCAGCGCCTGCTGGCCAATGCCCTTTCGGTGAAGACGCGCACCATGGCGGTGCTGCGCATTGCCTTCCTGTCCTCGGCGGTGCTGGAGCTGTTCTCGGCCCTCGGGGTCGCCATGGTGGCGGTCTATATCGGCTTTCATTTCCTCGGCCCGCTCGGCTTCGGCGCCTGGGGCGGGCGGCTCTCGCTCGGCGAGGGCCTGTTCATCCTGCTGCTCGCCCCGGCTTTCTTCCAGCCGCTGCGCGATCTTTCGGCGGTCTGGCACGACCGCGCGGCGGGCGAAGCCGCGCTGGAGGCACTCGACCGCCTCGCGCACCAGGGGCTTACCCTGCCGGACGCAGCCATCGCCGGTCCGGGGGAACCGCCCGCCGACGCCCCCTGCCCGCCCCCCGCGGTGCGCGGAACGGACCTGTGCTTCCGCCATGCCGGCGGCGACACCCCCATTCTTCAGGATTTCAGCTTCGCGGTGGCGCCGGGCGAGCGGATCGCCCTCGTCGGCGCCAGCGGCGCGGGCAAGTCCACATTGCTGGCGTTGATCGCCGGCCTCGCGCCGCCGCAGGCGGGCGAGATCGCCATCGCGGGCATTCCCCTCGGCGCCGAGACGGCTGCGGACCTGCGCCGCCGTGTCGCCTGGATCGGCCAGACGCCGCATTTCTTCGCCGGCTCGCTGCGCGCCAATATCGCGCTCGGACGCGTCGGCATCGGCGCCGCCGAGGTGGACCGCGCCCTCGCCTTCGCCGCCCTGCAGCGGGTCGCCAACGACCATGCCGGGCAGATCGGCGAAGGCGGGTCGGGCCTCTCCGGCGGCGAAGCGCTGCGCCTCGCCCTCGCCCGCGCGGCGGCGAACCCGCATGCGTCCCTGATCCTTGCCGACGAACCCACCGCCCATCTCGATGGCGCGACCGCGCGCGACGTCACCGACGGCCTGCTGCGGCTGGCCGAGGGACGCACGCTGATCCTCGCCACCCACGATCCCGCGCTGATCGCACGCATGGACCGCGTGATCGTCCTGGACCGCGCGATCGTCTTGGACCGCGCGATGATCCTGGAGCCGCGCCCATGAGCCGCCGCATCCTTCCGCACCCGGCGGACACCCCCGCGCCGGCGTCCCGCATGGGCGATCTCGGGACCATCCTGGCCTTATTCTTCACCACCCGCCGCGCCATGCTGCTGGCGGGCCTGGCGCTTGCCGCCACCACGGTGCTGGCGGGCATCGCTTTGCTGGGCCTGTCCGGCTGGTTCATTTCGGCGACCGCATTCGCCGGCCTCTCCGCCGCGACCGCCCTCGCCTTCGACGTGTTCGCGCCGGCCGCCGCCATCCGGTTTCTGGCTTTGGCGCGGACCGCCGCGCGCTATGGCGAGCGGCTGACCACCCATGACGGCGCCCTCTCCATTCTCGCCGTGCTGCGCGAGCGGCTGTTCCGGGGCTTTGCCCAGCCGGGCGCGGCGCGCAGCCTGCTGGCGCGGCCGGCGAAGCTGCTGTTCCGCCTCACCGCCGACATCGACGCGCTGGATTCGCTGTATCTGCGCATCCTGGTCCCGGCCGGGGCGATGCTGGCGGCCGCGCTCGCGGCGGGCCTCACGCTCGGAACACTGCATGCCGGCCTCGGCCTCGCGGTGGCGGGCGTGCTGCTCCTTACCGGATTCGGCTTGCCGATCCTCGCCGCGCGCGCCGCGCGGCAGCCGGCCCGGCGCCGCGCCTATGCCCTGGAGGCGCTGCGCGCCCGCACCATCGATCTCGTGGCGGGCCAGACCGAGTTGATCCTGGCCGGGCGCCTCGCCGGCCAGCGCGCGGCGATCGCCCGGGCCGATGCCGACGCGGCCAAGGCGGACGACGCCCTGGACCGGATCGAGACCGCCGTCGGCGCCGGCTTCGCCCTTTCCGGCACGGCAGTGCTGGCGGGCACGCTGCTCGCGGTCGGACTGCTGGCGCGGGACGGGGTGATCACAACGCCGGTGGCGGTGCTCGGCCTGCTGGTGGCCCTCGCGGCCGCCGAACCCTTCGCCGGCCTGAGGCGCGCTGCCCTGGAGCTCGGCCGCACCCTGCTCGCCGCCCGCCGCATCGCGCCGCGCCTGCGGCCCCAGCCGCCGGCGCTCCGGCCCGGCCTTCCGCCGGCGGACTATGCCGCGCGGCTTTACTGCGTCTCGGCGCGCCATGACGGCGCGCAGCGGGACGCCGTGCACGACCTCACCCTCGACATCCCGCGCGGCGCGCGCCTTGCCGTCATCGGCACCAGCGGGGCGGGCAAATCCACCGTGCTGGCCCTGCTCAGCGGGGAAATGGCGCCGGCCGCCGGCACGCTGGAAGCCTGCCCCGCGACTTTGCTGACCCAGCGCACCGAACTGTTCCAGGACAGCGTGCGCGACAATCTGCGCCTCGCCGCCCCCGATGCCACCGACGCGGCGCTCTGGGATGCGCTGGCGGCGGCGGGGCTCGCGGGTCCCATCCGTGCCCTGCCGCGCGGGCTCGACACCCTGCTGGGCGAAGGCGGGCTCGGCCTGTCCGGCGGCGAGAGCCGGCGCCTGGCGCTGGCGCGGCTGCTGCTGCGCGCCGCTCCGCTCTGGTTGCTGGACGAGCCCACCGAGGGGCTCGACGCGGCCACCGGCCGGGATGTGCGGACCCGCGTGGCGGACCATGTGGGCGCACGCACCCTTGTGATCGCCACCCATATCCGGCGGGAGGCCGAGATCGCAGACCACCTCATCATCATCGACGGCGGGCGCATTCTCGCCCGGACGGAACGCGGCATGCCGGCCTTCGCGGCCGCCCTTGCCACGCTGCGCCCGGACTGAGCGTGCCCGCCCAACACCCCGACGGCGTCTCGGCGCCGGACCCTTACGACTGGAGGCCGGGCCTGCCCGGAGCGATGACATGGAATTCGACATCGTAAGCTTATCGCGCCTGCAATTCGCGATGACGGCGCTCTACCATTTCCTCTTCGTGCCGCTCACGCTCGGCCTCTCCGTGCTCCTGGCGATCATGGAGACGGTCTATGTGATGACCGGACGGGTGATCTGGCGCCAGATGACCAAGTTCTGGGGCACCCTGTTCGGCATCAATTTCGTGCTCGGGGTGGCAACGGGCATCGTCATGGAGTTCCAGTTCGGCATGAACTGGAGCTATTACAGCCATTATGTCGGCGACATCTTCGGCGCGCCGCTGGCCATCGAAGGGCTCATGGCCTTCTTCCTGGAGGCGACCTTCGTCGGCTTGTTCTTCTTCGGCTGGGACAAGCTCTCGAAGGTGGGGCACCTCGTCACCACCTGGGCGGTGGCGATCGGCTCCAATTTCTCCGCGCTCTGGATCCTGATCGCCAATGGCTGGATGCAGAACCCGACCGGATCGGCCTTCAACCCGCAGACCATGCGCATGGAGGTGACCGACTTCTATGCGGTGCTGTTCAATCCGGTTGCGCAGGCGAAGTTCGTCCACACCGTGTCCGCCGGCTATGTGACGGCGTCCTTCTTCGTGCTCGGCGTTGCAGCCTGGTATCTGCTGAAGGGACGCCACGTCGAGCTCGCCAAGCGCTCCATGACGGTGGCGGCCTCGTTCGGGCTCGCGGCCGCCCTGTCGGTGGTCGTGCTGGGCGACGAGAGCGGCTATCTCGACACCGAGCACCAGAAGATGAAACTCGCCGCCATCGAGGCCATGTGGGAGACCGAGCCGGCGCCCGCCTCCTTCACCTTGTTCGGCTTTCCCGACCAGGAGGCGCGCGAGACCCATTATGCGGTGCGCGATCGGCACCCGCTCGCTGACCACCGTCATCCCCGGCATCGAGGAACTGGTCGGCCATGCCAAGGACCGCATCCAGCAAGGCATCATCGCCTATGACGCGCTCCAGAAGATCCGCGCCGCGGGCACCACGGCGGTCGCCCCCGACGTGCAGAAGGCGTTCGAGGACAACGGCCGCAACCTCGGCTACGCGCTGCTCCTCAAGCGCTATGTGGACGACCCCCGGCAGGCGACGCCGGACCAGATCAGCAAGGCCGCCTGGGACACCGTGCCCGGCGTCGCGCCCATGTTCTGGTCGTTCCGCATCATGGTGGGCCTCGGCTTCTACTTCATCGCCTTCATGGCGCTGATGTTCATCCTCTCGGCGCGTCGCATGCTGGACCGCTATCCGATCCTGCTGCGGATCGCGGTACTGTCGATCCCGCTGCCCTGGATCGCGGCGGAATTCGGCTGGGTGGTGGCGGAATTCGGCCGCCAGCCCTGGATGATCGAAGGCATGCTGCCCACCGCCGCCGGCGTCTCCAACCTCGGCGCGTCGACGGTGCTGATGACCATCTGCGGCTTCGCCCTGATCTATACCACCCTCATCATCATCGAAATGGGCCTCATGATCGGCGCGATCCGCAAGGGTCCCGCGCCGGACACCAAGCCCGAAGCGGGGCTGCTCGAAGCCCGCCTGGCCCCTGCGGAGTGATGCGCCATGATCCTTAGCGACCTGATCAATTATGAAATCCTGCGGATCATCTGGTGGGTGCTGCTGGGCGTGCTGCTCATCGGCTTCGCCATCATGGACGGGTTCGACCTGGGCGTGACCACGCTGCTGCCGTTCGTCGGCCGCACCGATGTGGAACGGCGCGTCGTCATCAACACCATCGGCCCGGTGTGGGAAGGCAACCAGGTGTGGCTGATCCTCGGCGGCGGCGCGATCTTCGCCGCCTGGCCCCCGCTCTATGCGGTGTCCTTCTCCGGCTTCTACCTCGCCATGTTCGCCATTCTCGCGGCGCTGATCCTGCGGCCGGTGGGCTTCAAATATCGCAGCAAGCGCGACAGCGTCGTGTGGCGCACCTGCTGGGATTGGGCGCTGTTCATCGGCGGCTTCGTGCCGTCGCTGATCTTCGGCGTCGCGGTGGGCAATGTGCTCCAGGGCGTGCCGTTCCGCTTCGACAGCGAACTGCACATCTTCTATGAGGGCACGTTCTTCGGCTTGCTCAATCCCTTCGCCTTGCTGTGCGGGCTGCTCTCGGTCGCCATGCTGGTGACCCATGGATCGGCCTGGCTGATGGTGAAGGCGGACGGCCCGGTGGCCGCCCGGGCGCGGGCGATCGGCAGCGTGGCCGCCTTGGCCACCATCGCTTTGTTCGTCCTCGCCGGCATCGCCCTGTACCTGTTCATTCAGGGCTATCGCCTGACCGCACCGATGGACCCGCTCGGCCCGTCCAATCCGCTGCTGAAGTCGGTGGCCATGGAGCGCGGTGCATGGTTCGTCAATTATGCGTCCTATCCGGTGCTGCTGCTGGCGCCCGCCCTGGGCATCCTCGGCGCGGCCGGCGCCTTCCTCGGCCTGCGCGCGCGGCGGGAAGTGCCGACGTTCCTGGCCTCGGCGCTGGGAATCTTCGGCATCATCTCCACCGTGGGCGTGTCGATGTTCCCGTTCATCCTGCCGTCCTCGATCCATCCCCAATCGAGCCTGACGGTGTGGGATGCCTCATCGAGCCACCTCACCTTGTTCATCATGCTGGTGGTGACGGTGATCTTCCTGCCGATCATCCTGGCCTATACCACCTGGGTCTACAGCGTGCTGTGGGGCAAGGTGGACGAAGCCATGGTCTCCGACAAAAACGGCCACGCATACTGAGGAGAACGCACGATGTGGTACTTCGCCTGGATGCTGGGGCTGCCGCTGGCGGCGGCCTTCGCGGTGCTCAACGCCATGTGGTTCGAATTGATGGAGGACGCCTCCAAGCAAGGGAAGGCGCAGGGCGAGGCGCGCGGCCGGTGACGACGCGTCGCCATCCCTGACGTCCCATCCCCGCGCTTATTATGGGCGCGCCGGCCCCGCCGTTCCGACGACGGGGCCTTTTTCACATTTGCGGCCTTGCCATGTTTGCAGCCGTCCCACCTCCATCGGCAAACAGAACGGCAAGCAGATCGTCTTCATCGAGGCCTCCGCGACCCTTCTCAAGGGGGAAAAGATCGGCCTCGTCGGCCCCAACGGCGCCGGCAAGACCACCTTGTTCCGGCTCATCAACGGGCAGGAGGCGCCCGACGAGGGGCAGGTCTCCATCGATCGCGGCACCACCATCGGCTATTTCAGCCAGGATGTCGGCGACATGGCGGGACAGAGCGTGCTCGCCGAGGTGATGGACGGCGCCGGCCCGGTCAGCACCATCGCCGCCGAGCTGCGGACGCTGGAAGCGGCCATGGTCGATCCCGACCGCGCCGACGAGATGGATGCGATCATCGAGCGTTATGGCGAAGTACAGGGGCGCTTCGAGGAGCTGGACGGCTATGCGCTGGAGGGCCGCGCCAGCGAGGTGCTCGCCGGCCTCGGCTTCACCCAGGAGATGATCGAGGGCGACGTGGGCCGCCTATCGGGCGGCTGGAAGATGCGCGTGGCGCTGGCCCGCATCCTGCTCATGCGCCCGGACGTGATGCTGCTCGACGAGCCGAGCAACCATCTCGATCTGGAAAGCCTGATCTGGCTCGAGGCGTTCCTGAAGAATTTCGACGGCGCGCTGATGATGACCTCGCACGATCGCGCCTTCATGAACCGCGTCGTCACCAAGATCGTCGAGATCGACGCCGGCGCCCTGAACACCTATTCGGGCGATTATGAATTCTACGCCCAGCAGCAGGCGCTGGCGGAAAAGCAGCAGCAGGCCCAGTTCGAGCGCCAGCAAGCCATGCTGGCCAAGGAAATCGCCTTCATCGAGCGCTTCAAGGCCCGCGCCTCCCATGCCGCGCAGGTGCAGAGCCGGGTGAAGAAGCTCGACAAGATCGAGCGCGTGGAGCCGCCGCGCCGCCGCCAGACCGTGGCGTTCGAATTCCAGGCGCCGCCGCGCTCGGGCGACGACGTGGTGAATTTGAAGAATGTCCATAAGAGCTATGGCGCCCGCCGCATCTATGAGGGACTGGACTTCCACGTCGCCCGGCGCGACCGCTGGGCGATCATGGGCGTCAACGGGGCCGGCAAGTCCACCCTGCTGAAGCTGGTGGCCGGCGCCACGAAGCCCGACGAAGGCACGGTTTCCGTCGGCGGCAGCGTGAAGATGGCCTATTTCGCCCAGCATGCCATGGAGGTGCTGGACGGCGAGCGCACCGTGTTCCAATCTCTGGAGGATGCGTTCCCGCAGGCGGCCCAGGGCAGCCTGCGGGCGCTCGCCGGCTGCTTCGGCTTTTCCGGCGACGATGTGGAAAAGCGCTGCCGCGTGCTCTCGGGCGGGGAAAAGGCGCGCCTCGTGATGGCGCGGATGTTGTTCGATCCGCCCAACTTTCTGGTGCTGGACGAGCCGACCAACCATCTCGACATCGCCACCAAGGAGATGCTGATCGCCGCGCTCGCCGATTACGAGGGCACCATGCTGTTCGTCTCCCATGACCGGCATTTCCTCGCCGCGCTGTCCAACCGCGTGCTGGAGCTGACGCCGGAGGGCGTGCACCAATATGGCGGCGGCTATAGCGAATATGTCGCCCGCACCGGGCAGGAGGCGCCGGGCCTGCGCAGCTGAGCCGAGGCACTGATCCTGCCAACTGAACCTGCGCAGCATCCAGCACCGGGGTGCGACGATTTCTCGGGGCGCCGCCCAGAGCCTGGACGCGGGCGGCAAAAGGATTAAGTTCGCGCCGCCCGAGGAGCCCCCGCCCCCCGGACGCGGACCAGCCGGCCAAGTCGAACCCTTTTGCCGAACCCTTTTGCCGAAGCCTTCCGCCGACAAGGTTTCCGGCTGATCGCTCATTCATCGTTGAAGGACGCCGAGATCGTGGACGCTAGCCTTTCCCATTCGCCGCAACTCTCGCTGGCCAAGGACAAGATCCGGGTATTGCTTCTCGAAGGCGTGAACGACAGCGCCGTGGAGATGCTGACCGCAGCCGGCTATTCCAATGTGACGCGCCTGCCGAAGGCGCTCGATGGCGACGCGCTCAAGGAGGCCATCAAGGGCGTTCACCTCCTCGGCATCCGCTCGCGCACGCAGATCACCGCCGATGTCGTGGAAGCCGCGGACCGGCTGATCGCCATCGGCTGCTTCAGCGTCGGCACCAACCAGGTGGACGTGGACGCGGTTCGCGCGCACGGCATCCCGGTGTTCAACGCGCCGTTCTCCAATACCCGCAGCGTGGCGGAACTGGTGATCGGCGAAATCGTCATGCTGCTGCGCCGCATTCCGGCGCGCTCCCATGCCGCCCATGAAGGCCGCTGGGACAAGTCCGCCAACAACAGCCACGAAGTGCGCGGCAAGACCCTCGGCATCATCGGCTATGGCAATATCGGCTCGCAGCTCTCGAACCTCGCCGAAGCCATGGGCATGCGGGTGCTGTTCTACGATCACACCGACAAGCTGCGCCACGGCAATACGGAATCCACGGCGAGCCTGCGCGAGCTGCTTGCGCAGAGCGATGTGGTGAGCCTCCACGTGCCGGAAACCCCGGCGACCCATGGCATGATCGGCCGCGCGGAAATCGCGGCGATGAAGGACGGCGGCTATTTCATCAACAACAGCCGCGGCACGGTGGTCGACCTCGACGCGCTCGCCGACGCGCTGCGCGCCGGCAAGCTGCGCGGCGCGGCGGTGGATGTGTTCCCCGTCGAGCCCGGCTCCAACAACGAGCGCTTCGTCTCCCCGCTCCAGGGCCTGGACAATGTCATCCTGACGCCGCACATCGGCGGCTCGACCGAAGAGGCGCAGGAGCGGATCGGCGCCGAGGTGGCGCGCAAGCTGGTGGATTACAGCGATTCCGGCTCCACCATGGGGGCGGTGAATTTCCCCCAGGTCCAGCTTCCGGCGCGTCCGTTGGGCACGCGGTTCATCCAGGTTCAGCGCAATGTGCCGGGCATGCTCGGGCGGCTGAACGAAGTGCTCGCGCGCCATTCGGTGAACATCGCCGCCCAATATTACGAGACCCATGCCGACGTCGGCTATGTGGTGCTGGATGCCGACGCTTCGGCGACCGACAGCCAGAGCGTTCTGGAAGAGATCCGCGCGCTGGACGGCACCATCCGGGCGCGGCTGCTGTACGAATACAAGATCTGACCTGCGCGGCCAGCGGCGCCGCCCCCCAAAGGGGTGGCGCCGCTGGAGCGCCCTCGTCTCGGCGCAGTGTCGGCCCGCACCGTTCCGCGAGCGCGCCGCAATGATTGCGTCTTGCAGGTCCAAAGCGGAACGCGCCGTGCGACACTCTCCCGCTCGGCACACCGCCGCTTGAGTCTCAGCCTGCCGGAGAGCCCCGTCGCGATGCCGCCACCGCCCGCACCCAGCCCCTCCGACGGCACGCATCAGAACCTCGCCCTGCGGCGCCGGTTCCTCATGACGATCATGGCGGCCTCCCTGCTGTGGGCCGGAGTGATGATCGTCAGCTCCACTGCGGGCTGGCTGTCGCTGGGGCGGACGCAGGAAAGCAACACCTGGGCGTTCTTTCTCGTCGTCGCGATGCTGCTGTTGGCGGCCCGCGGCTGGCCGGGGCGGTTCACGCTGATCGCCGCGCTGTTCTTCCTCGCGGTGTTTTTATATATCGGCGCGGCGCAGTTCCTGGTGCCGCAGGATTCGTTGCGGATGCTGCTTTTCTTTCCCAGCGTCGGTGCGATCTTCCTCATCTTCGGCGGCATCGCCGCCTGGATCGCCATTGCCGCCGCGCTTGCGATCTTTGCCGTCGCGGTGATGACGAACCATGTCGCGGTCACCCCGCTCGCGGCCACCACATTCGCGATCACGCTCGGCTTCACCGGGGTCTGCTTCCACGTTTTCAGCATCCAGGCCCGCCGCGCGCTGGAAACCGTTTCCCAGCAGAATGCCGCGCTGGATGTGGCGGCGCGACAGGATACGCTGACCGGCCTGCTCAATCTGCGCGCGTTCCGGGAAGCCATAGACGCGCATTTCGCCGACGCGCGCGCAGGCGATCCGTTCGCGCTCGCCTTCGTGGACGTGGACGAGTTCAAATCCATCAATGATCGCTACGGGCACGCCGGGGGCGACACGATTCTGATCGCCGTGGCGCACACGCTGAAGGCGGCGGTGCGTGGCGCGGATGTGGTCGCCCGCATCGGCGGGGAGGAATTCGCGATCCTGATGCCGCGCACCGAACTGCCGGATGCGCTCGGTGTCGCCGAACGGGTGCGGGCGGAAATCCAGGGCCAGGCGTTCGCGCTCGCCGCCGAGGCGCTCACCGTCACCGTCTCGATGGGGGTGACGGTATCGCGCACGCCACACTGCACGGTGGATGCCATGCTGCAAGCGGCGGACATGGCCATGTATGCGGCCAAGGCGGAAGGCCGCAACCGGGTGGTCGCCGCGCCGAAGGGGGCTGCGGGTTTATCGTAAAGTGTTTTTCCAGCGAAATGGGCGCCCCGCGTGTACGCCCAAGACTGCAACGAAGGCAGGATCGCGCCGCATGAAAACAGAGGCGGCGCGGGCCGCCCCTGTCATTCAAGCATTGATGCGCTCAATAAGTGATGCGCTCAATAATTGATGGTGGTGCGCACGCCGAACACGGCGGCATTCTTGATCGTGGTCAGGCCGGTCGGATCGTTGGGATCAAGCACGCCGCCGCCGGGGTTCCAGATGTATTGGAAGTCCGGCTGGATGGTGAAGCCGGGCGTGACCTCGAACGAATAGGTGGCTTCCAGCACCGTCTCGCTGCCGCGCACAGGGTAATAGGACGCGGTATAGAGGGCGATATCCTGGTCCAGGCCGCGCGCATAAGAGGAAACGCGCGAGGTGCCGAAGGCGACGCCGAAGGAATCAGCTTCGCGGCCGGGCACCATGCCTTTGAAATTGATGCCACCATCGGCATAGAAGCTGATGGAATTCTGCGCATTCGGCGCCGCGCTCACCCGGCCGAAGATGCCGATGCCCTGGTCCTTGGTGCCGGGCTTGCGATAGATCATCTGATCGAGGATCGCATAGAAGGAATAATCGCCATTGCTCTGCTGGGCGATGCCGAGCGTATCCGGATTCGCCAGCGAAAGACCGAAGATGTCATAGCGCTGGTTGGGCATGGAGTTGGAATTATACCAGCCGCCCACCTTCAAGGTACCCGGCAGCCATTTGGCATCGGCATCCTTATTGTAGCTATAGGCGGCTTCGCCGATCACGAACACGCCTTCATCCACCAGGAAGTTCAGGCCGTTCTTGTTCTCTTCCTGCGGATCGCCGCAGCAGGGCGCGGGATTGCCGTTGAACAGGCCGAGCATGACGGAGAAATTGTCCGTCGGCATCAGCTTCAGGCGCACGCCCGGGGTGGCGAGGGGATAGGCCGGGCCGCCGCTCGGAAGGTCGGCGGCGAACAGGGCCGGCCAGCCGAAGGTGGACTTCAGGAACAGGCTGTCATTGTCGCTGATGGCGAATTCGGAATCCGCGGACAGCTGGCCGAACCGCAGGCTCGCCTTGCCGTCGGCGAAGCCCTGCTCGATGTAGAGTTCGAACAGGCGGGTCGAGGACAGGGCGTCCACATTGCTGACGCCCATGATGTTGCCGAGAAACCGGCCGGAAAAATCCGAGCCCTGGATCTGAAGCGCGCTGACGTGGAAGGTCGCGTTGTTCCAGTGGAACAGCTTGTTCAGGTCCGCGTCCATGGTGAACTGAAAGCGGCCGTTATAGGCGGTGCCGGTTCCGAGCCCGCCGCGGGTGTTGCTCCACACCTCGCCGATATAATTGACGCCGAACTGGATGCCCGCGTCCGCAAGCTTGGTGCGGGCGCCGCCCCAATCGCCGAGCCAGCCGAGCTGGGAGGCGATGGAGGGCTCCGCTTCCTCGGCGGCGGGCTCTGCGGCAGCCGGGGCCTTGGTCGACATATCGGCGGCCAGCGCCGGCGCCCCGAGCAAGGCCACCGCCGCGACGCCGGCGAGGAGCGATCTCATCAGGAGCGCGCCGTTCCGTGATCCACGCGCGGCGAGACGATCTGCAACCGAACCGGTCATCTTTTCCCCTTTCCCCAAACCACCATCCACCCTGGCGGCAGGGCCCCAAAACCGCGCCGCAGGCCAGATGTGATAATATCACATTTCCAATTGACTCGTCTTATCAGCGCCCCAAAACGGTGTCGCGCCCTATCTGCGCGAAGGTCGCCGATCGGCTCCGACTGTTGCAAATTTGAAACGCGCCGTGTCGCCCACCCTGTCACCTGCAAATGACAGAAACAAAACCAGCAACAAATCGCCAACAAACCTGCGTATTCACGGTCCGCGCGACAAAGCTACTCACTCTTGTCTCGACGGGCCTCAAATCACCGCGCCTTGCGCACACAATCGCCTTTGGCTGAACCGATTCCCGCCGCGCTCGATCATCCGCGACTTAGGCTCAGGACTCACTAATCAGAGCCAGAAGATGACTGTTGCGGCGATGCATATGGCTGAGAAGAAGGTGTGGGCGCAACGGTCGTAGCGGGTGGCGA
>NCEH01000152.1 GCA_002304505.1 Rhizobiales bacterium 32-66-11 | reverse complement strand
TCTCGGCCTGGTGGAGACCGTGCCCCATCCCACCCTCGGCCCGCTCGCGCAGCTGTCCAGCCCCTTGAAGATGGCCGGCGCCGAGGACGGCTGGATCCGCCGCAGCCCGCCGCTGCTCGGCCAGCACACCCGCGAGGTGCTGGAAAACTACGGCTACGCGCCCGCCGCGATCCAGGCGCTGGAAGCGCGCGGCGTGGTGGCGCAGGCGGCGCCGCCGACCGGCGCGGACGCCGCCTGAGCATCGCACGAGAAGATCAGGCGCGGGGCTGAGCCACAGCCCCGCGCGCGAAAGAACCGGGCGCGGAAAAATCCCGCCCGCTCCGCAATGTCGGAACTATTGGGAGAAACGCCATGAAGATCAGTCGCAGGCTTTTTGTGTCCGGCGCCCTCGCCGCGCCGTTTGTGATCCGCGCCACCGGACCGGCGCGGGCGGATGCGCGCACGCTGAAGATCTCGCACCAGTTCCCCGGCTCGAGCGGAACCGACGGCGATTTCCGCGACCAATTGGTGAATAAATTCGCCGCCGAAGTGGAAAAGCGCTCGGACGGCGCCTTGAAGTTCAACGTCTATCCCGGCGCCTCGCTGATGAAGACCAATGCGCAATTCTCCGCCTTGCGGAAGGGCGCGCTGGATATGTCGCTCTTCCCCATCGCCTATGCGGGCGGCGAAATCCCCGAATGCAACATCGGGCAATTGCCGGGCATCGTGACCAGCTATGAGAACGGCCTGTCCTGGCGCACCAAGCCGGCGGGCGCCGCGCTGGAAAGCGCGCTGGCCGCGAAGGGGGTGATGATCCTCACATGGGTGTGGCAGGCGGCGGGCTGCGTGAGCAAGTCGCAGCCGGTGGTCGCGCCGGAGGATGCCAAGGGCGTGAAGGTGCGCGGCGCCTCGCGCGAGATGGACATCGTGTTCCAGCGCATCGGCAGCACCGTCGTGTCCTTCCCCTCCAACGAACTCTATGTGGCCCTGCAGACCGGCATCTGTGAAGCCGCCATCACCTCCTCCACCAGCATGATTTCCTTCCGCACCGAGGAAGTCGCGCGCCATCTCGCGACCGGGCGTGGCAAGTCCTACCAATTCACGTTCCAGCCTTTGCTGATCTCCAAGATCGTCTTCGACGGCCTCTCGGACAAGGAGAAGCAGATCCTCACCACGGTCGGCCTGGAGATGCAGGAATTCGGCCTGAAGGGCGCGCTCGCCGACGACGTGCGGGTCGAGGAGACCTACAAGAAGGCGGGCGCCGACGTGCATCTGCTGACGGCGGACATCATCGCCAAATGGGTCGCCATTGCCAAGGAAACCGCCTGGACCGACTTCGCCGGCAAGAGCGAGAATTGCGCCAAGCTGCTCGCACTGGCGGCCGCGGCATGAGCAAGATGCTGGACACTGCGCCCGACACGGCCGGAATCGCGGCGCAGACGCAAAGCGGCGGGGGCCTCGCGGCCCTTGTCCGCGCAACGGCTCTGGTCAATCGCGCCATCGTGCTGGTGGCCTCGATCGCACTCGTGGCGGCGAGCCTGATCTTGTCCTACAGCGTGGTGACGCGCCTGCTGTTCCATGCGCCGACCTATTGGCAGGACGAGGCGTCCGTCTTCCTGCTGGTGGGCGCCACCTTCATGACCGCGGCCTATGTCCAGGGCCGGCGCGGCCATGTGGCCATCGAGGCCTTGAGCGCGCTGTTGCCGCCGCGCGTGAATGCCGCCCGGCTGCTGCTGGTGGATATCGCCAGCTTCGCCTTCTGCGCTTTCTTCACCTGGAAATCGTTCACATTGCTGGAGGAAGCCTGGATCGACGGCCATGTCTCCTCCTCCACCTGGGCCCCGCCTTTGTGGATCCCCTATGGGGTGATGATGCTCGGCATGGGACTGCTGTCGGCCCAGATCGCCCTGCAGATCGCCTGCGCCCTCGCCCGGAGGACGCATCCATGAGCACCCTCGTCGTCGGCCTGATGTATGGCGGGGCGACCCTGCTGACCATGTTCATCGGCATGCCCATCGCCTTCGCGCTGGGCGCGGTGGCGGTGCTGTTCATGCTCGGCTTCATGCCCGCCGCATCCCTCGATACGGTCACCCAGAATGTCTATGAGGAGATGGCCTCCATCACCCTCCTCTCCATTCCCCTGTTCATCCTCAAGGGCGCCGCCATCGGCAAGTCGCGCGCCGGGCAGGACCTCTATTCCGCGCTCCATGCCTGGATGCACAAGATCCCCGGCGGGCTCGGCATCGCCAATGTGTTCGCCTGCGCCTTGTTCGCCGCCATGGCCGGCTCCTCGCCCGCCACCTGCTCGGCCATCGGCTCGGCCGGCATTCCCGAAATGCGCAAGCGCGGCTATTCGGGCGGCTTTGCCGCCGGCCTGATCGCCGCCGGGGGCACGCTCGGCATCCTTTTGCCGCCCTCCATCACCATGATCCTCTATGCGGTCGCCGCCGAGCAATCGCTCGGCCGCCTGTTCCTCGCCGGGCTCGGGCCGGGCCTGCTGCTGGTGATGCTGTTCGCCGCCTATGCCATGGTGCGCTTCCGCCAGGAATTCGCCCGCGCCAAGCTCGCCTACGAACAGGATGGCACCACATCGCCGATCCTGCACGAAGAGCACCTCACCATGCGCGACCGCTTCGCCGCGCTGCCGCGGGTGCTGCCCTTCGTGGTGCTGCTCACCGGCGTCATGGTGGCGCTCTATGGCGGCTATGCCACCCCGTCCGAGACCGCCGGGCTCGGCGGGATTTTGGCTTTGGTGCTGATCGCGCTCATCTACCAGGTGTGGACGCCGAAGGATCTCGAGCCGATCCTCACCTCCACCTTGCGCGAGGCCACCATGCTGATGCTGATCATCGGCATGTCCCTGCTCTATTCCTATGTGATGAGCTATCTGCACATCTCGCAGGCGGCGGCGCAGGCGATCGTGGGGCTGCAGCTCTCCAAATGGCTGCTGCTGGCGACCATATTGGTGCTGGTGGTGGTGCTGGGCTTCTTCCTGCCGCCGGTGTCGATCATCCTGATGACCGCGCCCATCATCCTGCCGCCGCTGAAGGCCGCCGGGTTCGACCTGATCTGGTTCGGCGTGGTGATGACGATCGTGATGGAAATGGGGCTGATCCACCCGCCGGTGGGGCTGAACATCTTCGTCATCAAGAACATCGCCCCCGACATTCCGCTGAAGGATGTGATCTGGGGCACCGTTCCGTTCGTGCTGCTGATGATGCTGGCCGTGGTCCTGCTGTGCCTGTTCCCGCAGATCGCAACCGGCCTGCCGGATATGGTCATGGGCAGGGGACGGTAGGACGGGCGCGAGGGGGGCAACGCGGGGTTTCCGGCCGGTGTCGCGCGACATCGGCCGGGCCGGATTCATGTGCGAAAAACATTCGCCCCGAATGGATCGTTTCATCCGCGGGAAAGTCGCGGCGAACCGCCAGTAAACCCCTGTTCGTCCGCCAATATTGAATGTTTCACGTGAAACATCTGCTGCAAACACTCAGTTTTTTGGCCTGCGGCGACCCAAATTACCGGGCTTTCCATCCGGAAATTCAAAACCTCAAATAATCATGTCCGGGGTCAATTGATTGGAGGGCACGCGCACTTCCACGATCGCGGGGCCGCCCGCCGCCAGGGCGCGGGCGAAAGCGGCGGGGAATTCGCCATCCTGCGTCACCACCTCGCCATGGGCGCCATAGCTTTGCGCCAGCGCGGCAAAATCGGGATTGGTGAGGAAGGTGCCGCTCGGCCGTCCGGGGAAATGCCGCTCCTGATGCATGCGGATCGAGCCGTAGATCGCATTGTTCACCACGATCACCACGATCGGCAGCTTGTAATGGACGGCGGTGGCGAACTCCGGCGAGGCCATCTGGAAGCAGCCGTCGCCGGCGAGGGCCACCACGGTCCGCTCGGGATGGCGCAGCTTGGCCGCGATGGCCCCCGGCAGACCATAGGCCATGCTGCCGGATTTCGGCGCCATCTGGGTGCCGAAGGTCCGGTAGCGGAAGAAGCGGTGCAGCCACACGGTGTAGTTTCCCGCCCCATTGGCGATGATGGCGTCATCCGGCAGGACCTCGCGCAGATGCAGGATCATCTTGCCGAGATCGAAGCCGGCGGTGCGGGTGGGCGGCTGCTGGAACGCCTCGAACTCGGCGCGGGCCGCCTGCGCCCAGTCGGTCCAGAGGGTGGAGTCGAGCGGCTCCAGTTCCGCCAGGGCGTCGGCGACCCGCTCCATCCCCGAGAGGATCGGCAGGTCGGCATTATAGACCCGCCCCAATTCCTCCGCGCCGGGATGCACATGGATCAGCGTCTGTTTGGGCGCGGGAACATCGAGGGCGGAATAGGCCTTGCTGGTGATTTCGCCGAGCCGGTCGCCGATCGCCACCACCACGTCGGCCGCCTTCACCCGCTCCGTCAGGGCCGGGCTGGAGCCCAGCGTGAGATGGCCGACATAGTGCGGCAGGTCGTTGTTCACGAGGTCCTGCGAGCGGAACCCGGCCGCGACCGGCAGTCCGCTGGCGGCGCAGAAGGCGCTCACCTTGCCTGCGGCCTCGGCGGTCCAGGTGCTGCCGCCGATGATCACCAGCGGGCGCTGTGCGCCCTGCAGAAGGTCCCGCAGCCGCGCCATGTCGCTCGCCGCCGGGGCGGGGGCGGCGCGGTGGAAGGCCGGCGCGTCGGCGACCGCGCTTAAGCTGCTCAACACATCCTCGGGGATGGAGAGCACCACCGGCCCCGGCCGTCCCTGGGTCGCGATATGATAGGCGCGGCTGACATATTCCGGGATCAGGTCGGCGCTTTCGATCTCGCCCACCCATTTCGCCATGTCCGCGAACACGCGGACATAATTGATCTCCTGGAAGCCCTCGCGGCCCCGCGTGGTGCGCGGCACCTGGCCGACGATCAGGATCATCGGCGTGGAATCCTGCCAGGCCGTGTGCACGCCAACCGTCGCGTGCATGGCGCCCGGCCCCCGGCTGACCAGGCAGAGCCCCGGCAGGCCGGTCAGCTTGCCGTCCGCCTCCGCCATGTGGGAGGCGTTGGCCTCGTGCCGACACATGACGAAGCGAACGCCCTTCTCGCCCTCGTGCAAAGCATCGAAGACCGGCAGGGCGCTTTCGCCCGGCACGCCGAAGATCCGGTCGGCCCCATGGATGCGCAGCGCATCCACCAGGATCTGCCCGCCGTTGCGGGTCGCCGTCGCGGCAGGGGACGCGGCAGAGGACGCGGCTTGGGTCGTGGGCGCCGGGCTATGGGTGTTCATGGCGGTGTTTCCTCCTCAAGCCTGCGGCTCAGCGGGCCGGCTCCAGGGCGCAGATGGTCTTCAGCTCGGAATAAAAGTCCAGCGACCAGGCGCCGCCTTCCCGGCCGACGCCGGAGCGCTTGAATCCGCCGAAGACCGCGCGCTCGTCCCGCACGCGCCAGCAATTGACCCAAACCGTGCCGCTCTGGAGCTGGGTCGCGACCCGGTCCTGGCGGGCTTCGTCGCGCGTCCACACGGTGGCGGCGAGGCCGTAGTCGGTGGCATTGGCGCGCGCGATCACTTCATCCTCGTCGTCGAAGATCGAGACGTGCCCACACGGGCCGAACACTTCCCGGCGGCAGATCTCCGCATCGTCCGGCAAGCCGCTGAAAATACTGGGCGCGACCCAATAGCCGTTCTCGAACGGCGCCGGCATGTCGAGCCCGCCGCCGCCGGCGATGACCGTGGCGCCCGCCTCCTTCGCGCGCGCATAATAGCCGAGCACCTTGTCGCGCTGGGTGGCGCTGATGGCCGGGCCGAGCGTGGTTTCGGCCGCCATGGGATCGCCCGGCTTCAGCGCCCGCGCCGCCGCCGCGATGCCGTCCACGAACGGCTCGAACACCGAGCGATGGACGAAGATGCGCTCGGTGGTCAGGCAGACCTGTCCGCAATTGTCGAACATGGAACGGGCGGTCCCGGCGATGGCGGCCGCAAGGTCGCAATCGCCGAAGATCAGCGCCGGGTTCTTGCCCCCAAGCTCCAGCGAGACCGGGCGCGGGCCCTGCGCCGCCGCCTGCATGATGGCTTCGCCGGTGCGCGTCTCACCGGTGAAGGCGAGCGCGTTCACGCCGGAGTGGTTCACCAGGAAGCTGCCGGCCGCGCCGGCCCCATGGCCGTGGACGATGTTCAAAACGCCGTCGGGCAGGCCGGCTTCCTTGGCGATCTTCGCCAGGAGAACCGCCGTGCGCGGGGAATGCTCGGACGGCTTGACCACGATGGTGTTGCCGCACGCGAGGGCCGGCGCGACCTTCCACGTCAGCAGCAGCAGCGGCAGGTTCCAGGGCGCGACGATGCCGATCACGCCGATCGGATTGCGCACGATGCGATTGCGGGCGCGCCCGCCGTTCGCCAGCACGGTTTCAAAACCGCCCGCGGCGGAGGCGCGCGCGATGTCGGCGAAGGCGCGGAAATTGGCGATGGCGCGCTGGATCTCGATGTTCGTGGTGATGGTGATGGGTTTGCCGGTGTCGGCGATCTCTTCCGCGACGATCTCGTGCAGGCGGGCATCCATCAGGGTCGCGATGCGCTCCATGAGGGCGAGGCGATCATCCAGGGTGGTGTTCTTCCAGGGTCCGTTGAGCGCGGCACGGGCGGCGCATACCGCCTGGTCCACCAGGTCGGCATCGCTCTCCACCACCCGCGCCGCGACCTGGCCGGTGGCGGGATAATGCTTCTCGAAAAAGCGGGTGCCGAAAGTCTCGCGCCCCGCGATGAAGCAGGGGATCTGGGCGATTTCAGTCATCGGGGCCTCGCGGGCATGCATGTTCGGAATTTTCAGCGCGGCAGCCGGACTGATGAGGGGACGGCGCCTTGCGGCGCCCCGGTCTTTCACGGCTTGAACGCGCGGATATGCCGGACAGCGCAGCCGCCGCCCGGCACAATCTTCACACGGCCCGGCTCCGGCCGCCGGACCTCGTCACTTGACCATCAGGTCCTTTTTGGCGGGCAGGTAAGACGGGTCATAGACCTCGGCGATCGCCGGAACGCGGGGCAGGTTGTTGGACTTCGCGATCAGCTCGATGTCCTTCTTCAGCCGATCGGTATCCATGACGCCGAACCCGTCCTTCAGCACGTTCGGGGTGATGAGGCAGCAATCCATGGCGAGCTTGAGGCGCTCGCGCTCGATGTCGGCGTTCAGCAGCGGCTGGTAGGTGAGGGCCGCTTTCACGCCCTCCTCCGGGTCCTTCACCATGTCGCGCACACCCTTCACGGTGGCGCGCAGGAAGGCGCGGACCGCTTCCGGGTTCTTCTCCAGGAACGCCTTGTTGGCGGCAATGGAATTGCTGTACAGTGGCAGGCCGTACTTGCTGTACATGAAATAACCGATGTCGCTTTCCGGCACGCCCTTTGACTTCAACTGCATCACCGCGTTGAAAAGCTGGCCCGGCGTGGCATCCACTTCGCCGCGCGCCAGCATCGCCTCGCGCAGGTTGGGTTCGATGTATTGGATCTGCACCGAGGGCAGATCGATGCCGTTGATCTGGGCGAAGATCGGGAACAGCTTGAAGGTGGAATCGTGCGCGGCGGAGCCGAGCTTCTTGCCGTCGAGCTGCTTGGGCTCCTTGATCCCCTTCGACTTCAGGAAAAAGATCGCTGCCGGCGCCTGCTCATAGCCGCTCATGACGACCGGGAAGGCTTGCTCGGGATTGCGGGCATTGAACTCGGCGAGGACGTTAATGTCCGGAAAGCCCATGTCGTAGACGCCCGCCGCGAGCTGGCGGACCACCTCGGTGGACCCCTTGCCGGGATCGACCGTCACATCAAGGCCCTCCGTCTGCGCATTCGCAGCCTGCATTCCCAGTAAAAGAGCAGCAAGCGTCACGCCTGTCTGCACGATGCGCTTCAACATCGCCATATCCCCTCTGATAAACATGAGTCTCGCCGGAACTGACGTCCATATCTCAAGCCACGAATATCCTTGGCACCGAAATAATCTCGCCAGGAAACGTGAATAACTCTGGATTATTGCTTTTCTTTACGCCTAAGCGTGCGCGGATTTTCAGTCGGTGACGGGACCTTCAAGGCGCAGCACCATATAATCAGCATACTGATCATATGGATATGACTTAACCTCCTAGATCGTCGATGATCAGCGTGCTGACAGTTCGCCCGCTCGTCAACGTGAATTTTTAAGCTTCTTCTGCCCATAATTTACGCACGGACGAGATTTGCCGCGGTTCGCGCCATCGGCCTCCCAAAGGGAGGCGTGGCTGCGCTCCCACCCGGATCGGGCGAGATCCGGGTGTCGCCTTGACTCCCGAGGACCCGCCGTCGCCAAAGCGGACGGCGCCCGCCGATCCGGTTCGGCCGAATGCGACGTGTCGCGGACGGTGGGGGCGCCTTAAAAAGATGCGATCGTCCGGCCCCGGCGGATGCTCCGC
>NCEH01000214.1 GCA_002304505.1 Rhizobiales bacterium 32-66-11 | reverse complement strand
CCATCTCGGAACGGGCGGCGGCACCTTCAGCCCCAATTCCGGCACCCTCACCTTGACGGGGACGCTGGACGGAACCGGCGGGCTGACCAAGACCGGCGCCGGCACCCTCGTCCTCTCCGGCAGCAATTCCTATTCCGGCGCAACCACGGTGTCCGCCGGCACCCTGCAGATTGCGACAACCAATTTCTCCGCAGATATCGTCAACAACGGCACCGTCGCCATTTCCCAGGCGACGGACGGTACCTATACCGCTGTCATCTCCGGCACCGGCGCGCTGACCAAGCTCGGCTCCGGCGTGGTGACGCTCACCGGGACCAACACCTATTCCGGCGGCACCACCATCTCCGCCGGGACGCTGCAGATCGGGAGCGGCGGCTCCGCGGGCAGCATCACGGGAAACATCACCGACAATGCGGCGCTGGTCTTCAACCGCTCGGACGTCTTCACCTATAGCGGCACCATTTCAGGCACCGGCAGCCTCACGCAGGCGGGCAGCGGCACGCTCATCCTGACGGGCACCAACACCTATTCCGGCGGCACGACCATCTCGGCCGGCACTCTGCAGGTGGGAACCAATGCAGGACTGGGCAGCGGGGTGCTGACCCTCGCAGGTGGCACCCTGTCCACCACCGATACGTTCAGTTCCACCCGCAATGTGACGCTGTCCAGCGCCTCCGTCATTTCAGTTGCCACCGACACCACGCTGACGCTCAGCGGCATCATTTCCAGCACCGGCGGGCTGACGCTGGACGGGGCCGGCACCCTCGTCCTCTCCGGCACCAACAGCTATAGCGGCGGCACGACGGTTTCCGCCGGCACCCTGCAGATCGGTGCCGGCGGCACCACCGGTGTTGTCGCGGGCGATATTACCAATAACAGCGCGGTGGTGTTCAGCCGGTCGAACAATGTCACCTATTCCGACGTCATCTCGGGCACCGGCTCGGTGACGCAAGCGGGCTCGGGCACCCTCACCCTTTCGGGGACGAATACATTCAGCGGTGGCCTGACCATCGCATCGGGCACGTTGTCGGTGGCAAGTGATGAAAACCTGGGCGCAACCGCGGGTGAGGTCACGCTCTCCGGCGGCGGCATCCTTTTGGCAAGTGCCACCTTCTCCAGTGACCGCACATTCCATCTCGACACGGGCGGCGGAACGCTCAACACCGCCACGGCGACCACCTTGACCTTGACGGGGACGCTGGATGGCACCGGAGGGCTGACGAAGACCGGAAGCGGCACCCTCATTCTGTCCGGCACCCAGTCCTATACGGGTGGAACCACCGTCTCCGTCGGCACCCTCCAGATCAACGCGACGAGCTTCTCATCGGACATCGTGAACAACGCCACGGTCACCTTCAATTCGGGGCTCACCTATGCCGGTACGATCTCCGGAAGCGGCGCTGTCAGGAAGATTGGCACGGACACACTCATCCTGAGCGGCACCAACAGCTATTCAGGCGGCACGACCATCTCCGCGGGCATCCTGCGGGTCGCCAGTGATACCGCCCTCGGCAGCGGGACACTGACCCTGGGTGGCGGCACCCTCTCCACCACCGGCACCTTCAGTTTCAGCCCGAATGTGGCCCTCACCAGCAGTTCCTCAGTTTCCGTCGCGACCGGCACCACGCTCACGCTGAGCGGCATCGTCTCCGGGAGCGGCTTCGGACTGACGGCGAACGGAGCCGGCACGCTCGTCCTCTCCGGCGTCAATACCTACAGCGGCGGCACC
>NCEH01000213.1 GCA_002304505.1 Rhizobiales bacterium 32-66-11 | reverse complement strand
CCATCTCGGAACGGGCGGCGGCACCTTCAGCCCCAATTCCGGCACCCTCACCTTGACGGGGACGCTGGACGGAACCGGCGGGCTGACCAAGACCGGCGCTGGCACCCTCGTCCTCTCCGGCAGCAATTCCTATTCCGGCGCAACCACGGTGTCCGCCGGCACCCTGCAGATTGAGACAACCAATTTCTCCGCAGATATCGCCAACAACGGCACCGTCGCCATTTCCCAGGCGACGGACGGTACCTATGCCGCTGTCATCTCCGGCACCGGCGCGCTGACCAAGCTCGGGTCCGGCGTGGTGACGCTCACCGGGACCAACACCTATTCCGGCGGCACCACCATCTCCGCCGGGACGCTGCAGATCGGGAGCGGAGGCTCGGCGGGCAGCATCACGGGAAACATCACCGCCAATGCGGCCCTGGTCTTCAACCGCTCGGACAGCGTCACCTATAGCGGCACCATATCGGGGACTGGCAGCCTGACGCAGGCGGGCAGCGGCACGCTCATCCTGTCGGGCACCAACACCTATTCCGGCGGCACGACCATTTCCTCTGGCACCGTGGAGATCGCGGCCAATGCCGGACTTGGCAGCGGGGCACTGACCCTCGCAGGTGGCACCCTCTCCACCACCGACACTTTCACCTCCAGCCGAAATGTGAGCCTGTCCAGCAGTTCCAGCATTTCCGTCGCCATCGACACGACGCTGACGCTCAGCGGTATTGTTTCCAGCACCGGCGGCCTCACGATGAACGGGGCTGGCACCCTCATTCTCTCGGGCACCAACACCTATAGCGGCGGAACGACCGTTTCCGCCGGGACCCTTCAGATCGGCGCCGGCAGCACCACCGGCGTCGTCGCGGGCGATATCGTCAATAACAGCGCGTTGGTGTTCGACCGGTCCAACGCCATCACCTATGCCGGCGTCATCTCGGGCAGCGGCTCGGTGACACAAGCAGGCACTGGCACCCTCACCTTGTCGGGGTCGAACACGTTCACCGGAGGCCTGTTCATCTCGGCGGGCACGGTGTCGGTGGCATCGAACGCGTACTTGGGGGACAGCGACGGATCGGTCACGCTCTCCGGTGGCGGCATCCTTTCGTCAAGTGCGGACTTCTCCAGCGGTCGCACGTTCCACCTCGGCACGGGCGGCGGCACGATCAACACTGCTACGGCCACCGCCTTGACATTGACGGGGACGGTGGACGGCACAGGCGCGCTGACGAAGGCCGGGAGCGGCACCCTCATCCTGTCCGGTACCCTGTCCTATACGGGTGGGACAACCGTCTCTACAGGCACCCTCCAGATCAACGCGACGAACTTTTCGTCGGACATCGCCAACAATGGCACGGTCGTCTTCAACTCTGACCTTACCTATGCCGGCGAGATCTCCGGAACCGGCAAGGTCACGAAGACCGGCACGGGCACGCTCATCCTCTCTGGCACGAACACCTATTCCGGCATTACCACCATTTCCGGCGGCACCCTGCAGGTCGCCAGCGATACGGCACTCGGCAGCGGGACGATGTCTCTCGGTGGTGGCACCCTGTCCACGACCGGCACGTTCAGTTACAGCCCGAATGTGTCTCTCACCAGCAGTTCCTTTGTGTCCGTCGCCACCGGCACGACGCTGACGCTGAGCGGCATCGTCTCCGGGAGCGGCTTCGGACTGACGGCGAACGGAGCCGGCACGCTCGTCCTCTCCGGCGTCAATACCTACAGCGGCGGCACC